>JAHZGA010000003.1 GCA_019421005.1 bacterium | reverse complement strand
ATTAAAAATAGTATCAGTGAGATACCTCACCAACACTATTTATTATAGAACCAAAATGTGTAAAGTGATATTTATTTTTAATTAAAATAATTGCTATTTATTAGATACTTATGATATATTATAAATATAATAGGAGGAAAAATAAAATGAAAAAATTAAAATATTTAGCTGCTTTATTAACAGTTTTATTGTTAACTGGTTGCATTAAATACAATGGAAATATGGTTATTAATAAAGATAAATCAATGGAGTTATCATTTATTTATGCAATTGATGAATCACTTGTCCAAGACCAGAAATTATTAGAAGATAAAGACAGAAAAGTAATTGAAAATAAAGGTTATACTATAACTGATTATAATGAAAATGGTATGGTAGGTAATGTTATTTCTAAAAAAGTAAAGAATATTGATGAAATAAGTGCTTCTGGAAATATTGAATATGATTTAAGTGGAATATTAGATGAAAAAAGTGATGAAAAATATATTTTTAATGTAAAAAAAGGATTATTAAAAAATACTTATACAGCTAAATTTAAATTTGCAGCTGAAGAAAGTAATATGGATAGTTCTGATGATAGTATAGAATATGATGGAAGTTCAAATGATGGTACAAGTGGTAATTTAGAAGATTTAGATTTTTCTAAAATGATGTCTAAATTAGATTTAAGTTTTAATGTTTCACTACCTTATAAAGCTATATCTAATAATGCAAATAAGGTAAGTAATGAAGGTAAAGATTTAAATTGGAGTTTATTAACAGATAAAAGTACCAACATTGATTTTGAATTTGAATTATATAATTGGACCAATATTTATTTTGGAATAGGTATTATAGTTTTAATATTCTTAATTGTTATATTATCTGCTATAGGTAATAGTAAATCAAAAAAAACAGTAGTTAGTTCAAATAATGAACAAGTTAATAATGTTCAACCTGTAAATAATATTGCACCAATAAATAATCAACCAATTAATCCTCAACCACTTCAAAATAATCAATTTGAACCACCTGTTCAAAATAATAATCAAGTTGTGAATAATCCCGTTAGCACTCCAAGTGCTGATGAAATTTTTAATATAAAACCTATTGAAAGTAATCAAAATGGAACAAACAATAATCAATAGAGAAGAGTTATTAAAATCTTATGTAGGGAATAATTATAAAGAATTTACTCGTGGAAAATTCTCATGGAATTTATTTGCTTTTGGAAGTTTATATTTGTTATACCGCAAATGTTATTCGATGGGTATAATACTGACTTTATTATCAATAATAAATTATGTTTTAGTTATATTTTTCCCTGATTTATTCCTTTTATCTTATGCTGTACCAATAGTTAATATTGTTTTATCATTTAATTTTAAACAAGAATATTTAAATATTTGTAATGAAAAAATAGATGAAATAATTAAAAATAATCCTAACTCTGATATGGATGAATTAAAACAAATTTGTAAGGTAAAAGGAGGCACAAGTGCTGTTACGGTTGTATTAACATATGTTATAGAAATATTACTATTATTAATTGGATTAATGTTTCTAAATTTAAGTTCTAAAAATGTTGAAAGATTAAAATTAGAATATAATAATATACCAGAACTAAAAAATCCAAGTTTCAATAGTTATAAAAAAGGAAAATATCATTATACAGAAGTACTTTTTCAATATAATGATAATGACAATATTTGTTATCTTACTTTAACATTAACTGATGAATATAGATTAAATAGAAAAACAACTCAAAAAGAACAAGCTAAAAAATATTATACTAATTTAACTAAAAAAGATATCAATATTAAAGCATTTCAAAATAAAAACGGTGTAAAATTAAATCATTATTATAGTGAAGACTATAATACAGATTATTATTTTTATAGTAGTAAAAATATGACATCGATATTAAAGTTTGAAATTAGCAAAGATGATGGAAAATGCAGTCAACTTAAAGACAATGTTATTGATAATACTGTTATTATCAAAGGCAATTAAATAAACATATAGAAAACGGTAATTATCAATAAAAAAATAATTACCTTGAAAAAAGCCAAAAAATATGATATGATGTATTTAGCAAGAAAACTTGCATAAAATAAAAAAGGAACATCTAATAGTGCAATGTTGGGTGCTACCTGTAATATTGAATTTTAAAATAGCACCTAATTCAAATGCTGATTTAGGTGCTTACTTATTATTTGAAAAATTATAGTTAAAGTTTTAAAGGAGGTAAAAAAATGGAAGTAAAAAAAATAAAGAATGCTTTAATTGAACAAAAAAATATTGGTTTATCAGGTAGTCTTTATCATAAAACTCAAATTGATTTTGCCTATAACACAAATCATATTGAGGGTTCTACAATAACCCCTGATGAAACCGCAAGTATTTATGATACTGGAACAATTTTAGCTAATAAAAATAAAGTAATTGTTTTAAAAGATGCCACCGAAATAAAAAATCATTTTACTTTGTTTAAGTATATGTTAGATACAATTGATGATAAATTATCTGAAGATATGATAAAAAAATTTCATTTTATATTAAAAGAAGGTACTTTAACTGATAATGAAAAAGAATGGTTTAATGTAGGTGAGTATAAAAAGAAAAGTAACTTTGTTGGCAATATTACTACATCATTACCAAGTAATGTTGCAACTGATATGAAAGAATTATTAAAATGGTATGATAAAATAGATAATAAAACAATAGAAGATATTATTGAATTTCATGTTAGATTTGAACGTATCCATCCTTTTCAAGATGGAAATGGGCGTATCGGAAGAATGATAATATTTAGAGAATGTTTATACAATGATATAATGCCTTTCTTTATTGAAGATAGAAACAAAGATTTTTATATAAGAGGTATTAAAGAATATCAAATAAATAATGAAAGAGGATATTTAATAGATACTTGTTTAAATAGTCAAGATAATTATGAAAAACTAGTAAATTATTTTCTAGAAGATAATTAATACTATTATTGTAAGAAACAATAAACATATAGAAAACGGTAATTATCAATAAAAAAATAATCACCTTGAAAAAAGCAGAAAAATATGATATGATGTATTTAGCAAGAAAACTTGCATAAAATAAAAAAAGGAACATCTAATAGTTACATGTTGGGTGCTACCTAATGATTTAAAGTTTTTAAATAGCACCTAATTCAAATGATGATTTAGGTGCTTACTTATTATTACAGTTTAATTGCTATAATAATAAGCAATGCCATAAGCATTTTTATTACTGTTAATAAAAAACTTATTATTTGATAAGAAAAATTTTTTTCTATCATAAACATCACCCACTTTCTATTATTTTATAGAAAATAGATAACACCCAACTTTATTAAATGTTCCTTAAAACAATTGTACCAAACATATTTTCGAGTGTCAATTGTATTTTTAAAATAAAAACAAAAAACATATACATATAGAGAACACTTTTTAATTTAAATATAAATAAATACTTGAAAGAAATAAAAAAAATATGATATGATGTATTTAGCAAGGAAACTTGCATAAAATAAAAAAAGTGTAAATGTCAATGATTTTTTGGACAAAAATGTCAATTTCAAAGTTGGACACTTCTTTATATTCAAGACAGGTATATATCTATCTTTTTTGTGTATTTTCAAGTTGTTCTATTTTATCTTTTATTCGATATGAATTACCTGTTATATTAATTACATGTGAATGGTGGAGCAATCTATCAAGAATTGCATTAGCTAATGTATTATCACTAAACACTTCCCCCCATTTACTAAAAGTCATATTAGTAGTTATTATTGTAGATCTTTTCTCATATCTTTTTGCTATCAATTGAAATAATAAATTTGCTCCTTGTTTATCTACAGGAAGATAACCTATTTCGTCTATTATTAACAATTCATATCTACAAAAATGTTTTATTCTATTTTCTAATTTATTTTCATAATGAGCTTTATTTAATTGTGTAATCAAATCATGACATGATATAAAATATACTGAATATCTTTTTTTAGCAGCAGTTACTCCAATTGCTGTAGCCAAGTGTGTCTTACCGACACCACTTGACCCTACAAACAATATATTTTCATGTTTTTCTAAAAATCGTAAAGTGTTTAAATCTTCTATCTTATCTTTATCAATCGATGGTTGATAATCAAAATCAAAGTCTTTTAATTCTTTTTCATAAGGAAAAGCAGATACAGTTATTTGAATTTTTGAGGCTCTTTCATTCCTATATTCTATTTCCTTGTTGGTTAATTTCAAAAACGCTTTTTGAAATGGTATTTTTTTGTTTGTTATTTCTTCTAAATAATTTGGTAAAAAACTTCTCATTTTTTCTAATTTTAATACTTCCAAATTATTTAATAAGTTATTATATTCATTCATCTATTTTCACTCCTAACAATTTATCTTTCTTTTTTAATTCTATTATTTCTTGTATTTCTTCATCTGTTTTATTTCTATATGCTTCGCTTTTCATTATTTCTTTTAAATCACTTTCATGATAATTTAAATATTTGTTGCTCATCTCATGTTGGCAAATAAAGTCTGTAATGTTATAATATATATTGATTCTGGAATCAATTTCTGTTACAGTAACTTGTTTACTTATCAGATACGTTAGAACTGAGTATTTTTTTCCTTTATATGTTATCATAGACTCTTTAGATACTTTATAAGTTTTTTCTGGCTCATAGTAATTAATTAGTCTATCCCATAATGGTAGAGGATTAAGATACTCTTTTTCTTTTTCATAAATTTCATTTGGAATAATATTTACACCTTGAACAACCTCGTTGTTTATATCTTCGTTTATTTCTTTTACTATTGCATCTAAATCTTCCCAAGTCTCAAACTCTTCGTTATAAGGTCTTAATCTTTCCATTATTCTTGCTAGAGTTTCAACTTTTCCTTTGGTTTTAGGTCTATATCCAATACAAGCTATAGGTGTAAAACCTGCATCATTACTAAAACTTTCAAACCTTTTATTAAATACGACATTAGTTATAGTTGTTCTTGCTTTATCTACAACAGTTTTCATATTATCGAATAATATTTCTTTGGGGCAACCATTAAAATATCCGAAAGCTCCAACCATACATTTGAATAGTGTATTTTGATTTCTATCACTAGTTAATTCAATATATTTATACCTTGAATAACCTAGTATTATGAGAAATATATTTACTTCATATACTTCACCGTGTTTATTTACTAATTTCATAGATTCTTTCCAATCTACTTGTGCTTGTAATCCTGGTATGGTTTCAAATCTTATTGTTGCCTTTTTTATTTGCTCATTTTTATGCGATTTAACATAGTTTCTGACTATCCCATATCCTCCAGTATAACCTTGCTTTTTTATGAACTTATAAACATTCATGGCTTTACTATGATATTTATCCACTTTAGTATCTATTATTTCCTTATATGGATCAAGTTTACTTGATCTAACAATATTTTTTCTAGGTTTGGGATTTTTCAATCTTTCTTCACGATTATAAATTGTTTGTCTTGAACATCCCATGATTCTTGCCAATTCACTTTTATTAATACTATCACCTCCTATTCTTATAATTTCATTACTTACATCTTTTCTCATTAAATCACTCCTATCTACTATCTTTGAAAAGATAATAGAGTGATAGTTGTTCAAAAAATTTTTGCCGCTTTTTTGCCACTTTTTTATCAAAGCCATATTTTTTGTAACCAAGTTATTTGTTTTTCAATTTATTAAACTTAACAAATCAAACTTTTTAATAATTATTTCAGTAACTACTGTATATATATTTAAGTCAATATTTATTAAAATTATCTTTAGATTTATTATTACCAATGTTATATTTTAAAACAAAAATAAAAAAACATATACATATAGAGAATATTTTTTAATCTAAATATAAATAAATACTTGAAATGTACTAAAAAAATATGGTATGATATAGTTGTTCAAGTAAATTGAACACAAGTGATACATATGAAAGAAATATTTTTTCTATCATAAGTATCACCTACTTTCTATAATTTTTAATGGGAATTGATTAATTCCTATTTTTTTTTTATAACTAATACGAAGTAATAAAAATAACCTTATCTTAAGATGTTAATTACATATAAATGTTTTAATATTAAATAATTATTCAGATAGAAATGCTACCTTATTATAAGAAAAATAACCAATGTTTATTTATACAATAATCAATTGTAATAAAGTATTATACATGGTATAATAATATAGAAAGGAGGGTAAGATATGAATAATTTAGATAAATTAAAATTAATTTTGATATATATATTTGTAATAGCTGTTGCAGTTATTTTCTTAATTTTATCTTTTTATGCTTTTGTATTTTTAATTATAGTTATAGCTATTGTATGGTTAATTATGTTTATAAAAAATAAATTTACCAAAAAAAAGACTAGTAAGGTTGTTGTTATTGATGTTAAAGACTAACATTGAAAATTTAAACAAAGAACAATTAGAAGCTGTAACAACAATTGATGGTGCTCTATTAGTTTTAGCTGGGGCAGGAAGTGGTAAAACCAAAGTTTTAACCACTAGAATTGCCTATTTAATTGAAAATAACATTAATCCAGAAAACATTTTAGCTATAACATTTACTAATAAAGCAGCTAAAGAAATGAAAGATAGATTAGTAAAAATTATTGGACCTATTGCATATAATATGCAAATATCAACCTTTCATGCCTTTGGTCTTATTGTAATAAAAGAAAACTATGATTTATTAAACTATAAAAGCAATTTTACTATTATTGACAGTGATGACTCATTAACATTAATAAAAAGAATACTAAAAGATTTGGGATTAGATCCTAAAATATATAATCCTAAAGCTATAAAAAGTAGAATTAGCGGGGCTAAAAACGAATTAATAGATGAATATAATTATGAAAAATACGTCAATAGCGAATTTGAAGAAGTAGTATTAAAAGTATATCAAAAATATCAACAAAAACTAAAAATAAACAATTCTTTTGATTTTGATGACTTACTTATAATGCCAATAAAAATATTTAAAAATAATCCTAAAATTTTGCAAAAATATCAACAAAAATACAAATATGTTTTAGTTGATGAATATCAAGATACTAATGAAGCTCAATATATTTTAATTAAAATGATAGTTGCTAAAAATAAAAATATATGTGCAGTAGGAGATCCTGATCAAACCATTTTCTCATGGAGAGGTGCCAATTATAAAAACATTTTAAACTTTGAAAAAGACTATCCTAATACTAAAGTAGTAAAATTAGAAAAGAACTACCGCTCAACTCAAAATATATTAAATGCGGCTAATAATATAATTGCTAATAACAAAAGTCGTAAAGAAAAAAAACTTTGGACAGATAGTGATGTAGGTTCTAAAATAAAACATTATCAAGCTATTGATGAAAAAGATGAAGCTACTTATGTAGTAAAAGAAATAAAAAAATTAATTAAAAATGGCGAAGAAATAGATGAAATAGCAGTTTTATATAGAACTAATGCTCAATCAAGAAATATAGAAGAAGCTTTATTAAAAGAAAATATACCTTATAAAATTATTGGTGGGTTTTCATTCTATAATAGAAAAGAAATTAAAGATTTAATTGCCTATTTAAAAGTTATTTATAATCAAGATGATGATTTAAATTTATTAAGAATTATAAATGTTCCTAAAAGAGGAATTGGTTTAAAAACAATTGAAAAATTAATAGATTTAGCAACACGTGATAAAAAAAGTATTTATGAAGTTATTTCTTCGGGAAAAGAACAACAATTCAAAAATTTAATTGATGAGTTAATTCAATTAAAAGAAACAAGTTCTTTAACCGAAATTGTAGAAGCTGTATTAAAATTAAGTGGATTAAGACAAGAATTAGAAAGTGAAAATACAATTGAATCTTTAGTAAGATTAGAAAATTTAGAAGAATTTAAATCAATAACAAAAACATTTGAAGAAAACAATGGTATAATAATGTTAGATGAATTTTTAATGGAAATATCTTTAGTAAGTGATATTGATGAACATAAACAAAATAAAGAAGTTGTTACCTTAATGACTTTGCACGCTGCTAAAGGATTAGAATTTGATAATGTATTTATTGTTGGACTAGAAGAAGGTGTTTTTCCAAGTAGTAAATCTTTTGAAGCTAATGATGAACTTGAAGAAGAAAGAAGACTATGTTATGTTGGAGTAACACGTGCTAAAAAGAATTTATATCTAGTAAGTGCCAAACAAAGAATATTATTTGGAAATACTAACTTTAACCCAATAAGTAGATTTGTCAAAGAAATAGATACGCAATATCTAGAAAGTGATAGAGTATTATTAACAAATAAATTTAAAAAAGAAATAATGATTGATAAAACTATTGAATATAAAGTTGGTGACCATGTAATACATGATAAATATGGTGAAGGAATAGTAGTCGGTGTAGATAAATCAATTCTTACTATTGCCTTTAAACATCCTCATGGAATAAAACAAATTATGAAAGGTCATAAAAGTTATAGGAAGGTGTAAATATGTTAACAATTATAGATAGAATAGAACATTTAAGAAGAAAGGTATCTGATTTATTTTTTGAATATCATGATAACCCAATTTTTTGGCTCGCTTGTTTTTTATTTGGTGTATTTATTTTTAAAGTCGTATGGGATGCTCTAAGTAAAGAAAAATGAAAAAAATTACCAAAGCAGTTATTTGTTGTGCTGGTATGGGAACTAGGTTTTTACCTGCTACTAAAGGAATACCTAAAGAGTTATTTCCAATCATTGATAAACCCAATTTACAATACATTATAGAAGAATGTATTGAAAGTGGAATTAAAGATGTTTACTTAATAACTAATCCCTTGAAACCAGAAATAAAAAAATATTTTGAACGTAATGAAAAATTAGAAAATCATTTAAAAAATTACCAAAAAATTAAAGAATTAAATCAAGTAAAAAATATTTGTCAATTATGTAATATTCATTATATAGAACAACTAGAACCAAAAGGAAGTGGTCATGCAGTTTATTTAGCTAAAAACTATATAAAAGATAATTCATTTGCTGTTTTATACGGAGATGACTTAACAATAGCTAAAAAACCAGTATTAAAACAACTGATTGAATTATATGAAAAATATGATGGTAACATAATAGGCGCGAAAGAAGTATTAAGAGAAGAAGTAAACCGTTATGGAATTATTGAATTTGAAAACGGTCAAAAAATAAAAAGTATAATCGAAAAACCTGAAATAACATCTGCTCCAAGTAATATAGCAATTTCAGGAAGATATATATTTAAAAGTTCTATTTTTGAAAAGCTAGAAAAAATTAAATTAAATAACAAAGAATATCAACTTACTGATGCAATTAAAGAATTAATGAAAGATGAAGATTTTTATGCTTGTAAATATGATGGAGAATATTATGATATAGGTAATAAAATAGGCTTCATTAAAGCAATAATAGAAATTGGATTAAAACGAGATGATATTAAAGAAGAATTAGAAGAATATTTAAAAAATAAATTCTAATTTTTTTTAATAGTTTAAATAAAATTAAATATGGAAGAAAAACTAAATAGATTAAAAGATATAAAAATTGAAAACTATATTTGGATTATTTATATAGGAATTATTATTTTAAGTTTTTATGCAAATGAATTAGAAAAAAAATTCATTTTATATGATGATGAAGAAGCAAGAAAAAACTATCAAAATACAATAATTTTAATTTTCTCTATATTAGTTATAATATATTATTATTTTGCTAATAGTGATTATAAAAACCTTAAAAATTTAAATGAAACTGATACTGATAAAAAAATAATTTTAACCTTTTTAGCCTTTATAGGTTCTTCTTTAGTGTTAATAAGTGGAATAATATTTTTAATAATTGCTTATTTGGATGAAGAAATTTCTATTGAATTAGCCTTTAATTAAAAATTAAAGTTATTAAAAATTAGTAACTTGCATAAAATTAAAAAATATGATATTATATCAGAACCACTAAAGGAGGAATAAAAATGGTAGATAAAAATAAATTAACTGAATTTCAAAAATTATTTTATGATAAATTAGAAAAAAAACATTCTTTTGAAGAAAGTCTATATAGATATTTAAATTTAACTGATGAAGATTTAAAAAGAATTAATGATGATAATATTTATAAATTATTAATAAAATTAGAAGATTGTAAAAACAAACTTAAAAATAATGAAGAAGAATTAAAAAGGTTAAATTTACTTGAAAAAAAATCTTTAGAAGATATTA
The DNA here is from genome assembly GCA_019421005.1 of bacterium. Lineage (GTDB taxonomy): Bacteria > Bacillota_I > Bacilli_A > RF39 > UBA660 > CALVXC01. The sequence goes on along the minus strand of JAHZGA010000003.1, from coordinate 45,065 downwards.
ATAGAATAAAAGAATTAAAAGAAGCAATAGAACTTTTACAAAAAGAAGTTCTTATATTATCTAATGATTTACAAATAATTGAACAATATAGCTTATGTGATATAAGAGAAGATCTTTTAAAAAGAAGTGGACATTATGATAGCTATAAAAAAATGTTTGAATATAGTGAAATTGTAGACTTAAATGATGAAAAAACTTTAGAACAATTTATTGATATGATAGCTCAATATCAAGTATTATTAAAAAAATATGAAAATGCCAAACAAGATTTAACAAATGGTAAAAACTATAATATCGAAGATGTTAAAAAAAATAATAAAAATAAACAAAAAGAATTAATGTTAATGAGTGAACTTTTAGATATTAAAAGAATTGAAAGAGTTTTAAGTTTATGTAGTAATAAAAAAGTTATTGATAAACAATTTTTAGAATTTTTTAAAAAAAATTATGGTTTAGACACAACTCAATTTGAAATGGCATCACAATCATTAGAAAATAATAGAAATAATAAATTAATTTCATTTATAAAAAACAAAGAACTTCAAAAGAATGTTTATAATGAATACCAATTGTTATTAGATCAAATTAGAGAAATATATATCAAAGCAATAAAAAAAGTTAATCCTAATGCTGAATTAAAATGTTTTGATGAATTTAAACAAACTAAAGAAAAAAATCATAAAGAAAGTAGCAAAGGAAACATTGTATATACTGTTGGTAGAAATAGCATAGGAGTAAAAAAAGAATTGCAACAATTAAAAAATAATTATGATAATGTGTTAGACATTGAACTTGCAATTCATAATCATTTAGAACAATTTGGTAAAAAATTTAGAATAAAATCGCCAGAAACATTTATAAAAAGATTATTAAGTGGTAATCCATTAGACAATGTTGCTGAAATCGCTTCAAGTCAAGTTCTTATTAGTAATTCAGTTAAAACAAAAACGAAATCCTTTTAAAGGATTTTTTATTATACATCTTAAAGTGGGTAATAAAAATATGGAAGAATTATCTTATTCATTACATTTAAGTAATGATAAAAACAAATCTAAAAAAGCAAGAAGAAGTGTCAAAAATACTGAAACAGGAACTATTACTAAAAAAGATAATGATGAGATAATTAAAATAATCAAAAAATATTACGCTTTTGAAGAGATAAAAGAAACAAATAAAAGTAATATAAAACCTATAAAAAGACAAGACATTGTTAATAATAAATCTAAAGAAAATCGTGAAAAAGTATTGACTTAACCACTAGAAATGGTATAATTAAATTACTTTAGATTGTTGCAGGTGTATTTTACACTTGGTAGAGGTATTTCAAAAGGAAGAGTTATTGCTCTTCCTTTTGCTTTATAGTAAATTTTAAATATTGCAAATGGTAATATAGAATTTATCTCAAAAATTTGATAAAATAATAAACATGCAACCGAAAATTGACAAAAAACAACTAAAAAGTGGTAGATTAAAACCCACTATACATAGTAAAATGTTTTTGAGGTGATATTATGAGTTTCAATGAAAAACTCCAAAATTTAAGAAAAGAAAATAAAATGTCGCAAGAACAACTTGCCGATATGCTTGATGTAACTAGACAATCAGTTTCTAAATGGGAATCTGGTCAAACATATCCTGAAATGGATAAGTTAATTGCTCTTTCAAAAATATTTAAATGTAGTCTAGATGAACTTACCAACGATGAAATTATCAATATAAGTGAAAAGAAAAAATTAAACTTAATTGATACAACTTTAGAACTAATTAAAAAAACTTTTGAAATGTTTAAAGCTTTTACATTTAAACAAACAGTTAACTGTATATTTATTATGTTTTTAATTGCCCTAGGGCTACTTCTCCTTAGAATACCATTTGATGGAATTAAAACAGCAGTACATAATATTATAAATGTTTTAGCAAATGATAAATTAACTGAATTTATATCTCAAATATTTAATTTATTAGTAAATATTTGTTACTATATTCTCTATATTTTAATATTTGTATATATTTTAAAAATTGCCTATTTAGATAACTATGAAGTAACATCAAAAGAAGAAAAAAACGAAAAAATAGAAACTAAAAACCATCCTATTTTTAATACATTAGGGGTAATAGTATTGGTATGTATTAAAATAATGATTTGCTTCTTCTCACTTCCTTTAGTATTTTCATTACTATTATTATGTACATCATTTATAGTCAATATTGCTTTAATATTTAAAGGAATATTCTATTTAGGAATATTTTTAATGATAAGCTTTCTAATTTTATTAAACATTTTAATACTAGAATTAATAATTAATTTTCTATTCAATAGGAAAAATAATACTAAAAAATTTCTAATTACTTTTTTAATCTCTCTTGTTGGAATTGGTTTATCATTTGGAATATTTATGATTGAAATATCTAAAATAAATTATATTAATAAAGTTCCTAATGAAAAAATAGAAGAAGTAACAAAAGAAATAAAAATGACTGATAAATTATCTTTTGAAAATAATTTTTATCATACAGAATATATAGTTGATAATAACTTAAATGATGTAATTGTAGTAAACATAAAATATTATAAAGAATATTATCAAGGTAATATTTATGAATATGATAATTTTGTAAGTATTAATGGATATTCTAAAAATAATAAAAAATATCTAGAATTAATTTTAAAAAATTTAAAATCTAATAAATTTTATAACTATGGTGAACTACAAAATATAAAAGTAAATGTTTATGGTAATGAAGAAAACTTAAATAAATTAAAACATAATTATTTATATGAAGAACAAAATAGTGAAGATTATTTAGAAGAAAGAAATGATCAATTAGAACAAGAAAACGAAGAATTAAAATCTCAAATAGAGGAATATAAAAATAATATAAGAGAATATAAACAAAATTTAGAAACTATCATTGATTGATAGTTTTTTCAATTGAAATATTTAATAAAATCATTTATAATAAATTTACAAGGAGTTGTTATATATGGTTGAACTTTTAAGTCCAGTTGGAAATAAAGAAATGTTATATCAGGCTGTAAACAACGGTGCAGATGCTGTATATTTAGGTGGTAAAAACTTTGGTGCAAGAGCATATTCTAAAAACTTTACCAATGAGGAAATGATTAAGGCAATTAACTATTGTCATCTTTATGGTGTAAAAATATATGTAACTGTTAATACCATTATCTTTGAACACGAAGTTGAAGAATTTTTATCATATATTAAATTTTTATATAAAAATGGAATTGATGCTGTAATTATGCAAGATATTGGAATGATTTTTTTAGTCCATCAAATGTTTCCTAATTTAGAAATTCATGCTTCAACTCAATGTCATAATCATAATGATGAAGGAATTAAATTTTTAAAACAAATAGGTGTAACTAGAATTGTTTTAGATAGGGAAATGTCATTAACTGAAATTAATAATTTAAAAACCAATTTAGAAAAAGAAATTTTTATCCATGGAGCTTTATGTGTATGCTATTCAGGGTGCTGCTTATTTAGTAGTTTAAATGGTGGTAGAAGTGGTAATAGAGGCTCATGTGTTGGTTCATGCCGCCTTCCCTATAAATTAATTAAAAATAATGAAGTGATTGATAATAAATATCTCATAAGTACCAAAGAATTAAATACAACTAAACATTTAAAAGAAATTTTAGATAGTAATATAAAATCATTAAAAATAGAAGGAAGAATGAAAAGTCCAGCATATGTTGGATATGTAACCAAGTTATACCGCAACTTAATTGATAAATATTATAATAATGAACCTTTAACTCTTACATTAGAGGAAGAAAAAAACTTAAAAAAATTATTTAATCGTAAATTTACATCTGGATACTTATTTAATGATTTCATTATAAACCCTGAAAGTCCTAATCATTTAGGAATTGAAATAGGAAAAGTTATATCTGTAAATAGAAAAAAAATAAAAATTAAATTAACTGATGATATTAATATAAACGATGGAATAAGATTTAAGAATAATAATTTAGGAATGATGGTTAATAAAATATATAATGATAAAGATTTACTAGTTAATGGATTAAAAAAAGGTCAAACTTTATATTTAGATAACAAAATAAATTTAAAAACAAAAGATATAGTTCTAAAAACAATTGATGCTAAATTAAATAAAAGTTTAGAAAATTATGATAAAAAGAAAATAAAAATTAACTATAATGTAAAAGCTAAAATAAATGATAATTTAATAATAACAATGTCTGATGGAATTAATAAAGTAGTATCTAAAGGTAACATAATTAATAAAGCCCTTAAAAAAGAAACTACTAAAAAAGATATTTTAGATAAATTAGAAAAACTAGGTAATACTCCATTTATCATAAACAAAATAGAAATTGATATCGATGATAATATTTTTATCCCATTAAGTGAGCTTAACAATATAAGAAGAAATTTAGTTGATTTATTAATCAAAGAAAGAACTAAAATAAAAAAAGATATCATTATTAATGATATAAAAAGAGATGAAAATAAAACTAAAAATAATAAAGTAACTATTAATTTTTTAGTAAGAAATGAAGAACAATTAAAAACTTTAATTAATGAAAAAATAAATGATATCTATTTAAGTGATTATAACTTATATCTAAAATATAAACATCTTGGTAATATTTATTATAAACTCCCAAGAGTTAATGGAAACATTAAAAAAATGCAAAATGAAAAATTATTAGTAACTGAATTAGGTGGTTTATTTTCCTATTCAAAAAATAATGATATTATTACAGAATACTATTTAAATGTTGTTAATAATTCAAGTATTAAATTATTAAAAGAAAACAATGTTAAAAGAATTGTTTTATCACCAGAAATTGAACTTGATTATTTAAAATATTTAAATCCATCAAATTTAGAAATAGTTATTTATGGATATTTAGAACTAATGATAATGAAATATTCATTAATTAAAGATAATAATTCATATTACTTAATTGATAGATTTAATAATAAATATAAAATTATAATTGAAGATGGATTTAATAAAATATTTAACCATAAAAAAGTTGATTTAATAGATAGAATTAACTATTTAAAACAAATAGGAATTACTAATTATAAAATTGATTTATTAGATGAAAATAAAGAAGATATAAAAAAAATAATAAAAAGAATTAATAGTAACTTATAGTTTTAGTTTTCTTATATACGTGATATAATAATTATAGAAAAGAGGAAATTTATGAAAATTAATTGTCAAGAAATATCTAATCAAATAAGAAATGAAATAAAAGAAGAATTAAAATTTTTTCCTAAATTAAAATTAGCTGTAATTAGAATTGGTGATGATGAAGCAAGTAAAATATATGTTAACCAAAAAGAAAAAGCTTGTCTAGAAGTAGGAATTGATTTTGAAAAATTTGAATATCCTAAAGAAATATCTAAATTTCATATAAAAAATAAAATAATAGAATTAAATGAAGATAAAAATATTACAGGCATATTATTGCAATTACCACTACCAAATGAACTAAAAGAATACCAAAGAGAATTAATTGATACAATTGATTATAGAAAAGATGTTGATGGATTAACAACTACCAATAAAATGAATTTAAGTCAAAATTTAAAAACAGTTATTCCATGTACAGCTTTAGGAATAAAAAAAATACTTGATAATTTAATAAAAGAAAATATTTTAAATACTTTAATTGGAAAAAATGTTGTAATTATCGGTAAAAGTGATTTAATCGGTAGACCTTTATCATTGATGCTTTATGATAAATGTACTGTTACTAATTGTGATATAAATACAACTAATTTAGAATATTATACTAAGAATGCTGATATAATTATAACAGCAACAGGAAAAGAAGGATTAATAACTGATAAAATGGTAAAAGAAAGTGCGATTGTAATTGATGCTGGAATAACAAGAGTTGATAACAAAATTAAAGGGGACTTTAAAACAGAAACTGAAGATATAATATATACCCCAGTACCAAATGGAGTAGGCGTAATGACTGTTACTTCTGTTCTTTCTAATATAATAGATGTATATAAAAAGTTTTTAAAACTAGAATCTTGAGAGTTTCTAGTTTTATTAAATTTTGACATTTTCTTAATTAACATGTATAATTAAAGTGTTTAATTTAAAAGAAAGTGGTGCTTAATTAAGATGAAAATTAAATCAGTTGAACTAGTTATAAGTGCTGTTAGAAAAAGCCAATATCCAACTTTAGAACTACCAGAATTTTTATTAGTTGGAAGATCTAATGTTGGAAAAAGTAGTTTTATTAATAGTGTAATTAATAGAAAAAATTATGCTAGAGTATCATCTAATCCAGGTAAAACTCAAACAATTAATTTTTATTTAATTAATGAGGAATTTTATTTAGTTGATGCTCCAGGATATGGTTATGCAAGAATGGGAAAAAAGAAAAAACAAAAATTTGGATTAATGATGGAAGATTATATAACTAATCGTCCTCAATTAAAACAAGTATTTATGTTAGTTGATTTTAGACATAAACCAACCGAAGATGATTTAATGATGTATAAATTTTTAAAACATTATAAAATACCAGTAACAATAGTTGCAACCAAAGTAGATAAAGTAAGTGTTAATCAACAACAAAAACAACGAACTTTGATTTTAAATGAATTAAACCTAGTAGTAGAAGATGATTTTATTACATTTTCATCAGTTTCTAAACAAGGTAAGGATGTAGTTTACGATAAAATTTCAAGAATTATTTAAAATAATATTACTTTTTAATTATTAAATCATAAGATAATTTAGGTGATATAATGAAAATTGAAAATGATGATAATATAATAACACTGTATTTAAATAAAAAATATATTATAGATGTTGACTTGGAAGATGAATTAGATTTAGAAGAATTTTTTAAAAATATCTTTAGAAAATTAAAAAAATATTATCATATGGATATAAAAGGTTTTTATAATATAAAAATCTATAAAGATTTATATTATGGTATGATTATAACTTTAGAAAAAGAAGAAATTGATTATTATAATTATTATGATAACCATATTGATATGTGTTTTACAATTAAAAATTATAATAGTTTTCTTTATGAAATAGATGACTTATTTATGCTTGATAAAAGTATAAAAGATAAAATTGATATCTATTCTTATCATCACCGATTTTATATAAAAATTAAAAATGATATTAATAATGTAATTTTAGGTCGATTAATTGAAAAAACCAAAATAATTTATGAAGAATATCTTGAAAATATAATTAAATATGGAAAAGTAATAGGAGGAAAAATATGAAAAAACCCGTAGTAGCTTTAGTAGGTAGACCTAATGTAGGAAAATCAACTTTATTTAATCGTTTAGTAGGAAAAAAAATATCTATTATTGAAGATACACCTGGAATAACTAGAGATCGAATTTATGGAACTGTTAGTTATGATGATTATAGCTTTCATTTAATTGATACTGGTGGAATTGATATTGGAGAAAATGACTTCAATAAAGATATAAAAATGCAAGCTGAATTAGCAATAGATGAAGCTGATATTGTATTATTTGTAGTTGATGGAAAAGAAGGATTAACAGCCAATGATTATGTTGTAAAAGAAATGTTGTTAAAAAGTAATAAGCAAGTTATAGTAGTTATAAATAAATATGATAATAAAAAAGCTTTAGAAAATTTATATGATTTTTATGAACTAGGTTTTGAAAATTATATTCCAATAAGTGCGGAAGAAAACAAAGGTATTGGTGAATTACTAGATGAAATAACTTTAGATTTTACAAAATATGATCAAAGAGATTATGAAGAAAACGTTATAAAGTTTTCGGTAATAGGTAGACCTAATGTTGGAAAAAGTAGTTTAGTTAATGCTTTATTAAATGAGGAAAGAGTTTTAGTAGGGGATATAGCAGGAACAACTAGAGATGCAATTGACACTCCATTAACTTATCATGGACAAGATTTTGTTGTCATTGATACAGCAGGTATGCGCAAAAGAGGGAAAATATATGAAAATGTTGAAAAATATAGTTTATTAAGAGCTTTGAAAGCAATTGATAGATCAGATGTTTGCTTATTAGTTATAGATGCTAAAGAAGGAATAATTGAACATGATAAACATATTGCAAGTTATGCTTTAGAAGCTGGTAAAGCAATTATAATTGTTGTTAATAAATGGGATATGATTGATAATAAAGATGAAGCTATGAAGAAATTTACTAAAGAAATAAGAAATAATTTTCAATTCATGTCTTTTGCGCCAATAGTCTTTTTATCTGCATTAACTAAAAAAAGAATTCATACTTTAATGCCAGAAATTTTAAAAGTATATGAAAATAGTTGTAAAGAAATTAAAACTAGTTTATTAAATGATGTTATAAGTGATGCTTACTTATTAAATTTACCACCAAGTTATAAAGGAAAAAGATTAAAAATATATTTCTGTAATCAAGTAAGCAGTAAACCACCAACTTTTAATATTCAAGTTAATAGTAAAGGGTTAATTCATTTTTCTTATAAAAGATATTTAGAAAATAAAATAAGAGAATCCTTTGATTTAGAAGGTACTCCTATTGTATTACAATTCAAAAATAAAGGCGAAAACTAACGCTTTTTTATTTTTTTCATATAATATTCTAGAGGTGAATATATGAATTTTTCAGATAGCTTTTTTAACAAAGTAGAAAGAAAAACTAAAGTAGGAAAGGAAAAAATCCTAGAATTAGCTGAAAAGCTACAAAAATCAGATTTAAAAAATGAAAACACTTTACGAGAGGTTATTCAAGAGTTAGGTCAAATGACCGGAAAAAAAGTTGATAAAGAAAAAGAAGATAAAATTATAAAGGCAGTTGTAAATGATAAAGTACCTAAAAATTTTAATGGATTAATTTAAATTATTTTCATATAATTCGTATTATTACATATATTTTAATGAAACAATATGAAAGTAGGGATTATATGGATAAATTAGACATTATTAAAAGTTTAACAGAACGAACCAATGGCGATATTTATTTTGGAGTAGTAGGTGCCGTTAGAACTGGCAAGTCAACCTTTATAAAAAAAGTCATTGAAAATTTAGTTGTACCTAATATTGCTGATGAATACGAACGTAAAAGAGCTTTGGATGAAATACCTCAAACAGCTCAAGGGAAAACAATTATGACAATTGAACCTAAATTTGTACCAAGTAATGCTGCTAAAATTAATATAGATACATTTGATGCTAATATAAGATTAGTTGACTGTGTTGGATATGTTATTGATGGCGCGAAAGGATATGAAGATGAAAATGGACCTAGAATGGTTAAGACACCATGGTATGATGAAGAAATACCATTTGTTGAAGCTGCTGAAATAGGAACAGAAAAAGTTATTAAGGATCACTCTTCAATAGGAATAGTTATTACAACTGATGGTACAATAGGAGAGATAAATAGATCAAATTATGTTGAGGCTGAACAAAGAGTTATTAATGAATTAACTGAAATAGGAAAACCATTTATAGTTTTATTAAATTCAACTCATCCAATGTTACCAGAAACTGAAAGATTAGCAGAAGAATTACATGATAATTACAAAGTACCTGTTATGCCAATAAGTGTTGAAAATATGACAGAAAGAGATATTTATTCAATATTAAGAGAAGCATTATATGAATTTCCAGTTACTCAAGTTAATGTTAATATGCCTGATTGGATAGCATGCTTATCTAAAGATAATTGGTTGAAAAAAATTTATATAGAAAAAATAAAAGAAAGTGTAGTAGAAATTGATAAGTTAAGGGATATTGAAAATATCCAAAATTATTTTAAAGATTGTGAGTATATAGAAAAATCATATTTATCAGAAGTTAACACTTCAACAGGAGAAGTAACATTGAATTTAGATGCTCCTAAAGGATTATATAATCAAGTATTAAAAGAAATAATAGGTGTTGATATAACAAATAGATCACAATTATTAACTTTATTTCAAGATTACAATGAAGCTAAAATGGAATATGATCAAATTAAAGAGGCACTTAAAATGGTAAAACAAACAGGTTATGGAGTTGCAGCGCCAACTTTAGCCGATATGAAACTTGATACACCTGAAATAATTAAACAAGGTAGTAGATATGGAATAAAATTAAAAGCTGTTGCCCCATCAATACATATGATTAGGGTAGATGTTGAAAGTACATTTGAGCCGATAATTGGTTCAGAAATTCAAAGTAAAGAGTTAATTGACTATTTAATGCGTGATTATGATACTTCGCCTGATAATATTTGGAAAAGCGAAATTTTTGGAAGAAGTTTAGATGTAATTGTAAAAGAGGGAATACAAGCCAAACTTTCTTTGATGCCGGATAATGCTAGATTTAAATTACAACAAACTTTAACCAAATTGGTTAATAAAGGTTCTGGAAACTTATTTGCCATTGTTTTATAACGTGGCTTTTTTTCTTGTGTTTTTATAATTATTTAATTTAAAAAGGTGTAATGAATTAATTTCATTACAACCTTTATTTAACACTTGTTAAAATATTGTATAGTAGTATTTAGAAAAATATTTAAATTGCTATTCCATTAACATATAATTTATATCCATTAAAATCAATGTTGCTATTAGAACTATCTTCATTTTCTAAAGATGTAACATAATTATCACCAGTTAATTTTATTTTAGAACCTTTATCAAGAGTTAAGTTTATTTCTTTAGCAGTATTATCTTTATTTATTGCACCTTCATAGTAAGAATTGGATTTCATATTCATATTTAAAGTTGAAATAGAATCTATAACAATATTTCCTAATGCTTTTTGTTTTTCCATATTAAGAGTTACGTTTCCACCATTAGAACCATTATTTCCCCAAGAATCTTTTTGACTTCTTAAGAAATTACCAGAAGTATCATTGTTTTTAATGGTATTATTTGATAGATTAATTGTAGCTGTTGTGTTAGTAATATAAAAAGTATCTCCCTTATTAGTTGTTATTTTACTATCTTTAGCGCTGAAAGTAGCATTTCCATCATCAGCATCACCACTCATTGATTGATATAAAAAAATATTTTTATATGTAGTTGATTGACCATTTAATTTATTATTTGTATCTATTAAGGTAACATTATTAATTATAACTGAATTTTTACCTTCTATTACAATTCCTTCAGAAGCTTTTGCTACTAATTTAGCATCACTAACTGTTATATCAGCTGTTGAATAAATAGTAGGTGAGCCTTGTCCAGTTGTAGTATAGACACCTTTTTTAACTTTGACTTTTCCACCACCTCTATCAGTTCTGATAGCTGCTGATGAAGTTCCAGATGTATTGATAACTAAATTATTAGCATTCATAATACCACCACCAGTAGTCATAATTCCTCCAGAATTGTCTTTGGTTGTTGTTATTTTAGAATTGCTGATTGTAACTTTAGTTCCATCACTTGTTTCATTATTAGTAGTAGCTGTTCCACCATAAGAAAATACTCCGTTAGCTCCATTAGCAGAAGTTTTAATAGTTATATTTTTTAAATTTAAAGTTGCTTTTCCTTTAGCAAGAATAGCAGAATTTATCCCATAAAAACTTGTATCATCACCACTATTTGAATCACCTGTTTTATTAACTTTAATATTTGAAATATTAGCAGTTATATCACCATTAATGCGAATAGCGTTTTCATTAGAAGTGTTAGAAGAGTAGTTACCTTTACTTATAGTTGTATCAGTGGTAATATCTTTTTTCGCGCTATAACTAATAGAACTATTTTGTTTATAATTATTAATAATTATACAGAAACATACTAAAGAAAAAGTTATTATAATTAAAGATAAAATATGAATTAACACTTTGTCTTTGTTGATAAAAGTTTCTTTAAAAGTTTTCTTATTAAATTTAGACATAATTAGATATACTAATAATATTGCTATAATAAATGATAAAGTACCAAAAAGTAAATATATCCATGTCATATTATTGTCAATATCTTGAGTATTATCATCTGTATTGTTATTGTTTAAATTAAGGTTGGTGTCATTACTATCAGGTTTTTGTGGTTGATTATCACTAGAATTAGGCATACTAGGAGGAGTGTTCTCGCTAGAGCTATTAGGAATTTCAGGTGGTGTATTTGAATTGCTTGGCTGATTAGAGTTACCATCTGAATTACCTGGTTGACTTTTACTATCTTGAATAGAATTATTATTGACGTTGTTTGTTACTTTATTATCTATACTTTGATTTGAATTTTTAATGTTATTAATAATAAGAAACAAACTAAAACTAATTAAAATAATTATTCCAATCATAATTAAATTTTTAAAAAATCTTTTCAATTAAATCATTCCTTTCTCCTGATAATTATATTATTTAAAAATTAAATGAAGATTAAATTTTTAATAAAATTTTAAAAGTTGTTATTCCGTTATTTGATTTTGCTTTAATAATTCCGTTATGATTTGTTACTATATTTTTAGCAATTGCAAGACCTAAACCATATCTATTTTCTTTTCTGTTTCTTGATTTATTAACTCGGTAAAATCGTTCAAATATTTTTTTCTCTTCACCTTTAGGTATTTCATCACCCTCGTTTTCAATAGTTAAAATTATTTGATTAAATGAAGTTGTTAAAAAAACTTTTATAACACTTCCTTTTTTAGCATGTTTAATAGCGTTATCTAGTAATATTTCAATTAATTGTTTAATAGAATTTTCATCAAATTTTATTATTATATTTTCTTTTATATTCTCTTCAAGTTTAATATTATTTTCAAAAGCTTTTCCTTCAAATGTAAGAACAGCTAATTCTACTACTTTAGATAGATTTTCTTTTTTAAAATTATATATATCTTTTTTTTCACTTGTAGTTAAATCTAAAAGATCACTTATAAGAGTATTTATTCTATCAGCTTCATTTTTAATATTAGTTAACCATTTTTTTTCATTTGGATAATTTGATAAAGCTTCACTACTGGCAACAATAACAGATAGAGGAGTTTTTAATTCATGTGAGGCATCAGCAATAAATTGTTTTTGCTTTGAAAAACTTAAAACAACTGGTTTTATTATCCAATTTGTAATAATTTTTGATACAATATAAACAACAATTTCTAAAATAATAAATAAAAGAGTACAATTATAAAAGGTATTTAATAAACTAGATTTAGTAGCATGATTATCTAAAATAATTAAATAGTTTCCTTTAAAATAAGTATAAGAATAATCTTCAAAATAAAGACATCCGATATATTTATTTTTTAATGATTTACTATTTAATATTTCACTAGCAATTTTTTTAATATCATCTTCTTTTAAATTATCATTTGCCATATTAATTATATCCTTAATATTATTAGTATTATCTAAAATTACAGTATATATAACTTTATCCATAAATTTAATTGGCTCATGATTGTTTGGTTTTGATTTGTTTTCACTAGAAATTTTTAAATCGTTTTCAATTAAATGTTTTTGTTCAATATATTTTTGAACATTTAAAACTACTATAAAACTAAAAACACTTAAAGAAAGAATTGAAAAAGTTAAATAAAATATTTTCTTTTTAAGTTTATTCATCTTTACTCTCCAATTTATAACCAAGACCACGATGAGATTTAATGATTACCTTTGACCCAATTGCATCTATTTTTTTTCTTAAAAATGATAAATAAACTTCTAAATTATTAGACTCAATTTCATTTTCAATTCCCCAAATTTTATCATATAATTGTTCTTTAGAAAGAATTTGATTTTGGTTATTAATCAAATATTCAATTATTCCAAATTCCTTACAAACTAATTCAACTGTCTGATTAGTTGTAACACATTTTAGTTTAGAAGTTGAAGTATTTAAAATTAAATCATGATATTTAATAATATTTTCTCCCTTATTTGTTGATATTTTCAACTGAACATTTACACGTGCAATAAGTTCTTTTATATGAAATGGTTTTGTCATATAATCATTCGCACCATTTTCTAATCCATCTAACTTATCTTCTAAAGTACTTTTAGCTGTAAGCATGATTATTTTACTAGAAATATTATTTTTTCTTAAATTTTTTAAAATATCAAATCCATTCATATTAGGAAGCATAACATCTAATATTATTAAATCATATATATTTGATAAAGCATTATAATATCCAATTTCTCCATCAGTTTGAATGTCTACTTCATAATTTTCTTTTTTTAAAGTTGATGCCATAACATCAGCCAAAGTATATTCATCTTCAATTATTAATATTCGCATAAAATCACCACCATTATAATATAAAAAAATTATTAAATGAACATTAATATTTTATCATAATTTAAGTTTTCTGGTAATAACAATAAACTTTTCTTTTAAAACACTAGAAAATGTTGTATACTATTATTAGGATGGTGATAACATGAAAAATCGAATGGAAGCACTGATAAAAAAAATAAATCAAGCTAATTATGAATATTATGCTTTAGACAAGCCAAGTATAACTGATCAAGAATATGATCGTTATATGAATGAATTGATTGAAATTGAAAAAGAACATCCAGAATTAATAAGAGATGATAGTCCAACTAGAAGAGTTGGAACAAAGGTTATAAGCAGTTTTAAAAAAGTTAAACATGAAATTCCTATGTTAAGTTTAAGCAATGTTTTTAATGAAACTGAAATAAGAGCGTTTGATGAAAGAATAAAAAAGGAAATAAGTGAACCTAGTTATGTTTGTGAACTTAAAATAGATGGTCTATCAGTATCCGTGCTTTATAAAGATGGAAAACTTATAAGAGGGGCAACTAGAGGTGATGGTGTTGTTGGAGAAGATATAACTCATAATGTTGAAACAATTAAAACGATTCCTCTAACTTTAAATCAAAAGATTGATATAGAAGTTCGTGGTGAAATATATATGAGTAAAGCTTCTTTTAATAAACTAAATAATGAAAGAGAAAAAAACAATGAAGAATTATTTGCTAATCCACGAAATGCAGCAGCCGGTAGTGTAAGACAAATGGATTCTAAAATTGCTGCTAGCCGTAATTTGGCTAGTATAATGTATCATTTACCTAATCCTTTAGATTATAATATAGAAAGTCATTATGAAGCATTATGTTTTTTAAAAGAACTAGGTTTTAATGTTAACCCTAAAAATGCATGTGCCCAAAATATTGATGAAGTTTTAGAATTTATTGATTATTGGAGTAAACATAGAAATGAACTTGAATATGAAATAGATGGGATTGTTATTAAATTAGATAGCATAAGAGGTCAACAGAAATTAGGATTAACTAGTAGATCACCAAAATGGGCAACTGCATATAAATTTCCAGCAGTGGAAGTTTTAACTAAATTAAAAGATATTGTTTTCAGTGTTGGTAGAACTGGACAAGTAACTCCTAATGCGGTATTAGAACCTGTTAGAGTAGCTGGATCTGTTGTATCTCGTTCAACTTTACACAATGAAGAATATGTAAAATTGAAAGATATAAAAATAGGGGATATTGTTTCAATTAAAAAAGCTGGTGATGTTATCCCAGAAGTAGTTGAACCTAAAATTGAAAGACGTGATGGAACTGAAAAAAGTTTTGTTATGACAGATACTTGTCCAATATGTAATTCTAAATTAGTGAAAAAAGATGCGGCTTATTATTGTGTTAATGAACATTGTGATGCTAAAAAAATTGAAGGATTAATTCATTATGCTAGCAGAGATGCTATGAATATAGATGGATTTGGAGAGCAAATAGTAGAAGACTTTTATAATTTAGGTTTTTTAAAAAAGGTAACAGATTTTTATACTTTAAAAAATCATAAAAAATCTTTAATGGAATTAGAAGGTTTTGGAGATAAAAGTATCAATAAATTATTAAATAGTATTGAAAAAAGCAAAGAAAATTCTTTGGAAAGATTATTATTCGCATTAGGAATAAGATATGTAGGTAATAAAACGGCTAAAATTTTAGCTAAAAACTATCATAATATAGATGAGTTAAAAAACGCTGATTATGAAGAATTATTAGAAATAACTGATATAGGTAAGATTATTGCTAAAAGTGTTGTTGAATATTTTAATAATGAACAAAATTTAAAATTGATAGATGAACTAAAAGAATTGGGACTTAATATGAAATATAAAGGTCAAGAAGAAGTAATAAATGAAAATTTTGTTAATAAAAATTTTGTTATAACTGGATCTTTAGATGAATTAACTAGAAGAAGTGCCAAAGAAAAGATTGAAATGGGTGGTGGCAAAGTAACAGATACTGTTACTAGTAAAACAGATGTTGTTATTGTAGGAGAAAACCCTGGTAGTAAATATGATAGAGCATTAAAACTTGGTATTACCATTTGGAATGAGAAAGAATTTTTAGATAAAATCTAATATTATAATGTATAAAAACCTATATATAGATATAACGTAGATAATATATTTTGAATTTAAAATAATATTCAAGTAAAAAATAAACTTCATAATAATAAATTTCATGAATTTGATTGATTTATGATTAAAACATGAGTATAATATTATTGAAGGAGGGTTACTATGCTAGATATTACTTGTGGAACTTTTACTATTCCAGAAACAATAGCTGTTATTGTAAGTATGTTAATTAAGGCTTTTTATATAGGTGTTCCTATTTTATTAATTGTTTGGGGAATGTTAGATTTAGGAAAAGCAACTATTAGTCAGAAAGAAGATGAAATTAAGAAACACCAAAAAATGTTTTTTAAACGTTTATTAAGTGCTGTTTTAGTATTTTTTATAGCAGTAGCAGTAGAATTTGTTTTAGGAATTTTAGCTAAAGCAGATTTACCAGGAATGTATGGTGTTTCGGAATGCGTTGATAAGTTAATTGATTATTAAATAAAATAATGAATAATATAATGATAAATTAAGTAAATAAGTGTCAATTTTAAATTATTATATTGACAAATATTTAAAATTAAAGTAAGATATATTTAGAAACGAGGAGGTTTAATTATGTTTATATTAGATATTTCGTGTGGAGATGGAGTTAGTATTCCTCAACAACTGGCACATATAGTAGCGATGGTAATAAACTTTATATATATAGGTGTTCCTATTTTATTAATTGTCTGGGGAATGTTAGATTTAGGAAAAGCTGTTATTCAACAAAAAGAAGATGATATAAAAAAAGGTTGGAAAACTTTTCTATCAAGACTGTTGGCGGCTTTAATTGTATTCTTCGTAGTAGTTATTGTTAAGTTTGTTGTAGGTTTAGTTGTTGAAGGTGGAACTTCAAGTAATATTGTTGAATGTATTGATAAAATTTTAAAAGCATAAATATAACAAAAATAAAAAAGTGATAATAAGGTATATATTATTGCTTTTTTTTATGTTATAATATATTATGTATAATTGTAATTATTATATTACGAGGAGTGATATAAATGAAAAAAAATATTTTATTAGGATTTATAATTATAGCTTTTTCATTTCTATTTATTGGTAATGTAAAAGGTGATGAAAATAATAATATATTTTCTGTTGAAGGAGAAAAATATGCAGCAATTGCTTGTGATTATGAGGTTATTCATGAAATATATCACAGAGTAAGGTTTGAAGCAACAAATGGTGGAAAAAAAATAGAAACTACACTTACTCCAGGTAGTGGATATAGTGTTTCGTTGGATGAAAAAAACCAAAAATCAATTGAAGAATGGGTGCTAAAGAATAAAAAATGTCCTAAACTGATGTTAACGGTTGATACTCAAACTTCAAGCGGAATAACTGGAAAAGTTAATTCAGTAGGATATTTGGGAGCTGGAACAAAAAAAAATCCTAGTTCTACATTGAAAAAGTATTGTGGTGATGATAAAAACAAATGTAAATATTATAATTTTGCAGCTGTATCTGGTGGGAAAAATGCTGATGATGCGGATGATAATCGACAAGGCGATAGAACTATTGAAGATTTTAAAAAGAAGTATGTTAAAGATAGTAATAAGCCACAATCTAACACTACTGCTGAAATGGTAGAAGGGTGTGGATTGGTTCCAAAAGAGGTTGCCGATGAAATAAGTAAAGTTTTATATTTAGCTATTGTTGCAGCATTCGTTTTAACAATGATTTTAGGAATAAAAGATTTTATAGGAGCTGTTACTGGCGCTAAAGATGACGGGATGAAAAAAGCTTGGAAAAATTTTATTAGACGTATAGTAGCTTTAGCGTTATTATTATTATTACCGCTATTAGTTAAGTTCGTATTAACTCAAATAGATTTCGATAATGTTGATAAAGATAGTATCTTTTGCGGTGTGAAAACTGATTATTAAGAGAGGTGATTAAATGTTTTCGGGACTTACCTTAATTCAACAAGTCTTCTTATGGCTTGATAACACAGTATTCTGGTTTGCTGAAAAAGCTTATGATTTGTTGATAGATTTAACCAATGTTGAACTATTTACTGAAAGTCAATTTTCTGATTTCAGTTCAAGAATATATGTTCTTTTGGCAATATTAATGTTATTTAAATTAACTTTTTCACTTATATCTTATATAGTAAATCCTGATTTGTTTACTGATAAGAATAAGGGTATTGGAAAGTTGGTTTTGAATATTTGTGTTGTGCTAATTTTACTAGTTTCAATACCATTTATCTTTGATATGGGAATGAAAATTCAAAGGTTAATTTTGACCAATAATGTTATACCTAATTTCTTTTTAGGTGCTGGTCAAGAGGAACAAGGAGATGTAATTTCTTACGAAAGCGAAGGAGAATATATGGCTTTTATGACTTTATCAGTTTTTTATGGACCAAATCCTGCAATATTTAATAGTGACGAGAACAAAGAATGTCGTTATAACCTTTTTAGTGGAGCTGATAATTCTGATATAAGAGAGGTAATTGATTCAAAGCATGATATAGGCAATTCAGATTTAGTAATGAGAGATGAATGCGCTGAAGTTTTGAATGCTGCAACTGGTACATCATTTGATGGACAAATTTCTGATGTATTATCATATGCTTATCAGGATACGAATATCAATATTTTGACTGATACAGATATTATAAAAGCAAAATCAGAAATTGATGGCGAAAAGGTAGCAACGTTTAATTTTCATGGAATTATGGCTTTAATAGCTGGCGGATTTTTAGCCTGGATATTGGTTATGTTTTGTTTTGATATAGCTGTACGATTGGTTAAGTTAGCATTTTTACAATTAATTGCACCTATTCCTATTGTTACATATGCTGAGCCAAAAAGTAGTGGAATTTTTAAAAAATGGGTAAAGCAATGCTTAACAACATATTTTGATTTGTTTATAAGATTAATTGCTATTTTCTTTGCATTATATGTTGTTCAAATGTTACCTGAAATGTATATTAATGTTAAAGGTGATGTATCCGATCAAAGTGGTGGATTTATTCATAATTCCTTAATCTATATATTTATAATTTTTGGAGCATTATTATTTGCAAAACAATTACCTAAATTAATTGAAAATATCATAGGCGTTAAATTAGATGGCGGATTTACTTTAAACCCTAGCAAGAAATTAGCATCTGTTCCTGGTGTTGCTAAAACAGTTGGAACAGCTGGAGCAGTTTATGCAGGCGCCAAATATGGTAAAGAATCTGGTCATGCATTTAGAGGTGCTGTTGGAGGACTACTTACTGGACATAAAGGTGTAACTGAAAAAGATGGGTTCTTTGGATCGTTTTCTAAAGGTGCTAATAACGTAGCAAAAGGAATGTTCGGTAAGGATTTTAAAACGTGGTCTGTTTACGACACTTTAGGTGGAAAAAAAGGAGCTAAAGCTGAAATGGATGTTTTAAAGGAAAAAAGAAATACAGCATCGAATGCGGCAGATCTTTTTAGGGCTCAAGCTGAACAAGCAGCACAGTCTGGAAATCAAAGCGAAGCAGAAAGATTATTTGGTAAAGCTGCTAGATATAAATCTATGGCGAATGTTTATAGTGATCAAATTAATTCAATAAAAACTCAATTTAGAATTGATGAGAGTGCCAAAGCAGATATAAGAAAAGCTGATAGGGCAATGGCAGATCTCGCAACTGATAGTGATTTTCAAGGAATTAATTCTAATGTAAATAATAATAATAATAGTAACAATCGAAATACGGGAACTGGATCAGATCAACAGATTACTGAAAGAGACGCACGTTTAATGAACGCTGATGCAAGAGTTGAATGGGAGAATAGTCCTAATAACCCAGCTAATAGAGGAAGACAACAACAGTAATAAATTAGATCTGTTATAAACACTTTGTATTTTGAAAAAATAGATAAAAAGGATAGGTGATACTAATGAATGGATATTTAATTCCAGCTAATAGTAAAAAATCAATGCTAATATTTGGTTTGTTTAATAAATTTGATTTAATTTTATTTGGAAGTGGACTAGTAGTAACTTTTATATTATTACTAGTCTTACCTCTAAAAAGTTTAACAGTTGCGCTACTAGCAATTGCCCCAGGATTAATAACAGGATTTCTGGTATTACCAGTTCCTAATTATCATAATATGTTAACTATTTTAAAAGCTATAATTGATTTTTATACTAATAATCAAAAATTTGAATGGAAAGGTTGGAGTTATTACGATGTCAGAAAAAAAAGTAAGAAGTAAATATACAGTTGATGATATTCCTGTAAGAGCAATTAATAATGGAATGATTTTATTAGATAATAGATTAAATGTAACTGGTGTGAAAATATTACCAAGAAATATTTTCATAAGTGATTATAGCACTCAAATGGCAGTAATAGATAATCTAAAAAATGTTTATAATCAAATTGACTATGAATTTTGGTTAGTTGTAGCAGATAGACCAGTAGATATAAATGCTTATCAAGCTGAACTACAACTACTGTTTAATAACACTAATGACCCTATAAGAAGAAAAATGATAAATGAAGATATTAATAAAATAGGAATGTTTATTAGCAATAATGTTGCTGATACAGAATACTTTATTTTATTTAAAGAAAAGGATCAAGAATTAATAGGAAAAAAATTAAGAAATTTAATTACAAGTTTAGCAAATGCTGGATTAAATTCACATCAAGTAACAAATGAAGATTTAAGACTTATTTTGGATAATTTCTTAAACGCTGGACAAACAACTAATTTTGGGACGGTGATAGGATGAATATAAAAAAGGAAATTGCCCCTAAAGGTTTAGAATTTAAACCTAGTGAATTTATAATAAGTGATAAATATGCAACTATCTTAACGGTTGTTTCTTATCCAAAATACATAAATACTGGATATTTATCATCATTAACTCAAATGTCAGGTATTAAGGTTGTTGCAAAACATATTCCTCTACCTTTCAGTGTTATTCAAAAGATGTTAAATAAAGAAATTGCAGATTTAAAGGTAAAATATACTGAAGAGTATGATAGAACTAGACAAGAAATGATTAGACAAGATTATGAATCTTTGGAACAATTCATCTCTCAATTAGCAGCTAATCAATCTAAAATATATGATTTTCAATTACATATTATGATTACAGCTAATTCTGAAGATGAGTTGATAGCCAAAAAATTACAAGTTAAAAACTATGTTGAAGCAATGGAAATGCGAGCTTTTCCACTTCGTTTTGAACAAGAAAAAGTTTTAAAATCTATTCTACCAATTTATCCAAAACAAGCAATTGAAGATCATATAGGAACTCCAATTCCAGCACCAACTTTAGCAGCCATGTATCCTTTTGTTTTTGATAGTATAAAAGACCCAGGATTATCTTGTTTACTTGGAGTTGATTTTTCAGGCGGAGTAATTTTATTTAATCAATTTTTATATCAAATAAAAAAAGAGCATAATAGAAATAATGCCAATATGATAATTTTAGGTACATCTGGTTCAGGTAAATCTACAGCTGCTAAATTAGTATTGAGAACTCATATAAGAAATAATCATCAAATTATTGTAATTGATCCTGAAGGTGAATTAGATGAGATGGTAAAATTATATGGTGGAGATTATATCGATTTAGGAAAAGGTGGAGAATATGGAATGGTCAATCCTTTGGAAGTAGTCTTGGATTATGATGAAGAAGAGGCTAAACAAGGATTAGGCTATGCTGTTTTAACAAGAGCATTACAAACATCTAAAGCATTTTTTAAATATTATTCACCTGATGTTGAAGATGATGTAGTAACACTTTTCAGTGAGATAATTCAAGAAACATATAGACGTTTTGGAATGGATTTTTCAACTGATTTTACTAAATTTACCTCTAAAGATTATCCAACTTTTACTGATGTATATGCAACAATTAAGGGTAGATTATTATCAATGACTGAAAAAACTCATGAACGTGATATTATGGAAAAATTGGAACTAAAAGTAAGACCGATTGTTAAAGAATTAAGATATTATTTTGATGGTCATACAACTATAAGTCCTAATAGTGATTTTATTGTATTTAATATAAAAGAATTAATGAATGCTGATGAAAATGTTAGAAATGCTTTGTTCTTCAATATATTAAAATATGCATGGGGACTAACTTTAGATAGAACAATAAATACTATTTTAATGGTTGATGAAGCTCATGTTTTAATGAGTGGTGGAAATAAGCTAGGAGCAGATTTCTTGGCTCAAATCCAAAGACGTTCGAGAAAATATAATACAGGTACAATGATTATAACTCAACAACCAAGTGATTTCAGTGATCCTTCTGTAATAACTCAAGGAAAAGCTATATTTGATAATGCTTCATATTATTTAGTTATGGGACTAAAAAAACAAGCAGTTGAAGATTTATCAAAATTAATTGACTTAAATGATAATGAAAGAGAAAATATAAAAAGATATAATCAAGGTGAAGCTTTATTTGTATGCGGTAGTAGAAGAATGCAAATAGAAGTTGTTGTAACTGAACAAGAATTAGATTCTTTTGGTTCAGGTGGGGGATATTAAAATAAGAAGTAGGTGAGGATATGCCAAATGATAATAATATAAATGATCGAGAGGTTAATCCTCAACAAGAAGTAGATCCTAAAGCAGCTAAAAAACAGTCTAAACAAGAAGCTGGAGCTAAAGCTGCTAAATTAGGAGCTAAAGCTGCTGGTACATATTTTGGAGGGGCTTTAGGTGGTAAAGCGGTTGATATAGCCTCTAAAACAAAAGCCGGTAAAAAAATTCTAGATACATCTGGTAAGACTATAAATAGAAATCCGTTAGCGTCTAAAGCTTTAGAAAAAGCTAATAATAAAGGACTTTTAGATAAAGCTGATAGATTAACTAATTTTAGAAGAGGAGCACCAAATAAAAAAAATAATCCTAGTGGAAATAATACTGGAAGTTCTAAAAATAGTGAGCTATCAAAAGAAGAATTACCCAATGAAAAGGGGTTACCCAATAAAGAAGGGTTATCTAAAGAAAATGGCATATTTAAAAATTTAGGTTTATTTGGAAATAAAGGTCCAGCAAAAAATGATTCAATAAGTGGTAAAGTTAGAATGATGTTACTTTTAAAAAAATTATTGCCACTTATTATAATTTTAATTGCTTTAATAGTTATATTCTTAAGTATTTTTGTATTAAGTGAATCATTGTATGCAAAAATGGAACCAATATATTCTGTTATTGAATGGTTTAAAGGTAATGATAAAGATATAACAGATATTGCCCCTAAAGATTCCAATCAAGCTAAATTCATGGAGAAACTTCAGAAATATAATGAAAAATCAAGTTGTTCAAATGGTTTAAACATGAAACTGTTATTGGCAACACTAAATTATGATGATAGTTTAGATAAGATATATGATGAAGAAAGTGAATATACATACGAAGAAGAGCAAACAGATGAAGAACAATCAGAGGGTGAACAATCAGATGATGTTTTAAAAGATGTGAAAAAAAGAACTAAAAAATTAGTTAAAGCAATGGAACAAGGAAATTGTGCTGATGAAAATTCAGCATACGATGATTACTTAAGGGATGAATATATTCCTAAATATTTAAGTGCATATTATACACCAGGAGCAGATGATGAAGAAGATCAGATTCAAAAAATAATTGATGATATCCATGAACAGGTAGATGCCTATACATATTGGTTTGAAGATAAAAATGAATGTGAATTATCAAGTGGTGGAACTAACTGTTCATATAATATTGATGGACAAACTGTCAGCAATGTAAAAGTTGAGTTAATAAATTGTAATGCAACAAAGAAAAGTAATAGCACTGTTTTAATGACGCTTGATTTAGAAGATTATATTAAAGGTGTTGTATATGCTGAAGTTTCTTCGGAGTCCGATCCTGAAGTGCAAAAAGCTCAAGCGGTTGCTGCAAGAACTTTTGCATTTACACGCGGGGGTGCGATGTGTCCATCTAAACAATATGACTGTTTTGTTGGATATCAAAAAGGAACTAATACAATAAGAATGCGTGCTTGTGAAAATGATCAAGTTTATTGTGATTATAAAAATGGTTGTTCAAGAGGTGGAGGTAAAGTTTCGGAATATGTTCAAGGTGTTCCTGGCTGGAAAAGTGGTCTAACAGGTGATGCGTTAACGACATTTGAAAATAATCTAGATCAAGTAGCAGGTCAAGTTTTAGTTGACGGAACTGGAAATATGTTTTATACTAATTTTACTCAAAAGAGTGGTCAAAATCAATGGGCTGCGACTGTAAGCTCTGGTGGCGATTATTATGCTGCTTTGCAATCATTTTATGGGACTGATAAAGAAATAACATCTAATTGTACAGCTTCTTCAGATAATTTTATAGCAGGTATTGCAGGATCTTCACATTTACCAATAACAGACTATAAAAGAATTTCATCTCCATATGGTGAAAGAATCCATCCTATATCAAAGAAAAGAAAAATGCATACTGGTATAGATTATGCCGCTGCAGAAGGAACAAGTATTTATGCAATTGCTGACGGAGATGTAACTAGAGTTCAAAGTTTAACAACTGGTTATGGTAATAACGTTATAATAGGTCATAATAAGCAAAGTGATGGTTCTTATCAATATTATACTTTATATGCACATATGCTTAAATATTTAGTAAAAGAAGGCGACCATGTAAATGGTGGACAAGAAATAGGTAAAGTTGGTACAACAGGAACATCTACTGGAAATCATTTACATTTTGAAGTTCGTGATTCTTCTAATAGTCCAATTGATCCTAATCCAACTTTGGATGCAATAAAAGCTAACACAGGTTCAACTGATAATTCAAATAGTTCATCAAGTAATTCAACCCAAACCTCTACTAGAGCAAGTGAGGATATATATTATAATCAACATGATTATAATGATGCATATTGTGA
Source organism: bacterium (assembly GCA_019421005.1). Classification (GTDB taxonomy): domain Bacteria; phylum Bacillota_I; class Bacilli_A; order RF39; family UBA660; genus CALVXC01. The sequence goes on along the minus strand of JAHZGA010000003.1, from coordinate 19,834 downwards.
GTCAATGATAGCATCATATGAAACTAATGGAAAAGTTTGTCATGAATATCCAGCTACTATAAGTACAAGTGGATGTTCAATAACCTCAATCGCTATGGCAGCTGCTACTTTGAATAATAATCCTTCAATAACACCAGTAACAGTAGCTGATTGGGTATGTAATAATACTGATTATCGAGTGCCTAATAGCGGAACAAAATGGCAGATTTATTCTGATGCTGGATTAAAAGAAAAATTTGGTATCAATGTTACCAAAATATGGGATAGATCAGTTTCTTCGAAACCATCAAATGCAGAAATAATGAATAAGATTAAAGAAGCATTAAAGGCTAATAAAATGATAATAGCCTCATTAGTTGATAACGAAACAGGAATTGATTACCATGGTATTGAATATCATAATAAACAGGATCCAGGAACAGATAAATGGGCAACAACAGGCGGACATTATGTGGTTTTATCTTCAATTAATGAAGAAGGTCAGATCAAAGTTTTGGATTCCGCTAGTCGTGAAAGAACAGGATATTATAAAGAAGATACTATAGCTAGTAATTATGTTGGAAAAATAAACAATGGTGTATGGATTATAGAAAGTTCTAATAGTACAACAGCTAGTGCATGTGGTCCAAGTAATTATACAGCTAGTGGAGATTTTGCAACTTGGAAACAGTGTGGAATGTCATGGTCTAATGATTCATTAGGTTCATCTAGCATATGTAAAATCGGATGTGCAGCGACATCAGTTGCAATTCAAATCGCTAGATCAGGAACTGAAGTTACAATACCTAATTTAAATCCTGGTACATTTGTCGCACACTTAAGTGCTCATGGTGGATTTGATGGTAATGGTATTTACTGGGATGCTCCAAGATTTACCGGACTTGCTCCTAATTTTGAATTTGTTGATGATTATAGATTTAATCCGAAAAGTTGGAGCGATGTAGCTAATAAGGCTAAAGAATTAATTGCTCAAAACTATTATTTAGTTATAACAGCTAAACCATCATTTGGTCACTATGTAGCAATTGATAAAGTTGAAGGTGATACAATTTATATGTTTGATCCTGGTAGTAAATTAACCAAACTAAATGACATTAAATACGGTCCATCTGTTTGTAATCGTATATTAATTTATAAAAAGAATGATTAGGTGAAAAAATATGAAAAAAAAATATATAATTATTGGTATTGTTTTGATCGCGTATTTAGTATTAATGATTTTAATTTTTGGTCTTGGATTATTTAAGAATAAAACATATATTGTTTTAGGTGAAAATGGAAAAATAAAATATGAAAATGGTTATGTTGATATGGGAAGTAATGATACTTCCCTATACCATAATCAAATTTATGATGTGTATGACTCCAATGGACATTTGGGAAATTATAAAATAAAATTCTATCAAAATAAATGGTATGTTTTTGATAAAAATGATAAATATATTAAAATATCAACTCCTATATTTGCTATAAAAAGTAATAGAAAATATACCGTTCCCGAATATAAGATAGATGAATTAAATTCAGATGATTTGCAAATTATAAATGATGTTTTGAAAGATAATGATATAACTAAATACGAAGGATTTAGTTTAAATCAAAAAATTAATTTAGATTTTGATGGGGATTCTAAAAATGAAACTTTATATTTCATTGCAAATGCATATGATGATGTAAAGGCAAAGTCAAAATTTTCATTCGTAATTTATGTTGATAATAACAAAGTTTCGGTTTTAGCTAAAGATATAGTTGATATTTATGAGGCATATGAAGGATATAATTATTCACTTGGACATATTATAGATTTAAAGAAAAATGGTAAAAATGAGATTTTTGTTGAAAAAACATGTTTTGATAATAACTGTATTGATTGTTATGAAGTTTATCAATTGAAATATGGAAAATATAAAAAAGTAAAGGCATGCGACTAAAATGAAAAAATCTTACGTTATTGTTGTATTAATTTTAAGTTTATATTTAGTAATAATGTATTTATTATTTGCTAATCAAACTCAAGTTTCAAAAGCTACCAAAAAGGTAGTTAAGGATTATTTTCCTGTTGTTAAAGAAGAAGGAAAATTAAAATTAACTACTGATGGTGTTGAAAAAGTAAAACAAAAATTAAATAATAGTGATAATCTTCACAATGTAAGTTATAATGAAAATGAAATTAGTGAAATTAATAGAGAATATTTTGAAAAAAAGCTCAATGTTAAATTAGACAATTTAGTTATTAATCAAAAAGTTACATTTGATTTTGATAAAGATAGAAAAAAAGAACAAATTATTGTCATTTCAAATGTTGATACAGAAAAAAATACTAAATCATTTTCCGCTATTTATTATATTGATAAAGAAGTATTAGAGATTAAAACATTTAAATATAGCGAAATAAATAGTAATAATATTAAATTCATTTTAACTAATGTTGTTAAATTTAATAAAAATTATGGTGTAATAATAACTGAAGAAGATTCTAATGGGAAATTTTTATGTTATGGATTGTATAAATTAAGTAACAATGATTTTGAAACAATTGTACCGTGTGATACATCATATTTGAATTAAGGAAGTCGTTGACTTCTTTTTAATATTTTTAAATAACATTCATTGAAAAAAAATGCCGTAAATGGCAAAAATTTTCAATGACAGTAAATTAAAATTCAAGAATTTTTATTAAATAAAAATAGTTTAGACCTATAAAGATTAATTTTAATATTAATCTTTTTATATAAAATAGATAATAATAAATTAAAAAAAATTGTTAATTGTAACACTAAAATCAATACAAAAACTATAAACTGTGATATAATATTGATAAGCACTTTGCAAAGGTGGGATAAAATGAAATTTAAAATTCGAGTAAAAAAACAAGACTTAATAGCCTTTATTATATTTGCTATTGTTTTATTTTTTATAGTTGGATTAGGTGTTATAAATATTACAACATTTGGAGGAACTGGTCAATTACATGGTCTAAACCCGCTACCAATATTTACTGGTGAATATTTTTGGACTACATTGATTATAACTATAGTTTTTCTAATTGCTATAATTTCAGGAATATCATCAAAAATATTTGAAAGAGAAAAAGGTGTTGGGTTTAAGGTAGGACAAAAACAAGAAAGTAATTATACCCATTGGCTAGAACCTAAAGAAATGAAAAAAGAATTGAAAATGGTTTTACCAGGCGCGCCTGTAAGTCAATATGCTGGTATTCCTTTAATAAATAACGGAAAAAAAATTTGGGTTGATGATAGTGAATATCATAATGTTATAATTGGTTCAACCGGAAGTGGAAAAACCGAAATGCTTGTTCAGCCAATGGTAAAAATTTTGGCCAAAAAAGGCGAATCAATGATTATAACCGACCCTAAAGGTGAAATATATGAAAACAATGCGAATGAATTAAGGGAAAAAGGCTACAATATTGTCTTATTAAACTTCCGTAATCCGCAAAAAGGTAATTGTTGGAACCCTTTAACTTTACCTTATCAATTATATAAAAGTGGAAATATTGATAAAGCTAATGAGCTAGTAGACGATTTAGCCTTAAATATTTTATATGATGAAAAAACTAGTGGTTCAGATCCATTCTGGGAAAAAACATCAGCTGATTATTTTTCAGCATGTACTCTAGGACTATTTGAAGATGCCAAAGAAGAAGAAATTAACCTAAATAGCATTAGTTTAATGACAACGGTTGGTGAAGAAAAATTAGGACCTTCAACAATAATAAAAGAATACTTTTCAAAAAAGGATCCTAACTCAACTGTTTATACCAGTGCCGCCAGCACGATAAATGCTCCTAAAGATACTAAAGATAGTGTTTTATCTGTATTTAGACAAAAAATAAGATTATTTGTATCAAGAGAAAATCTATCTGAAATGTTATCTCATAGTGATTTTGATATGAAAGATATAGGTAGAAAAAAAACAGCCGTCTTTTTAGTTGTTCAAGATGAAAAGAAAACATACCATTCATTGGTAACAATCTTTATAAAACAATGTTATGAAACTTTAATTGACGTAGCTCAAGAATTAGGTGGTAAATTACCATTTAGAACTAATTTTATTCTAGATGAGTTTGCTAATATGCCACCATTAAAAGATGTAACTACTATGGTAACGGCTGCTCGAAGTAGAAAAATACGATTTAACTTTATTATTCAAAACTTTGCTCAATTAAATGAAGTTTATGGTAAAGAAAATGCTGAAACCATTAGGGGTAACTGTGGTAATATAATTTACTTAATAAGTACAGAATTAGCGGCTCTAGAAGAAATTAGTAAATTATGTGGAGAAGTAAAATCAAAAGAAAAGGAAAAAACTTCATCTACACCACTAGTAACTGTAAGTGACCTACAAAGAATGAAAAAATGGTCAGTTATTGTTTTGAGATTAAGGAAAATGCCTTTTAAAACAGTTCTAACACCCAACTGGCAATTAGAAAATAAAAATGCTTGGGGTAAAAAATATCCTAAAGCAAGTTATCCTCAAAGAGAAAAAAAGAAAATAAATGTTTTTGACTTAAAAGGATTTGTTGAAAAAGCAAGAAAAGATAGAGCTAGTAAAATGGTTCAAGAAATGGAATCTCTATCAGATAAACCGCCTATGTTTCCATTTGGAGGTATGTCATCATCAAATAATAAATTTGATATGGACTCATTAGTTAAGAAAATTGATGCTAGAATAGCTGAATTAGAGGAAGAAGAAAAAAGAGAAAATCAACTTAAGAAAGATACTAAACCAGTTCAAGAAATTAAACCTAAAATTGAAATTCAGCCAAAAGTTGAAATTAGACCATCAATTGAACCAAAACCAACAGTTAAAAATGAACCTAAACAAGAACATCATGAACCTGGTTATGTAACTGATGATCAACTATTTGATGACTTCTTCAGTGATGATTATTAAAAAAACTAAACAACTACCATTTATAACTTTTAATGCTAATCATATAATATGTTAGGGTGATAAGATGGTAGGTAGTGTAATGGTATCCGACTTAAAAAAAATGTTGGGGCAAATTAATATAATTGATATAAGATCAATTGAAAGATATAATAATAACCATATTCCAACAGCTAAAAATATTCCACAAGAAAAATTATTAATAAATCCAAATAAATATTTAAATAAAAATGATACATATTATATTTATTGTCAAAAAGGTAAATCAAGTGTTAATATTGCTATGATTTTAGAAAAACAAGGATTTAAAATTGTTAATATTGAAGGCGGATATGAAAGATGGATATTAATGAACTAAGAATTTAATTCTTAGTTTTTTTTACTAGACTTTCAAATAAAAATTTGATACAATTGTTTTAGAAAATAGTGAGGTGTAAGTATGGCGAAATATGTATTTGTAACAGGAGGGGTGGTTTCTGGTCTTGGAAAAGGAATAACTGCCTCTTCTTTAGGTTTATTATTAAAAAGTAGAGGATATAAGGTTTTTATGCAAAAATTTGATCCTTATATTAATGTTGATCCAGGAACGATGTCTCCATTTCAACATGGTGAAGTATTTGTAACAGCTGATGGAAGTGAAACTGATTTAGATTTAGGACACTATGAAAGATTTATTGATGAAGAATTAAACTATACATCAAATATAACAACTGGAAAAATTTACTCATCAGTTATTGAAAAAGAAAGAAGAGGCGACTATTTAGGCGCGACAGTTCAAATAGTACCTCATATAACTAATGAAATAAAAAACAAAGTATATGAAGCAGCCCAAACTTCTAAAGCTGATATCATTATAACTGAAATAGGAGGAACAGTTGGAGATATAGAATCAATCGCTTATTTGGAATCATTAAGGCAAATAAGAGATGAACTAGGGAAAAAAGACACTTTCTTTATTCATACCACTTTAATACCTTATATATATGGTTCAGGCGAATTAAAATCTAAACCAACTCAACACAGCGTTATTGAATTAAGAAGTTTAGGTATTCAACCAGACTGTTTAGTATGCCGAGTTCCTTATTCAATGGAAAACAGTATTAAACAAAAACTTTGCTTATTTTGTAGTATTCCCAATGATAATATAATTGAAGCAGTTGATGTACCTAATATCTATCAAATACCTATTAATTTTTATAATCAGAAAATGGATGAAGTTGTTTTAAAACAATTCAACTTACCAATAAGAAAAGCAGATATATCTAACTGGCAAAAATTAATAAAAACAGTTGATAACTTAAAAGATGAAGTTCAAATTGCTTTGGTAGGTAAATATGTTGAACTACACGATGCATATCTATCAGTTATGGAAGCATTAAAACATGCTGGATATAAATACAATAAGAAAGTAAAAATTAACTGGATAGATGCTGAAATATTAGAAAAAAATGATAATTTAGATGAAGTATTTAAAAATACGCAGGGGATTTTAGTCCCTGGTGGATTTGGAGTAAGAGGAATTGGCGGAAAAATTAAAGCGTGTCAATATGCAAGAGTTAATAAAATACCTTACTTGGGAATTTGTTTAGGAATGCAGATAGCTGTAATAGAATTTGCTAGAAACGTATGTAATTTAGAAAAAGCCTCTTCAACTGAATTTGATGAATTATGTCCACAACCAGTAATTGATTTAATGACTGAACAAAAACAAATTGTAAACCTAGGTGGTACTTTACGTTTAGGTAACTATGACTGTACAGTAAAGAAAAATACACTTGCATTTAAGTGTTATAACAAAGAAAATATTAAAGAACGTCATCGTCATAGATACGAGTTCAACAATAAATATAAAGAAATATTAGAAAAAAATGGTTTAACTTTTTCAGGAATAAATGAAGAAAGTAACTTAGTTGAAATAATTGAATATAAGAAACATCCATTTTTTATAGCTTGCCAATTTCATCCTGAATTTAAAAGCCGTCCAACTAAACCACATCCACTGTTTGATGCATTTGTAAAATCAAGTATAGATAATAAAAAAAGTGACAAAAAACCGTTAAAATAAAGCAAAACTCTTGATTTTATTACCAAAACGTGGTATTCTGTAAATGTAAGCAAGGTAGCTTATAAAATATTGGGAGGTATATATATGACAAAAGTAGAATTAATCAATTTCATAGCTGAAAAAGCTGGTTTAACTAAAGCAGATGCTACAAAAGCTTTAGAGGCAACAATGGAAGGAATAGCTGAAGGTTTAAAAGATGAAGGCTGTGTTAAATTAACAGGATTCTGCACTTTTACAGCTAAGAAAAAAGAAGCTAAAGTAGGTCGTAATCCAAGAACAGGAGAAGCTGTTAATATTCCTGAACGTATTGCGGTTACTATTAAAGCTGGTAGTAAATTAAAAGATGCTTTAAACTAAAAGGTTAATAACCTTTTTTTAGTTTAAAAAGGAGGAAAAAATGTTTGAAATAGCTTTAGATATTTTAAAACAAATAGAAAATAATGGCTTTAAAGCTTATATTATAGGAGGCTATCCTAGAGATAAATATTTAAATATTCCATCAGTAGATATTGATATCACCACTAATGCAACCCCTAAAGAATTAAAAGAAATCTTTAATGATATAAATCTACCAAATGAACAATATGGTTCGGTTGTAATTGTTAGAAATAAAATGAAATTTGAAATAACTACTTTTCGTAAAGAAATAAAATATAAAGATAAAAGATATCCAGTTAAAATAAAATATATCGATAATTTACTAGAAGATCTTAAAAGAAGAGATTTTACTATAAATACATTATGTATTGATAGTAAAGGGAATACAATTGATTTATTAAACGCTAAAGAAGATATAAACCATAAAATTATAAGATCGGTGGGAAATCCTAAAACCAAAATTAAAGAAGATGCCTTAAGAATTTTAAGAGCCTTAAGATTTGCTACAACTCTTAATTTTGAAATTGACAAAGACTTAAAAAAATATATGAAAAAATATGCATCAAATTTAAAAAAACTTTCTTATAATAGAAAACAAGAAGAACTTAATAAGATATTTAGTTCTCCAAATTCAGAAGTAGGTTTAAAATTAATATCAGAATTAAAACTAGCTAAATATTTAGAATTAAATAACTTTAATAATGTTAAACCTACAACTGCAGTTATTGGCTTATGGGCTCAACTTAATGTATTAGATATTTATAACTTTTCTAATAATGAAAAGCAAACTATAAAATCTATTAATGAACTTTTAAATAAAGATGTTTTGAATAATGAAAATTTATATAAATATGGTTTATACGTATCAACTATTGTTGGAGAAATAAAAAATATTGATAGAAAAACAATAACCCAAAAATATAATGAATTATATATTAAAAATAGGGGCGAAATAGCACTTAAGGCTAATGATATATGTAACTTATTAAATAAAGCTCCAGGGCCGTTTTTAAAGGGAATTATAAGAGATTTAGAAATGAATATTGTTAATAAAGAATTAGAAAATGATATATCAACTTTAAAACAATATGTATTAAAAAAATATAAAGATATTAAATGAAACACATACACTTAAGTAGGTGTTTTATTTATGAAAAAAATATTTATAATTCTATTAGTAATAACAATTGAACTATGTTTTTTAACTAACTATTATCAACCAGTATTTATTGAAAAAATAGATTTAAAACTAAAAGATGATGAATTAGCAATAATATTTTTAAAACAAGCTATCTTAATTAAAAATAATAAAAATAATATTTTATTAAATATTAATTTAAAAGATATAAACAAAATTAAAAAAAATCTAGATGATTTTAATATAAAACAAATTGATAATTTAATTAATATTGATGAGTTAGAATCAATTACAATTAATGATATAAATATTTTAAATGAAAATAACAATGTAAAAATTAATTATTTATATAATAGTTTTTGTATATATAGGACTGAAAACATTGATTGTAACTATATATATTTATTAAATCCTAATAAAAATATCTCTTTTAATAAAGAACCAACATTGATACTATATGAAAAACTTGATGAAGAATTTTTAGAAATAATGTATGATAAATGGATAGATACTTATTATTTAGAAGAAAATTACTATAATATATTAAAAATAAATAAGGAAAACTATAATATTATTAATATTCCTAATAAAAATTAATATACAAAGAAAACAAATTGTTGTATAATATTTATTATGAAGATTTAGAGAGGATTATTTACTATGAAACATATTATAAATATATTAAAAAGTAAAAATTTAGTAATACCAGAAATATTAATAATGAATTATAAGAAACTTGAATTAAAGGAAATAGAACTATTAATTATTATTTATTTAATTAATAATGATTCTACTTTTAATCCCAAAGCCATTAGTGATTATTTAAGTTTAACTTTAACAGATACTTTAGAAATAATTAATAATTTGAGTGAAAAAGGATTAATAAAACTTGAATTAAAGAAAAAAGGAAATATTAGAGAAGAACAAACTAATCTTGAAGGTCTATATAATAAATTAGCATTTATAATTATGGATAATAATGTAGAAAAAAAACAAAGCACTATTTTTGACAAATTTGAAAAAGAATTTGGCCGTACCTTATCGCCAATTGAATATGAACTTATTAATAGTTGGTTAGAAAATAATAATGAACAAATAATTACTCTTGCCTTAAAAGAAGCTGTTTATAATGGGGTATCTAATTTAAGATATATTGATAAAATAATTCACGAATGGCAAAAAAAAGGAATTAAAAGTGAAAAAGATTTAATTAATCAAAAAAGAAAGCCAAAATCATCAGTTAAAATTGATACTTTTGATTATGATTGGTTAAATGAACATAACTGATTATTTAACAAAATTAATTCCTGATCCTAAATGTGAATTAACATATGAAAAAGATTATCAACTATTAATTAAAGTTATGTTAAGTGCAAGAACAACTGATAAAATAGTTAATAAAGTAGGGGATATTCTATTTAATAAATATCCTACTTTATTAGAATTAAAAAATGCTCCTATTACTGATATAGAAAATATTATTAAACCAGTAGGAACATATCATAAAAAATCTTTAAATATTAAAGAAATTGCTTCCAGATTAGTTATAGAATGTAACTCTTCAGTACCTAATAATCGTGAGTATCTAGAATCACTACCAGGAGTAGGAAGAAAAACTGCAAATGTGGTATTAAGTAACTTATTTAATGAAAATTGTATTGCGGTTGATACCCATGTAAAAAGGGTAAGTGTAAGATTAAAAATAGCGGATATTAATGATTCACCATTAGAAGTTGAAAAGAAATTATATCAATTTTTTAGTGATGAAGATTTTTCTAAATTACATCATAGGTTAGTTTTATTTGGTAGATACTATTGTAAAGCTATTAATCCTAAATGTCATAATTGTAAACTAAATGATATTTGTAATAAAAAAGTACTTTAATGAAAAACCTCGTTTCTTAAGAAACAAGGTTCAAATCAATAGAGTACTTTTTTTATTCTCCGTCTTTATCTTCAACGACAACTTCTCTTGTTGCCGTTTTACTCGCGCCGTTATAATAAGCAGTGTAGGTAACTGTATAAGTACCAGGAGTATTAGTATCAAAAGAATCATCAATGCTAATCTCTGAAGAACTAGTTACATCTTTTCCATTACACATAACAATAATTCCAGGATCATCATAAGTATCTCCAACTTTTAAAGATATAGAACTGCTACCTTTTAAAGTTATCGATATTTCTTTTGCTGCAACATTAACTTTAGCTGAAACTTCCGCACCACTACTTTCACTTTTAGCAGAGTTAGAGTACATTGCTTTAACAACATAAGTATATGTACCAGACTCACTAGGAGTATGAACAAATGAAGTTTTACTTGTAGTTGTCAATAAAGTTAAGCCACCACCAGATTTTAAATAAACATTATAAACTAAATCACCAACCGCACCATAATTATTAACGAAAGAATTATAAGCTGATTTATCAGAGAAAATAGATGCTAAATTATTTGAATTGTTCGCACTCGCAGGAGCTTGCCATGAAAGTGTAACTTCTTCTCCTTTAACTGAAGCTTTTAAATTTGTTGGTTTATCAGCTTGAGAATAACGTTTTGATGTTGCTGTAGGTTCAGTACCAGATTTAAATAACTCGGTAAGAATTAAACTATCAGGTGTATATTGACTAGGTAATTGAGCTGGAACTGTACCAAATTCAACTTTAGATGAAACAACACTACTTGGTTTTGTAAACTTTTTATTAGAAGTAAACATACCTTTAGCAACTGCTTGGAATAAACGCATATGTTCAGCAGTTCCCATTTTACTAACATATTGATTATTTATCTTTTCATAACCATACCAAACTGTAATAGAGTATTCAGTATTAATACCAGCAACCCATAAATCATTAACTGCACCGTATGGTAAGTTGTATTTTTCAAAAGTATCATCAGAGAAGTTACTTGTACCAGTTTTAGCTCCATAAGGTAGACCATTTACATTGGCATAAGCACCAAGGGCATAAGATGGAGTACTAACTAGCATATCAGCTACCATATAAGCTGTATCTTCTCCCATAACTTTAGTTTTAGATTTTTTATATTCATAAGTTTTTTTACTTGAACGGTAAACTATTTTACTGAAACTATGAGGTTTAACATAGTAACCACCGTTTGCAAAAGAAGCATAAGCAGCTGCAACATTTAAAGGTGATTCACCAGTATATCCACCGATAGAGTGAGCTTCATGAATAGTTCCATCACTACTTACTTCAGGATGTAATCCTAAACTTGTAACAAATTCTTTAATTTTACTATTATCAACAGCTTGGAAAGCTTTTAAAGCAGGAATATTACGTGATTTACGTAATGCTTCACGGGCAGTCATAAGTCCATTATAACTTCCATCCCAGTTTTGAATATTATTTCCATCAGAATAGTGATAAGGTTCATCAACAACTAGATTATAAGTTGACCAATCTTCATATTCAATAGCAGGAGCATAATCAAATAAAGGTTTAGCAGTTGAACCAATTTGACGATTAGCCATAGTAGCATTATTAAAGCTAAGTTCGCCAGTATTATTACGACCAGTACCAACGGCAGCTAATTCACCAGTATTAACATCAACTACAGCAATACCAGTATCAACAGCATCGTTTTCCCAATTAAATGTTTCCCCATTAACAATACCATTTAAATAATCTTGTTTTTCTCTATCCATAGTTGTATATATTTCCATAGAAACAGAATAAGGATTATAACCAGTAATTTCTTCAACATCAGCAACAACAGTATCAATAAAACCTTGATATTTATTATCACTTGGAGAAGTTTTACTAGTTAACATATCAGCAATTTCAATTTTTTCCGCTTCTTTTCTTTCTTCTTCAGTTATATATCCATGTTTTTCCATTAAATATAATACAGTTGATCTTCTTTCTTTAGTTAAATCAGGATTTATATATGGATCATATGTACCTGGAGCTTGGAATAAACCAGCAATAACAGCAGCTTCTGAAAGGTTGATATCTTTCGCACTTTTTCCAAAATAGTTAATACATGCTTGTTCAACACCATAAGCACTTCCACCTAAATAATTGGAATTAACATAAAATTCTATTATTTCTTGTTTTGTATATTTCTTTTCTACTTTAAATATAGCCATATAAATATCAGTAAATTTTCTAATAATTCCCTTAATACCAGATGCTTCAGTAGAAGTAAAGTGATTTTTAACCACTTGCATAGTTAAAGTAGAAGCACCACCAGAATTACGTCCAAGTACTTGACCAACAGAAGCTTTTAAAAATCTTGGCAGGTCAAAACCGTTATGTTGGAAAAATCTTGAATCTTCAGTTGCAATAATGGCATCAATTAAAACTTCTGGTAATTCATCATAATCAATTATTTCTCGTCTTTCACTACCTAATTTTGTTAATTCTTCACCCTTATTATCATAAAGAATACTTGACTCTTGATGATATAGATTTTTTTCATCAAATTTAGGAGCTTTAATCATAATATAAACCATTAAAGCAATAAATATTAAAATTAGGAAAATACCAATTCCTAGTAAAGTTAATAAAATAATACGTCCAACTTTATTACCTTTTTTCTTTTTCTTCTTTTTTTTCATAGTTTTCATTTCCTTCTTTTTATTTTCAATTTTATCAAATATTTCTATATCATCATCTTTAGATTTTTTTACCTTGTTTTTAGATTTCTTAATATCATTTTTAGACTTTTTATTATTAGTTGATGTAATTTTATTTTTAAAAAACATTACACCATATAATAAAGAATTCAAGATAATAAAAATCAATAAAGCTACTAAAATGTTAGTTTTAATGCAAAAGAGAATAAAAACCAATAAATTGATAAAAACCATAATACTTTGAAATTTATTTTTTAAAATTATACTCTTTAAATTTTTACAAAAATTCTTTAAATATTTAATATATTTTTTCATAACTTACTCCTTCTATTAATTTATCAACAACTTTTAAATAATCAACTCGTGGACAATATTTATCTTTAATTAGAAAACCTTTTTTTTCAAAATAATCTAAAGGAATTGATTTTCGGTCATTAGTTTCTATAAAATTAATTAGTTCTTTTGCCTCTAAAAGAAAAGTTAAATTTAAGGTTGTAAATCTAACAATAATAAATCCAATTCCACCATGTTTGATAATTTTTTTTAAATGTATTATTTGATGAGCATGAATATTATTAATTGGAAAAGAGGATTTTAATTTTGTTTCTTTGGCTTCAAAATCAATATATTTTCCTTTATAAATACCATTATAATCAGTGGTTGATGGTGTTTTAAAATATGCTTCCTCAATTTTGGCATCATATTTACCACGATAATCAACTTTTTTTATAGTGATATGAGTTGGTTTTTTATGGATAACAGCTATATCATGAATTAAGTAATATTTATTAGTTTCGTTTAAATCATTTTCAAGTCCCATACCACGATTTCCATAAATAGTGTTTAAATTTCCTTTTGTATTACTCAAGATTATCACCTACCATATTATACTATAATTATAAAATTTTTTCTACCTTTTATGTAAAAGTTTTGTTAATAAAAAGAATTAACTAGTTTTGTCGAAAAGCATGAATTATCTAGTTTTATGTGATATAAATTATAATAGAGGTGGAAAATGAATAACGATATTGATGAAATTTATAAGGAAATGTTTGATGATTTATGTTATTTAAAAATTACGACTAATTTAATAATATTTAAAAATAGGTTTAACTAACAACCTGTTTTTTATTTTAAATAATTGACAAATATGATTATTTTTGAGAAAATAATATTGGATAAAAAAGAGGTGGGAGAATATGTACCAAGAGCGAATATTGCTTACAGTTAAAGATATCTTGGAAAAAGAATTTAAAATTGACACAAGAGGATATAGACCACAAGAGGTTGATAAATTTTTAGATGTAATTATTAGAGATTATGAAGAGATGATATCTATTATAAAAGAACTGGATAATGATAAAAAATCTTTATTAGAAGATAATATGCATTTAAAACAAGAAATTAGAATGTTAAGAACAAAACTTGATGTTTTAAAAGATAGTGGTTCAAGTGATGCAAATAGTTCGGATGTACTAAGGAGACTATCTAATTTAGAAAAAATAATTTATGGAGATAATTAATATTTTGACAAACGCTATAGAAATATAGAGGAAAGTCCATGCTCGCACCATCTGTGATGATGGTAGTGTTCGTGCATAAGGAAAAAATAACTTATGGTAGTTTTTAACTAACGGCGTCGAAATGACCTAAGTCATTGATATGGTCAAATTAGACATAAAGTGCCATAGTGACGATTTTTTTAAGAAATTAAAAAAGTGGAACGCGGTAAACCCCACGAGCGAGAAACCCAAATTATGGTAGGGGAGCCTAATAACTGGGAATAAGAACTGGTTATGGGATGAATTTAATTCATAGATAGATGTTTGTCGCCTAGAAATAGGTACAGAACATGGCTTATAAAATATTATTATTGATTTGAGGTGAAACATGAAGGAAATTGGTGAAACTTTAAAAGAGGCCCGAGAAAATATGGGAATTTCAATCGATGAGGCTGCTAATGATTTAAAATTACGTCCTAGTCAGATTGAAAATATAGAAAATGGCAACATGGATGCTTTTAAAGATATATTTTATTTAAAATATTTTATTAGAGATTATGCTAAATATTTAGGATTAAAATATGAAGATTTAGTTGATGAATTTAATGAATATTTATTTGATTATACATCTAAAATTTCATTAGATGATATAAAGAAAGCAAAAAAGAAAGTAGAAAGCAAAAAAAAGAATGAACAAAAAAAGATAGCTTCACCTTATACAATTGAAAGAAAAAGTCAAATTATTATTTCGCCAACTGTTATTTATGCCATTATTATTGTTTTACTAATGATTATAGCATATTTTGTGGTTTCATTAGTTCAAGATGATAATTTTGTTGAAGGAACAGTTATCAGCGAAGAAGGAAAGTAGGAGAATTATGAATTTACCAAATAAAATAACTATTTTTAGAATGATTTTAGCAATTTTTATAATCGCACTTTTAATATTCCCTTTTGATTCAGCTGGAATTAATTTACCAACTATTTATGTTAATGAAACAATTGTAATTGAAATTAAATATTTAATTGCTGGAGTATTATTTATAATAGCTTCATTAACTGATTTTGTTGATGGGTACATAGCTAGAAAATATAATTTAGTAACTGACTTTGGAAAAATGATGGATGCTATTGCTGATAAAATTTTAGTTAATTCAGTTTTAATTATTTTAGCTTCAACAGGATTTATTCATCCAATAATTCCAATTATAATTATTATGCGTGATACTGTTGTTAATTCAATTAAAATGATAGCTGGTAGTAAAGGTAAAGTAGTGGCTGCAATTAAAAGTGGTAAAATTAAAACTGCTTTATTAATGGTAGGAATTGTTTTAACACTATTCTATAATATGCCTTTTGAATTATGGAATTTAAAAGTAGCTGATTTATTACTTGTAATTGCTGCAATTATGTCGCTTGTTTCTGGTTTTCAATATTACTATATGAATAAAAAATTAATATTTGATAAACCTGAAATGGTAGATGTTTAAAAAATTAAAATTAGCAAAATAAGCTTATTTGCAAATTATGATATTCAGATTTAGGATATTATAATAACAAATAAGCTTTTTTTGATAAAAAATTACCACAAATTTACTTAAACGAATGTTCGCTAAAAGTATT
Source organism: bacterium (assembly GCA_019421005.1). GTDB lineage: Bacteria > Bacillota_I > Bacilli_A > RF39 > UBA660 > CALVXC01. Next base: position 3,619 of record JAHZGA010000003.1, on the reverse strand, counting down.
GACATCCATTAAAAAATAAGATACAATGATTATGTAAGAAATAGGAGGATAGTAAATGGCAAAAACAAGTGATAAAACATTAGAACAAGTATTAGTTGATATTGAAAAACAATTTGGTAAAGGCTCTGTTATGAAATTAGGAACAAATGAACATCGTGAAATTGATGTTATACCATCAGGTTCTTTATCATTAGATATAGCTTTAGGTATCGGTGGATATCCTAAAGGAAGAATTATTGAAATATTTGGACCAGAATCAAGTGGTAAAACAACTTTTGCATTGCATGCAATTGCTGAAGCTCAAAAAAAAGGTGGAACAGCTGCCTTTATTGATGCTGAACATTCATTAGATCCACAATATGCAGAAAAATTAGGTGTTAATATTAATGAATTATTATTATCTCAACCTGATAACGGAGAACAAGCCCTAGAAATAGCTGAAGCCTTAATTAGAAGTGGCTCAATAAGTGTTATTGTAATTGATTCAGTAGCAGCTTTAGTACCACAAGCCGAAATAGAAGGTGAAATGGGTGATGCTCATGTTGGACTTCAAGCAAGATTAATGAGCCAAGCTTTAAGAAAATTATCTGGAATTATCAATAAAACTAATACAACAGCAATTTTTATTAATCAATTAAGAGAAAAAGTAGGGGTAATATTTGGAAATCCTGAAGTAACTTCAGGTGGAAGGGCTTTAAAATTTTATGCTTCAATAAGACTTGATATAAGAAAAGGTGAAGCAATAAAACAAGGTACTGATGTTATTGGTAATAAAACTAATATTAAAGTAGTTAAAAATAAAATGGCTCCACCATTTAAAGCAACAACAGTTGAAATTATGTATGGTGAAGGAGTATCAAAAACAGGAGAACTTGTTGATTTAGCTAGCAATGCTAATATAATGGATAAAAGTGGTGCTTGGTATGCTTATAAGGGAGAGAAAATTGGACAGGGAAAAGAAAATGTCAAAGAGTATTTAAAAAACAATCCTAAAGTTTGTCAAGAAATAGAAAATAAAGTTCGAGAATTTTATGATATTTCCACTAAAAAAAGTCCTGCAAAAGAAGAAACTAAAAAATAGTTTTATTAATTAAAAAGTAATCATTTCATAGCAAAATTGAAGTGGTTATTTTTTTTGAGCTTTATTTTTAACTTGACTTATTGATAAATAAACATTAAAATAGTATTAGTAAGATTTTTACTGTTAGAAAATGGAGGAATGAAATGGATAATATAAGTCTTTCCATTTTACTTGTCCTAATTGGACTTTTTGTCGGAATTATTATAATGTTTTTAATTAATTATTTTAAAGGTAATATGGCTTCTAAAAATGCTGAAGCAATGATAGAAAAAGCTAAAAAAGAAGCTGAAAAAATAAAAAGAGATCATTTATTAGAAGCTAAAGAAGAAGTACATAAACTAAAAATTGAAACTGAAAGAGAAATAAAAGAAAAAAAGAATGAAGTTAAAGAGGCTGAAGAACGTTTATTGGTTCGTGAAGGTAATATGGATAGACGTGATCAAACTCTCCAAAATAGAGAAAATATGTTGGAAGAAAAAGAAAATAATATAATAAAAAAGCAAAAAGATATTCAAAACGAACAAGCTAAAGTGGAAGAAATAAAAAAAGAACAAATTAATTTATTAGAAAGTATAGCTGGTTATTCAAAAAATCATGCTAGAGAGTTAGTTTTAAAAAAAGTTGAAGAGATGATGAATTTAGAAATAGCTGCCTATATTAAAGATAGAGAAGCTGAAGCTAAAATGGAAGTTTCTAAAAAAGCTAAATCAATGTTAGTTTCAGCTATGCAACGATATTCAGCAGATGTTGCAAATGAACAAACTATCACTGTTGTTAATTTACCTAATGATGAAATGAAAGGTAGAATTATTGGTAGAGAGGGTAGAAATATAAGAACAATTGAAGCTGTAACAGGTGTAGATTTAATAATTGATGATACTCCAGAAGCAATTGTCTTATCAAGTTTTGATCCTTATAGAAGGGAAATTGCTAGAGTAACGATTGAAGGTTTAATCAAAGATGGTAGAATTCATCCATCAAGAATTGAAGAACTTTATGATAAAACAACAAAAGAAATGAATAATAAAATTTTAGAGCAAGGAGAAGCTACTTTATTTGAATTAGGAATTACTAAAATGGATCCTGAATTAGTAAAATTAGTAGGTAGATTATATTATCGAACTAGTTATGGACAAAATGCTTTACAACATTCAATTGAAGTTGCTCAATTATCAGGATTATTGGCAGGTGAAATAGGTGAGAATGTAAATCTTGCTAAAAGAGCAGGATTGTTACATGATATAGGTAAAGTTATTGATCATGAAATTGAAGGTAGTCATGTTGAATTAGGTGCTGAACTTGGTAGAAAATATAAAGAAAACGCAGTTGTTATTAATGCAATTGAATCTCATCATGGTGATACCGAAGCAACTAGTTTTATTGCTGAAATAGTTGCTATTGCTGATGCTTTATCAGCTTCACGTCCGGGCGCTAGGAACGATTCTTTAGAAAACTATATTAAACGTTTACAAGAGTTAGAAAATATTGCAAGGGATGTTCCTGGAGTTGAAAAAACATTTGCTGTTCAAGCTGGTAGGGAATTAAGGGTTATTGTTAAACCAGAAGAAATCGATGATGTAGCAACTTATAAAGTTGCAAGAGATATTAAAAATAAAATAGAAGATGAAATGCAATATCCGGGTACTATAAAGGTAACTGTAATAAGAGAAACTAGAGTAACTGAAGAAGCTAAATAGTTTCTTTTTTTATATAATTGTAATAAAAATGAAAATATATTAATAACAAAAAGGAAGTTAATGCTTCCTTTTAATTGAGAGTGTAAAAAACTTTGTGTAAAGTTACCAATCCATGGTAATAAAGATATTTGAGATTGATTATATCAGTCTCTTTTTGTTACCATAATAATAACATAAATTGAATAATTTTCAAAGATCAATTTAATCGTTCGGGATATAAAATATTAAGTTCATTATAAATCATATCCCAATTAGGGTATCTAGTAGTCCACTTTTTTTCTACATTTTTAGTAGCTAAAAATAAGCATTTCATTAAAGAATTATCACTAGTAAATACACCTTTAGTTTTAGTATATTTTCGATAAGAACGATTTAAACTTTCAATAGCATTAGTTGTATACATTATTCTTCTCAATTCTTTAGAATAATTGAATAAAGTACAAATTGCTTCCCAATTATCTTCCCAAACTTTTAAACTGGTTGGGTAAATATCTTTCCATTTTGCTTTTACTTTTTCTAAATTTTCTCTTGCCTCCTTTTCTGTATTTGATTTATATATAGTTCTTAAATCATTACAAAATTCTTTTAAGTGTTTATAAGAAACAAATTTAACAGAATTTCTAATTAAATGAACAATACATCTTTGTTGCATAGCACTTGGATAAACTGCTTTAATTGCTTCATTTATTCCTTTTAATCCATCAGAACAGATAATTAATATGTCTTTGACTCCACGATTCTTTAATTCATTTAAAGTACCTAACCAATATTTTGCAGATTCATTTTCTCCAATCCATATTCCTAGTACTTCCTTAAATCCTTCAGTAGTAACTCCAAGAAT
>JAHZGA010000029.1 GCA_019421005.1 bacterium | reverse complement strand
GATTATTAAATCCTATAATTTCATGAAAAAAAAGGGTCAATTTTTGACCCTCAAAATACAATTCATTTATCATTAGTTTTGGACATCACCAACACTACTTGACAAAGAACCTTAGTTATTTATCAAAACTCGAAAAGTTCGAGCAGATTTCACTATGGAGCAGGTGATGGGAATCGAACCCACGTGGTCAGCTTGGAAGGCTGAAGTTCTACCATTAAACTACACCTGCAATCAGTAGACAATACTAATTATACTTATTTTTTTAATAGTTGTCAATAGTTACAATATAAAATCTTATAAAAATTGCGATTTTTATAATAAACATAAAGAAATTGTATTTAACTATTAAAACTTACTATCGTTTCTAAAAATCAAATATTTTCGGTATATGATTCATTTTCAATAGGAATATCATTTTCAACAGGGGTATTATCAAGAGGAGCAACTGCATAAAAATTAAAAACAATAATTGCTAACATGATAATTAAATATAAAAATAAACAACCAAAAACAATTAAAATAATTGCAATTGCAGATGTATTTTTGTTTTTATTAACAATTTCTTGTTTTTCTCCACAAAAGGTACAAAATTTATCTTTATAACTAATTTTGGAATTACATTTATCACAATTTCTCACTATAATCACCTAAAAATATTATAAAATAAATTAAATAATTAATCAAGCACTTTTTAATTGGAAAAAAATATTGTATAATTAAAATGGAGGTAAAATATGATATTACAAATAATTGAAAAGAAAAAAAATAAACAAGAACTAACCAAAGAAGAAATTAATTATTTTATTAATGAATACGTTAATGATAATATTAAAGACTATCAAATAAGTGCTTTATTGATGGCTATTTTATTAAACGGAATGACTGATAAAGAAACAATTAATTTAACTGATGCAATGTTACATAGTGGAGAAATAATTGATTTATCAATAATAAAAGGAACAAAAATTGATAAACATTCTACTGGTGGTGTTGGAGATAAAACCACTTTAATTCTTGCCCCATTACTAGCAAGTTGTAATATAAAAGTTGCTAAAATGAGTGGAAGAGGTTTAGGTCATACAGGTGGTACTATTGATAAACTAGAAGCAATCGATAACTTTAAAACGGAACTTACCCAAGAAGAATTTTTAAATCAAGTTGATCAAATATCAATTGCTTTAATAAGTCAAAGTGGTAATATTGTTCCAGCTGATAAAAAATTATATGCTTTAAGAGATGTGACTGGAACAGTTAATTCTATTCCTTTAATTGCTTCAAGTATTATGAGTAAAAAAATAGCTAGTGGAGCTGATAAAATAATTATTGATGTTAAAGTAGGAAAAGGTGCTTTAGTTAAAGATTTAGACCAAGCAAGACATCTATCAAAAATTTTAAAAATGATAGGAAAACATTACAATAAGGAAACTGTATGTGTAATAACTAACATGAATGAACCACTTGGACTAGCTGTAGGTAATGGTTTAGAAGTAATTGAAAGTATAGAATGTTTAAAAGGAAAAGGTCCTAAAGACTTAAGAGAACTTGTTTTAACTTTAGGCGCTAATGGGGTAATGGTAAGTAAAAATATTCCTTATGAACAAGCTTTAGAAGAAGTAACTAATAATTTAGATAACGGTAATGCATATGAAAAATTTAAACAAATGGTTAAATATCAAGGTGGTGATATTAATAAAATAAAACTATCTGATAATGTTATATCTATAAAAAGTAAAACAACTGGCTTTATTAAAGAAATAGATGCTTTAAAAATAGGAGAATTATCCAGAACTTTAGGGGCAGGAAGAAAAAACTTGCAAGATAAAATTGACTATGGAGTTGGAATTGTTTTAAATAGAAAAGTTGGGGACTATATTTTACAAGATGAGGAATTGTTAAAAGTTTATGTCAATAAAATAGATATTCCTGTTAATGATATTTTAGAATGTTTTAAAATAGAAGAAAAATTTGAAAAAAAAGAACCATTAATTTATGAGGTTATATAATGGCTGTAACTAAAACTAATTTTATAAATTATATTAGATGCCCAAGATTTGTTTCGTTAGACCACTTAAAAAAAGAAAAATTAGATAGTTTTGTATCAATTGATGAATATTTAGAAGAAGAACAAGAAGAAAAATTAAAAGAAATAATTGGAACTATGTTTGATGAAGAAGGCAATGATTTAATTGATACCACTAATGAACACCTTCAAGTAATGTTACCTTATTATAATAAAGTTGAAATATTAGCAGGAAAATTATGTCCTAAATATTTCAAAGGAACTTTTAAATACTCTAAAGATACCAAAGATCAAGAAAGTTTTGACTGTAAAATAAATGGAATTAGATATCTATGCTATGTTGATATTTATAATGAAATAGATGACTACTTTAACATTATTGAAGTTAAAGCAACAACAACTAAAAAATTTTTAGCAATTGGTAAAACTGTTAAAGATGATTTCGGAAAAAAATCAGTAGCTTCTATTTTTGATAAAAAAGATAATATTTACTATCTACGTGAAGATTTAGACAATATTGAAGAAGTTATGAAAGAAAAAGAATATTATAATTACAAAGAAAAACTATTTAATCGATTACATTCTGCTGGACATTATGTATATGATTTGGCTGTTCAAAGATATATAATAGAACAAGACTTAAAACAAAACAATATGAGTGATAAAATTCCTAAAATACACTATTATTTAGCAGTATTAAATAGTGAATATATTTTTGATGGAACTTATCTAGGAAGTGAACCAGATTATAAAACTGATATCAACAATCAAGATATAGTTAGTTTCTTTGACTTAACAACCTTAACAAAACAATATTTAGATAAAATTGATTTAGATCGAAAAAGGGTTGAAGAATATATAAAAAATCTTGATGCATCAAAAGTTCCAATTGGTGATTACTGTGAAAATAAAAAAACAACAGTATGTAAATATAAAAAAATATGTTGGGACTTTATTCCCAGTACTAATTCGATTTTAAACTATTTTGATAATCATCATGGATTTAAAGATCAAGATGGGAACTTATATAATCGTTATGACTTAATTAATGAGGGGATTGTTAAATTAACTGATATGCCTTTAAACTATTTAAATAGGGAAAAAAATGTTATTCAATATCAAGTAGTAAAAAATCATTCACCTTATATAAATATGGATAAAATTTCAGCTGGAATAAAATGTATAACTTATCCTATATATCATTTGGACTTTGAGACTTTTCCTTGTCCATTACCTAGATTTAGAGGGGAAAAATGTTATACTCAATCAGTTTTTCAGTTTTCATTGCATATTGAAAAAGAACCTGGTAAATGTGATAAAGAAAAAGATCATTATGAATATTTAGCAATTGACCATCAAGATAGAAGAGAAGAATTAATAAAAAAAATGGTTGAATGGATTGATACTGAAAGTGGAGGAACAATATTAGTTTATAACGAATCATTTGAAAAAACTAGACTAAAAGAACTAGGTGAAATATTTTCTCAATATAAAGTAAAACTAAATAAAATGCGAGAAATGATTTTTGATTTAATGTATATTGTTAAAACAAATAGTAAATTATATAAAGAATTAGGTTATAATGGTAATGAAGCTAAAATGTTTAATTATTATCATGAAGATATGACAGGATCATTTTCAATAAAAAAAATTCTTCCTTTATTTAGTAATTTAACCTATAAGGGAATGGAAATTGCCAATGGAGTTGAAGCTTTAGTTGCATATGCTAATTTTCCTAAATTGGATAAACCAGACTATGAACATAAATATCGAAAATTAGTTGAGTATTGTAAACAGGATACTTGGGCAATGGTGGAAATATTAAAAGGCCTCCGCAAAATGTAACGTAAAATAATGTCAAGTTAATAGAAATTTATTGAAAATTACTAGAATTTATTATATATTTAAATAGGAGCGTGATAATATGATATATCCATCTATTGATAAACTTTTAAATCAAGTTGGCTCAAAATATTTATTAGTAAATTTAGTAGCAAAAAGAGCTAAAGAAATGAAAAAAAATCATCACTATCAAATACCTGAAGAAAAATATACATCAAAAAGTGATATTGGAAAAGCTTTAGAAGAAGTTACTAATGGATTGATAATTTTAGAAAAATCAGAATAAATTTTGATTTTTTTTGTTGTTTAAAAATATTAAAATTATCACAAAATAAACATAGATTAATAACAGAAAGGAAAGATCTATGTTTAGTAATTTTACAGAAGAAACAAGAAAAGTAATTGTTAATGCTAAAAAAGAAATGTATGAATTAAATCATCCTTATGTAGGAAGTGAGCACCTTCTTTTAGCTATTTTAAAAGAAGATAATAATATTTCTAAAAAGTTAAAACAATTTAAACTTGATTATGCAAAGTTAAAAAATGAAATAATTAAAATAATAGGAGTAGGTTCAAAGAAAAGTGAATGGTTTTTATTTACTCCATTATTTAAAAGAATTATTGAAAATGCTGTTTTAGATAGTAAAGAAAACAATAATGGAGAAGTTACAATTGAACATTTATTTGTTGGATTATTAGAAGAAGCAGAAGGAGTAGCTATTAGAATTATGCTTGAAATGAATATCGATATAGATGAATTATATAATGAGTTTACTTATCCAATTAGTAAAACAGTTAATAAAAAAAATAAGAAACTATTTATTGAAGAAGTTGGTGTTGACTTAACTAAAAAGGTTTTACAAACTGGAGTTGATCCGGTTATAGGAAGAGATAAAGAATTAACTAGAGTTTTAGAAATATTATCTAGAAGAAGTAAGAATAATCCATTATTAGTTGGAGAAGCTGGAGTAGGAAAAACAGCTATTGTTGAGGAATTAGCGCGAAAAATTGCATTAGGTGAAGTTCCTTTAAATTTAAGAAATAAAAGAATTATAAGTGTAGATATGGCATCATTAGTAGCAGGTACTAAATATCGTGGGGAATTTGAAGAAAGAATGCATAAAGTTTTAAAAGAAATTGAAGAGAATGAAGATATAATTTTATTTATTGATGAAATTCATACTTTAGTAGGAGCAGGAGGCGCTGAAGGGGCAATTGATGCTTCTAATATTTTTAAACCTGCACTTGCACGTAATCATTTAAGATGTATTGGAGCTACAACACTTGATGAATATAAATTACATATAGCTACAGATAAGGCATTAGAACGAAGATTTCAAAAAATTAATATAGAATCACCTAATCGAGAAACAATCAAAGAAATTTTGTTTAAAATGCGTGAAATTTATGAAGAATATCATTTAGTTAAAATCAGTGATGAAATGATTTATTTAATTATGGAATTATCTGATAAATATATTTATGATCGAAAAGAACCTGATAAAACAATAGATATAATGGATGAGGTATGTTCTAAAGTTAGTTTAAAAGAAAGTAAAGATTTAAAAAAATATAATAAATTAAATAAAGAATTACAACTTGTTATTAAAAATAAAAATGATGCTATATCTAATAACAAATTTGAAGAAGCCTCTAAATATAAAATTATTGAAAATAATTTGATGAATAAGATTAATAATTTAGAGTTAACTTTATATAAGAAAAATAATGTTAAGGAAGTAACAAAAGAAGATATTGCTTCAGTTATTCATGCTAAAACAAAAATACCTGTTTATGAGTTATTACAAGAAAATAGTAAAATAATTAAAGAAATTAATAAAAAATTAACAGGAACAATAAAAGGACAAGAAAAAGCAATAGAAAGTGTTATTAATATTGCTAAAAGAATAAAACTAGGATTTAAAGATGATAATAAATGTTATAGTATTATGTTCTGTGGCCCTAGTGGTGTAGGCAAAACTTGTTTAGCTAAAACTTTCGCACAATGTTTAGTTGGAAATAATATAATTAAATTAGATATGAGTGAATATATAGAAGCACATAGTGTTAGTAAAATAGTAGGTGCTCCTCCTGGATATGTAGGCTATAATGATTTTAAAAATATTTTAGAAGAAATAGCGAATAAACCGTATTCAGTTTTGATATTAGATGAAATTGAAAAAGCTCATCCAGCAGTTATAAATTTATTTTTACAAATTTTAGATGAGGGGAAAATAAAAGATTCCAAAGGAAATGTAATTAGATTTGATCATGTTACAATTATAATGACTTCTAATATAGGATTTAATGATATTAATATAGGTTTTAATAAAGATAATAATGATAAAGTAATAACTAAATTAAAAGAACAATTTTCAATTCCATTTATTAATAGATTAGATAATGTTATAGTGTTTAATAGTTTAACTGAAAAGACTATAAGAACATTAATTAATATAAAAATTAAAGCTTTAAAACAAAAATATCAAGAAAAAAATATTGAATTAAAGATAAATAATAAAGTTATTGATGAAATAGTTTCTTTAAGTAATTATGAAGAGTTTGGAGCTAGAAAATTAGATAAGATAATAAAAGATAAATTAGAAAATGTTATTATTGATTCATTTTTAGATAATAATTTAAAAGTTAATATTGTTAAAATATAAAGATAATGTTTTTAAAATTATCTTTTTTTGTTTATATAATAATTGACTTTTATATACTGATAACATATAATTGATGTTAAAAAAGTTACTATATCGAAAATAAGGAGAGAATAAAATGAGTAATATGTATCAAAAGAAATGGCGAGATTTAATTATAGAGCCGTTTGATATAAAATATAATAATATAAAAATTGATAAGATTATAGGTTATCCACCAGCAGGAAATGATGTTGTTGAGTGTTTGGGTAAAGTTAATAATGAATTAAATAATATTTTTATAAAAATTGAACGTAGCAAAGTATGTGATTTTACTACTGAAGTAAAAATATTAAATTACTTGAAAAAAAATAACTATTATTTAAAAATACCAATGGTATATGAAGATGGTATTTTTAATGATAAAAAATATATTGTATTATCAAAGATTGAGGGAAGAAAACTATCAGATATTTTTTCTCAAAATAAAAAGAATAAAAGAGAAATGTTATTTAAATATGGATATGAATTAGGACTGATTCATAAAGTACCGGTTAATAAATTAAATATAGCAAAACAAAGAGTAATAAATGATTATCCTAATGAAAATGTTTACCCTAATTTATTTAATGAAACAAAAATTGATAAATACATTAAGTTTTTAAAAAATAATGATATAAAAAAGGAATTAAAAACATTTATCCATGGAGATTTCCATTATGGTAATGTTTTATGGTTACACAATTGTATTAGTGGTGTTATAGATTGGGAATATAGTGGTATCGGACTTAAAGAACAAGATATAGCATGGGCTTGTATATTAAGACCAGAACAAAAATTTATGGATACTATTGAAGATATTAATTGTTTTTTAAAAGGATATTTAAAAGAAGGAAACTTTGATAAAGTAAAATTAAAATGGTGTTTGATTAATGGTTATTGTCATTTTTATTTAATGAATAAGGATAATCATGAATATAGAAATAAAATATTAAAATTGCTAGAAGTTTTATATGAAAAATAAATTATAAATTTTTAATAAAGAGTATAATCAAATTTAAAATTATCTTTTTTTTGATATACTTATAGTGTATAATAGTTTTAGAGGTGATGTTATGTCGATTATAAAATTTAGTGATGTAACTAAATCATTTGGAGATAATTTAGTTTTTAAAGATGTAAATTTTGATATTAATGAGTATGATAAAATAGGAATTGTAGGTCCTAATGGAAGTGGTAAATCAACTTTAATTAAAATTATTTTAGGAATTGAAAATGTTGATAAAGGAAAAGTTGAAATTTCTAATAAAGCTAGTATTGGATATTTAAAACAAGCTACTGAATATTCTTTGGATGATTTTATAAATATTAGTAGAGATAAAGTAAATTCATCTAACTTTTTTAAAACCATAAGTGAGTTAAATATTACTGATGATATAGAATTTGATGATGAAAGACTAAGAAATTTAAGTGGTGGAGAAAAAACAAAAATAGCTTTATCTTCTGTTTTGGCACCTAATCCTTCGGTTTTACTTTTAGATGAACCAACTAACCATGTTGATATAAATTCAGTTGAATGGCTTATTGATAAAGTAAATAGCTATTTTGGAACAATATTAATTGTATCCCATGATCGTTATTTTCTAAATAAAACAGTTAATAAAATTATGGAAATAGAAGATGGAAAGATAAAAATTTATAATGGTAATTATGATGATTATTATAACCAAAAAGAAATGCTAAAAGAAAGTTTAAGGGCTAAATATATAGAACAGGTAAAAAGAGATAAAAAAATTTCTAAAGAAATTAGCAAGTTAAAACAGTGGTCAGAAAAAGGCGAAAGGGATGCTAATAAACAAGGGGGTAGTAGATCTGATGCCAAAGTAAAAGGGGTAAAAACCAATGCTCAAAGAAAAGCTGCTAAAATAGGTGCATCAGCTGAAAATAAAAAATCTCGTTTAGAACAAATGAGAAAAAATTATATAGAAAAACCTAAAGATGATTATAAAATTAAATTTGATTTTAATGGTCATAAAAGTGGTTCTAATGTATTAATAAGAATTAATGAACTTGAAAAAAGCTACTTTAATCATTTAATATTTAAAAATGCTAACTTGGTTGTTAATAGTGGAGAAAAAATAGGCTTAATTGGTCCTAATGGAAGTGGTAAATCAACTTTAATTAAAATTATTTTAGGAATTGAAAATATTGATAAAGGAGAAGTTTGGAAAACTCCATCTTTAAAAGTATGTTATATGAGTCAAGATGTGTTTGATTTAGATGGCGATAAAACTATTTTTGAAATGGCTAATGAATATGGAAATGAAAAAAAATCTTTCTTTTTAAGTAATTTAGTTAATATGGGTATTAAAAGAGATATGTTTAAAAATAAAGTAAAAACATTAAGTTTAGGTCAAATGATGAGAATTAAAATAACTCAAATAATTTTAGGGGATTATAATTTATTAATATTAGATGAACCAACCAATCATTTAGACTTGGCTAATAAAATTGAATTAGAAAATGCTTTAGATAAATTTCCAGGTGCCATTTTAATAGCTAGTCATGATAAATATCTTTTATCTAAAGTTACTAACAAAATTTTTGTTTTTGAAAATCAAACAATAAAAAGATATGAAGATAGTTATAAAGAATATATTGAATAAAATTTTTAAAATTGAAAGAAATTTGATATAATCTTGAATTTTACAGTTGTGAAAAAAACTGCAGTTCCAATGTTTATAAGGCTTTGTAAGTTTTTTAAGTGTTAAATTAGAAATTCCAAGAATATTATTATTCGAATTAAAAAATGCCGAAAAAACTTCGACATTCTTTAATTATTGAAACGACATGATATATTGTCTATCTAAATTAGTTATTCTAGAAATCATGTCAACATCAAATCCATTATTAAACATGTTTTTGACTACTTGATTTTTTTCTTGTTGTACTCCTTCTTCAAACTTATCTCTTTTGATAGCTTCTATTTCATCTTCTCTAGTAAAA
>JAHZGA010000028.1 GCA_019421005.1 bacterium | reverse complement strand
CTCTAGTAAGTAATACTGAAAAAGTTTTAAAGCTGTTTACTACGATGAATAATAAAACTATAAATATAAAAATAGATTTTAGAGAATAAAAAACTTTTTTATATTAATAATAAACTATAACATAAATATTAAACATTCTTAACTTTAAACATTTGCGTATAATAAAAATATGTGTTATAATTTTTAGTAGGAGGGATATTATGCAAATAATTCTTATAATTGTATCAATTTTATTAATAACTTTAGTATTATTACAAAGTGGTAAAGCTCAAAGTGCTTCAAGTGTTATAAGTGGTGGAAATGATGCTTTATTTGCCAATCGTAAAGAACGAGGTGGAGAATTATTTATTACCCGTTTAACTATTGCTTTAAGTGTTATATTCTTTATTCTATGTATTGTTATGAGTTTTAATTAAGACTTGAAATTTTAATTTAAATTTTGTATAATTAAATCATAGGAGAGTGATGTTATGAATAAAAAATTAAATTTATTATTTATAATCATCACTTTCTTTTTATTTATTAATGTAAATGCCGAAAGAAAAGTATGTGATAATGAAGTTCATTACTATTATTTTTTATCTTTTCCTGAAAACAGTTATGAGTGTTATAAAATAGAAAACAATTTAAAAGTACAAGTAGCTTGTACTGATGGTGTTTATAAAAATTCTAAAGTTAATTTAGATGATAACTTAAAAAATAGAGATCAAATAACTACTGATATTGTTTTTGATAAATTTGAAATACCTGATGATTATAAAATTAAAAGTGTTCAAATAAATCCTCAAACTGAATTTAGTAAAGATACATATTATATGATATTTGATGCTTTAATTAATCAAAATACTTTAAAAGAAGTAGACAATTATAAAGAAGTTGATACTAATTACATTTATAAACAAAACAAAGGTAAAACAGTAGTATATCATCATTTTGCTAGTAATTTAGATAATGATTTTATTAAAACTAAAGAATACTTTAATAATCTATCAAAAGAAGAACAAATTAATTATCGTGAAAAAATTGTAACTGATATGTCTTTAGCAAACATAAGCAACAGCGCTACTATAGGAATTGGAGATACTGAAAACTTTACTCCTTTAACAGATCAAGAATTAAATGAAATTTTTAACAAAGTAACTATTCAAAGAATACTTAAAAGTAATAATTCTAATCCATTTTATTATTATGTTGATCAAGGTGGAACCATGATGAATTTAACTTATATTACTCTTGCTCAAGTGGAAGTTGTTTTAGAAACATCTTGTCGAAACCAAACTTGTGAAGAAATAAGTCAAGAATATCTTGGTTGTATTAATAGTCAAACCTGCAGTGCGGATTTACAAGATGAATATGAAATTTGTAATCCACTTGAACAAGTTAAAAACCCTAGAACAACTGATTTAAACGTTAAATTAGTAATTGTTATTATTATATCAATGATATGTTTAATATATGTTACTTATAAAAAAGAAAACAATTAAAAACTATTTTTACTTAATTTTACATTAAAAAATAGTTTTTTTACTAAAAATTAACAAAAAGGAAATATTTTATATAAATTTAATTATTTATTTGCTATAATACTTATAGGGTGTAATTATGAACATATATAACTATTCATTAAAAGAATTAGAAAACTATTTTATAAATATCGGAGAAAAACCATATAAAGCTAGACAAGTTTTTGATTGGCTTTATAAAAAAAGAGTTGGTAAATTTGAAGATATGACTAACTTAAAAAAATCTTTAATTGAACAACTAAATAAAGATTTTGTTATAGAAAAATTAACTATATTAAAAAAACAGGAAGATACTGATGTTTATAAATACTTATTTAAACTAAAAGATGGTAATAAAATTGAAGCTGTTTTAATGCATCATAACTATGGATATAGTCTTTGTATTTCTAGTCAAGTAGGATGCAATATGGGATGTAGTTTTTGTCAAAGTGGTTGTTTAGGTAAAATTAAAAACCTAGAAGCATGGGAAATGGTTAGACAAATAATGGAAGTGGAAGCAGACTTAAAGGTAAGAATAAGTCATGTAGTAATTATGGGAATAGGAGAACCATTTGATAATTACTATAATGTTTTAAAATTTGTTGATATTATTAATAGTGATTTAGGTATTGCAATAGGCTCAAGACACATAACTATTTCAACTTGTGGAATAGTTCCTAAAATATATGATTTTATTAATAATGGTAAACAAATTAATTTAGCAATATCCTTACATGCTCCTAATGATGCTTTAAGATCAAAATTGATGAAAATTAATAAAGTTTATAGTTTAGATGAATTAATTAAAGCTATTAAAGAATATACTTTAAAAACAAAAAGACGGGTAACATTAGAATATGTAATGTTAAGGAATGTTAATGACACTAAAAAACATGCTTTGGAATTAGTTAATCTAATTAAAGGAATAAACTGTTATGTTAATCTAATTCCTTATAATGAAACAAGTCATCTTCAATATAAAAAAAGTTTAAAAAAAGATATTTTAAATTTTTATGATATATTAAAGAAAAATAAAATCAATGTAACAATTAGAAGAGAATTTGGTAGTAATGTAAGCGCTGCGTGTGGACAGCTACGTGCCAATTACGAGGAGGAATAAAATGATAGATTATTTTTATATAACTGATCCTGGAAGAGTTAGAGATCATAATGAAGATAGTGTTACAATATTAAAAAATGAAAATAATGAATATTTACTTGCAGTAGCAGATGGAATGGGTGGACATAAAGATGGTGAAGTTGCTTCTAGTATAGCTATATCACATATCGGTAGAAGATTTAACTCAATCAGCAGTGTTGGTAGTAAGGAAGATGCTATTAACTGGTTAAAAGAAGTTGTAAGTGAAGCCAATGTTTCAATTTATAAATATACTAATATGTATCCTGAAAGTGAAGGAATGGGAACTACGATTGTTCTTGCTCTTTTAACTAAAGATTTTCTATTATTTGGTAATATAGGAGATAGTTCAGGATTTGTTATCAAAAAAAATACCTTACATAAAATTACTTGTGATCATACTTTAGTTAATTTACTTGTTAAATCTGGTGAACTAACTGAAGAAGAAGCTAAAGAACATCCTAGAAAAAACGTTTTAATGAAAGCATTAGGCGCGAATACTAATATTGAAATGGATGTATTCGATGTTGAAACTGATGTTGATGGAATTTTACTTTGTAGTGATGGACTAACTAATATGTTAGATAATGAACAAATAACAAAAGTTTTAAATGAAGATTTAACTATTGAAGAAAAATTACAAAAACTTATTTTTAAGTGTAATAACAGAGGGGGAAATGACAATATTTCTGTCGCATATTTAGTAAAGGAAGGTGTTGTTAAATGATTAGTAAAGGACAAAAAATAAATGACCGCTATCAAATCATTAGAACCATTGGAGAAGGTGGAATGGCTAATGTTTATTTAGCGTATGATACTATTTTAGATCGTAATGTAGCAGTTAAAATTTTAAGAGGAGATTTAGCTGAAGATGAAAAATTTGTAAGACGTTTTCAAAGAGAAGCAATAGCTGCATCTAGTTTATCACATCCTAATATTGTTGAGATGTATGACGTTGGTGAAGATGATGGAAAATATTTTATTGTTATGGAATATATAGAAGGAAGAACTTTAAAAAGTTTAATAAAAAGAAGAGGAGCATTAACTTTACCAGAATGTATTGATATTATGTTACAATTAACATCAGGTATTGCATGCGCTCATAATAGTTATATAATTCATAGAGATATAAAACCACAAAATGTCATGATTTTAGATGATGGTAGAGTAAAAATAACTGATTTTGGAATTGCTATGGCTTTAAATAATGAATTAACTCAAACAAATTCAGTAATGGGATCAGTTCATTATTTACCACCAGAACAAGCAAACGGTAGTGGCTCAACTATTAAAAGTGATATCTATTCATTAGGAATTTTAATGTATGAACTTATTACTGGTAAGTTACCATTTAAAGGCGATAATGCTGTTGAAATAGCTATTAAACAAATGAAAGAACAAATACCAAGCATTTGTAGAGAAAATCCTAGTATTCCTCAATCAGTTGAAAACGTAATTCTAAAAGCATGTGCTAAAAACCCTAAAAATAGATATGACAGCGCTGCAGAGATGCATGAAGATTTAAAAACTGTTTTAGATGAAGATCGTGCAAACGAAAGAAGAGTGATTTATATGTATCCAGAAGAAGAAATAGAAGAAAATAAAACCATTCCAGCTGAACCAAAGAAAAAAATAGAAGCTTCTTATGATGAATATGAAGAAGAACCTAAAAAGAAGAAAAAACCAAAAAAGAAAAAGAATAAACCAGTTATTATTTTAAGTAGTATTCTAGCTTCTTTAGTAGTAGTTTTAGTTTTTATTTTCTTTATCTTACCAATGATAACAGGTGGTAAAGCAAGAGAAATACCTGATGTTTCTAAAATGAGTATAAGTAAGGCAACTAAAACTTTAGAGAAAGCTGGATTTGAAGTAAGTGATAAAAATAAATTAGCATTTTCTGATAAAATAGATAAGAAAAAAGTCATCAGAACAACTCCAAAAGCAGGAAAGAAATTTAAAAAAGGTAAAGTTATTACTTTAGTAATTTCTAAAGGAAAAGAAGAATTTGAATTAAATGATTATGTTGGTTATGATTATAGTGATGCTAAAAAAGAATTAGAAGAACTAGGATTAGATGTTAATGTTGAAAAGAAACAAACAAGTGATTCTTCAATTGCTGAAAATAAAGTTATGGAGCAATTTCCTAAAGCTCATGAAAAAGTTAAAGCTAAAGATACTGTAACACTATATATTCCTGAAATTGTAGTTGTCTACCCTGATTTTGTAGCTGAAAATTGGTCAGTTAGTCAAGCTAAAAGTTTCTGTGATAAATATGGAATAACTATGACAACAACCTATGAAGAAACATCATCTTATGAACCAGGAACCATCATATCTCAAAGTAGAATGGCTGGTTCAACAGTTGCGAATGGTTCATCAATTCAAATAACAATTGCTAAAGCAAAACAAGCAGTTGCTGTTGATCCTAATGAAAATAAAAAAGATGATACCAAAAAAGACGATACGAAGAATGAAGAAGTAAAGGAAGATAGTAATTCTTAAGATGGTAGGTAAAATTATAAAAATTATAAGTAATGACTATAGTGTTTTAGTTAATGATGAAATAATCATTTGTAAACCATGTGGGAAATTAAGGCATTTAAAAGAAAAACCAGTAGTAGGAGATTATGTAGTAATTGATTATTTACAAAAATATATAATGGAAATAAAACCTCGAAAAAATCAATTAACTAGACCCCCTGTAAGTAATATTGATCAAGCTATAATTATTACTAGTGTAAAAGAACCAGATTTTTCTTCTAATTTATTAGATAAGTTATTAGTAAATATAGAATTTAGTAATATTTTACCAATAATATGTTTTACTAAACTTGATTTATTAAATGAAGAAGAAAAAAAATCTATAAAAGTAATAATTGATTATTATAAAAAAATTGGTTATGAAGTTTACTTAAATAGTGAAATAGATGATTTAAAAAAAATATTTAAAAATAAGGTTTCAATTTTTACCGGGCAAAGTGGAGCTGGAAAATCAACATTATTAAATAGATTAGATGACAATATAAATTTAAAAACAGCTCCTATTTCTAAAGCCTTAAATAGGGGAAAACATACAACAAGAGTAGTTGAACTTATAAATTTATTGGATGGTTTTATAGCTGATACTCCAGGTTTTTCTAGTATTGAATTTTATGATATGAATAAAAGTGATATAAGAGATAACTTTATAGAATTTAATTTATATAAAGATAAATGTCAATATAAAGATTGCATGCATAATTTAGAACCAAATTGTGAAGTTAAAAATCAAGTTGAAAAAAATATCTTAAAAAGTCGTTATGAAAATTATTTAAAATTTATTAAGTGAGGTGTCTTATGAAATTATCAACTTCAATTTTATCCTTAAAAAATTTTAATGATATAAAAAAATTATCAGAAGAAAAAATTGATTATTTACATTTAGATATTATGGATGGAATATATGTTGAAAATAAAACTAAAGATTTAAAAGAAATTAAAAATTATGTAACTAAACCATTTGATATTCATTTAATGGTTGATGATGTTTTAAAATATATTAAAAATTATCAAGAATTAAATCCTGAATATATTACATTTCATTTAAAAACAAAAGACAAAGTATCAGAAGTTATTTCATATTTAAAAAACAATAATATTAAAATAGGAATAGCTTTAAATCCTGAAGAAAAAGTTGAAGAGATTTTACCATATTTAAATGAAATTGATTTAGTCTTAATAATGAGTGTTCATCCTGGAAAAGGTGGTCAAAAATTTATACCAGAAGTTTTAGAAAAAGTTGATTATTTATCTAAAATAGAAGATAGAAAATTTTTAATATCAATAGATGGAGGTATAAATGATAGCAATATAAAACTTTGTAATAAGTGTGATATTGTTGTAGTTGGAAGCTTTATAACTAATGGGAATTTCCAAAAACAGATAAAAAAACTAGAAATTTAAAAAAAATCAATAAAAAAACAAAAAAAACTATTGCCAAAATGACTAAAATACTATATAATGTAATAGTCATTAGGTTTTAGATGGGCCTGTAGCTCAGCTGGTTAGAGCGCACGCCTGATAAGCGTGAGGTCGATGGTTCAAGTCCATTTAGGCCCACCATTTACGGCCTGTTGGTGAAGTGGTTCAACACACTGCCCTTTCACGGCAGCATTCATGGGTTCAAATCCCATACAGGTCACCAATTGTTATTTATCCCTTGATTTTTCAAGGGTTTTATTATATTGCCTAGTAGCCAAACGGTAAGGCAGTGGACTCTGACTCCATGATTTATAGGTTCGAATCCTATCTAGGCAACCAATTTAAAAAAAGGTGATGATTATGACAAATATTGAATTAGCTGATTTAATGTATCCTGATGTTACGAAAACTATTGAAGATTATGAAAAAATTTATCCAGAACGTAATTTAAAAGATAATGCTATTGTAACTAGGTATGCACCTAGTCCAACTGGGTTTGTTCATATGGGAAGTTTATGTACAACCTTTATAGCTAGAAAAGTAGCAACTGATACTAATGGGATTTTTTATTTAAGAATTGAAGATACCGACCAAAAAAGAACCATTTTAAATGGAATTAAAGGTATTGTAAATGATTTAAAAAGTTTTGATATCAAAATAGATGAAGGATTTGTTGATGAAGATAAACAAATAGGAGAATATGGACCTTATATTCAATCAAGTAGATTAGAAATATATAAAACATATGCCAAATATTTAGTTGCTAATGATTTAGCATACCCATGTTTTTGTTCAAGTGAAGAATTAGATAGTATTCGTAAAAAACAAGAAAACAATAAAGAACGTATTGGTTATTATGGTAAATATGCAAAATATCGTGAAATATCTAATGATATAAAAGCTACAAAAATTAAAAATGGCGAAAAATATGTTTTAAGATTAAAATCAACTGGTGATTTTAATAAAAAAGTTGTTGTTAATGATTTAGTAAGAGGTAAAATAGAATTTCCTGAAAATGATATTGACCACGTTTTAATTAAGAGTGATGGAATACCAGTATATCATTTTGCTCATGTAATTGATGATCATTTAATGCGTACTACTCATGTCTTAAGAGGAGAAGAATGGATTTCTTCAACTCCTATTCATATTGAATTATTTAATAAATTTAAATTTAAAATACCTAGATATGCTCATTTAGGATTAGTTATGAAAGTTGATGAAAATGGAGTAAGAAGAAAGTTATCAAAAAGAAAAGATCCTGAATCCCAAGTATCTTATTACCATCAACAAGGAATACCAGTTGAAGCTATAAAACTTTATTTAATGACAATAGCTAATTCTAATTTTGAAGGTTGGTATGACGCTAATAAAGATAAAAGTATTGATGATTTTAAATTTGATTTTAAAAAGGTAAGTTTAAGTGGTACTTTATATGATTTATCAAAACTTTTAAATATTTCTAGAAATTATATTAGTAGATTATCAGCTATAGAAGTATATGATAATTTATTAACCTGGGCAAAAGAATTTGATTTAGAATTTGCCAACCTTATTACAAAATATAAAGATTATACAATAGCTATTTTAAATATTGAAAGAGAACAAAAGAAACCTAGAAAAGATTATGAAAGCTTTGGAAGTATTAAAAATGAAATTTGGTATATGTATGATGAACTATTTACTAACTTAAATTATGAATTTGATAAAATTACTGATGAAGATGAAATTTCTAAAATTTTAAAATTATATATTAATGATTATTATGATGAAAATGATACTAAAGAAGAGTGGTTTTTAAAAGTACAACAATTAACTGATTCATTAGGATATGCTTCTAATATGAAAGAATATAAAGAAAATCCTGATAAATATAAAGGTAATGTAACTGATATAAGTACAGTCATTAGAGTTTGTTTAACAACTAAAAATAAAACTCCTGATTTATACATGTTATTAAAATTAATGGGTAAAGAAAGAATATTAAAAAGATTTGCCAAATTTATAAAGTCATAAAAACTCACTTGCAAATATAATTATGCCGTGGTATAATAAATCCATGGTCTGTTGGTGAAGGGGTTTAACACGTTGCCCTCTCAAGGCAATATTCATGGGTTCAAATCCCATACAGATCACCAATTGAATATTTACTTAAAATATTTTTAAGTTTAACTAACTTTGTTAGTTTTTTTTATGTCATATATTGCAAAATATATGTTTTTTTGTTATACTTAATGTATAATAGAGGAGGAAATAGAGTATGAAGAAATTTTTAAAGCTTATATTAGTAACTAATATTATGATAAGCTTAACTTTTATGGGGAATATTAAAGCTGCTACAATTAGTTCTTCTAGTGATTTTAGCAATGTTTGTAATAAACAAAATCATTATTATTACTTTTTATATCCAGCGGGATTTATACCAGAATGTTTTAATATTGCAGCAAGTGGTTCGTTACCAGCTGGCTCTCAAGTAGCTTGTAATGCTACTAATGTAGGGGATATAAGTAAAAAAACTACTGATATTGTTTGGGAAAATGCCATTCTTAAGGCAACTGAAGATGAATTAATATTTGACACTACATTTGATAAGGCTACTTTACCAGAGGGTTATAAGTTATTGTCAATTGATACTGAAGCCGTTACAACATTTACTGAAGATGATTATGCCATTTTATTTGATGCCCAAGTTAATGCCAAATCAAGTGAAGTATTAAACGATACAGATGTTAATGGTATCCATAAATTAGAAAGTAATGGTAATATTGTACTTACTACAGATAAAGAAGGAAATACTATTTATAATCACGTTCATGGAAGATGGTCAGGTCCTAATTCTGTTAATGATGCTAATAACATTTTTAATGGTAATGGTAATACGATGTTAACATATTATAATACTTTAGATAAGGAAGGTAAAAAAGCTTATCGAGAAACTATAATAAAAGGATTAAAAGCTTCTGAATTAACAACAAGTGCAGAAATAGGTGTTGGTAATAAAGCATCAACTTTTAAACCATTAACAAGTGAAAATATTAATCAAATATTTAATTCTGATGATAAAGTAACAATTAAAAGAACGTTAAATAAAGATATTAAACCAACTGGTCTTTTATATAAAGTTGGACAAACTGATGAAGGAGATTTAAATTATATTCTTTATGCAATGCCAGCAAAATTTAAAGTTGTAATTGGTACTGATTGTCATGAAAGAACATGTGATGACACAAATGATGAATATGAACTTTGTAGTGAAGATAACACATGTAGTGATGAAGTGATTGAAGCTTATGAAAAATGTAATCCCCCAAAAACATGTACTCAAATAAAAGATGAGTATAAAACTTGTAGCAAAGATAATACTTGTACAGAAACATTAAAAAAACAATATGAAGCATGCTTCCCAGTAAAAAATCCTGAAACAGCTGATTTAAATATAGCATTAGTGATTATTATTATAACCGGAATAAGTGCTTTAGGATTTACAGCATATCGTAAAAATAAATTAAATGAAGAAAATTAGTTTTTATAACTAATTTTTTGAGTCTGTAAATAAATTTGTGTAAAGATGAATCCTTTCTGTGGTAATATAGAAATATATAACCAAGAAAGGATTTTTGTATGAAAGAAAATAAAAATAATGAAGTTGTTAAATATTTATTAGAAAATTATGATATTAAAAATGCAAATGATATTGCTTATGCATTAAAAGATATGTTTAAAGATACTATTCAAACTATGATGAATGCTGAATTTGATTCATCTATGGGATATGAAAAAAGTGATAATAAAATAGAAAAATCAAACTATAGAAATGGCTATTCTTCTAAAAAAGTAAAAAGTCAATTTGGTGAATTTGATTTAACTATTCCTAGAGATAGAAATGCAGAATTTGAACCACAAATTGTTCCTAAAAATAAAAGAGATATTTCTGGAATTGAAGAGAAAGTTATAAATCTTTATGGTAAGGGTTTATCTACTAGAGAAATAAGTGATTCTATTGAAGATATATATGGAGTTCAACTATCTGCTACAATGATTAGTAATATTACTGATGCTGTTTTAGAAGAAATAGAAGAATGGAAAAAAAGACCACTAAAAGAAGTTTACCCAATCATTTTTATTGATGCAATACATTTTAATGTTAAACAAGAAAATGTTATAGTAAAAAAGGCCGCTTATGTTATTCTTGGAGTTACTACTGAAGGATTTAAGGAAGTACTAGGAATATGGATTGGAG
>JAHZGA010000027.1 GCA_019421005.1 bacterium | reverse complement strand
ATTTCAATATCTCCTGCTTCTGCATAGTTATATCCTGTACACCTTGCATTTTTAAAATTAATATTCCAACTATCTGCTGTTGCTCCTAATCTTGCTGAACCTGTAATATTTAAACTACTACTTAAGGCTGCATATCCTATTGATAACCCTAATATCATTACACTTAATATTATTATAATTACTTTCTTATTCATATATAATCATCCTCTCTTTTTTATTATTCCCAATAATAATTTTTTTAACCACTAAAAAGCCATAGTAAAAATTAATCTACTATGACTTTATTAGTTTTTATATTAGATAGTTTTACTTTAAGGTAAAATATATTACTATATTTTACCCCCCCCCTAGGTAACTATTAGTTAACTTTGCTTTATAATTATTTTTATCGTTTAACTTAATCATATTTAGTTACCTCCTATCTATCTTAATTCAATTATATATTTTTTATTTAAAAATGTAAATACTTTTTAATAGATATTTACAAATTTAAAAATTAAACATTATCCATCCCGGTTTAAATATTAAAAGTAAACCAATAATAAACATTAATATTCCTCCAATTAAATGAGAAAGTCGATTATATTTTGTAGTAACTCCTGTAACTTGTAAAGTTACCATTGCTATAATAAATACAACTAAATCATCAAGTAAGAAGAAGAAAATATAAATTATAATGTATATTATATATTGGATTAAAGATAAATCATTGACTGCTAAAATTTGAGTAAATAATAATGGTAATCCAGCTGAACAAGCTAGTTCAACTAAATTAACAGAAAATGCAAGTAAAATAACTCCAGCCATTGCTAATAAAAAGCTTTTTTCATGAGTAAACTTCTTTATTTTTTCAATTATCTTTTTCCTTTTTTTATCATCTACAACATCACATCCACTTTTACTAGTTTTAAAGTAACTTCTTAAGTTAGCAAATCCTCCTATAAGCGCTACTAAGGCTATTAAAAATCTTACTATCCATACTTGACTTATTTTTATAGTTATTCCTAACCAAGCAACCATAAATAAAGCATAAACTAATGCAGATGAAACCAAAAACGTTATTCCTAATGCCCACATTCTTTTTTTATTTTTCATTCCTAATAGCATACTAATTAAAAACAATAAAATCCACATAGCACATGGATTAAATCCATCAACTAATCCAATTACTGCTGCTATTAACGGTAATGAAACTTCTTTTACATTAACCTTACCTAAAAGAGGAACATTGGATTCATCTTCTATTTTCTTTTCAACTTTTATATTACTTCCTGTTAAAATCTTTTCAGCAACATTATCACATTTTTTCTTTTGGCATTTATCAATTTCAGCTTTTATTTCAGAACCTATTTGATCACTATAACCACTAAATGATTTTTCACCTATGACAGTAAATGGTACACTTAATGTTGCTTCATCACCAAAAGATTTTTTTAATTTTTCCATTTTTTTAGCATTATCTTCATTATACCAAACCTCATATAAATGAACATTTAAGTTATCATATTTTTTTTCTAAACCTTCTAAATATTCTTTTTCATGAGCGCAGTGGGGACATCCATCTCCCCAAAACAAATATAAATCAACCTTTTCACTGGCATGACCTATTATTGGTATAATGAAAAATATTATAAGTGCATAAAATATTTTTTTCATCGTATTACTTCCTTTATCATTTCTTCTATTTCTTCTTTGCTTACCTCACCTATCAACCGTTTTACTTCAACATTTCCATCTAATAAAATTAAAACTGGCAATGTTTTTCCTACGTTATATTTTTTTACTTCTTCTTCATCAATATCATAATCATAATTAATAATTTCTATATCAGTATTAATTTTTTTTAATTGCTTATTTACTATTAAACAAGCAGGACACCATAATGCCCCTATTTTAATTAATTTCATTTTAATTTTAAATGATTATAACATTTAGAAAAAGATTTTAAAAATTGTTCTATCTCACTATCTTTAGTTAAATGAGATAAACTTATTCTTAATGATGAACTTGCTCTTAATTCATCATTAGTAACTGATAAAACAGCTAAAGATGGTTTACCTATTTTAGAACATGCTGTTTGAGTTGAAATATAAATTTCATCTTGTTCTAAAGCATGTTGGAATGTTTCTGGTTTTATTCCAATAACACTTATATTTAAAACGTGTGGTAAGCAGTTATCATTACTATTAATATAGACATCTTTATATTGTTTTAAATCATCTTTTAATCTTTGATTTAATTTTTTAACATAATTATATTTATCATCAATATTTTCAAACGCTAAACGTAGAGCTTTAGAAATACTTACTATTAAAGGTCCAGCTGGAGTACCACTTCTAAAAGCTGTTGTACTTTTACCACCATGAATTAATGGTTCAATATTTACATTTTCTTTTTTAATTAATACTCCTATTCCTTTTAAACCATAGATTTTATGTCCTGAAAAACTAACTAAATCTATATTATCTAAAGGAATATTTATTTTCCCTATACTTTGAGTCATATCAACATGAAATAAACATTTTGGATATTCTTTTAAAATCTCTCCAATTTCTAAAATTGGATTTATTATTCCAACTTCACTATTAACTGAACAAATAGATACTAAAATAGTATCCTCTCTAATTAAAGATTTCAAACTATCTAAATCAACAGTTCCATTTTCTTTTAAAGGAACAAAATCAACATCAAATCCATTTTGTTCTAAAAAATTAAGTGGTCCTATTACCGATGAATGTTCTAAAGAAGTTGTAATAATATGTTTTCCTCTATTTTGGTATTTTAAAGCAACACCTTTTATAGCTGTATTATTAGCCTCACTAGATCCACTAGTATAAATAATTTCTTTTTCTTTAACATTTAATAGATTAGCTATTTGTCTGGTAGCGTCATCAATTAACTTTTTAGCATCAACCCCTAATTTATGTAAAGAATTAGGATTTCCTGGATAATTTAAACAAGCTTTATTAAAACTTTCTAAAACATCTTTATTTACAGGTGTAGTCGCACTATAATCTAAATAAATCATTCTTTTACTCCTTTCGGTAAACGTTTTATATGTCTACCAACAATTTCTGATACATCAGATATGGTAACAAACGCTTGATAATCACTTTCATTTATTATTTTTTTAAGTTGAGGTACTTCAATTCTTGTAATTACAGAATAAAGTACAACAGTTTTACCTGTTATTAAACCTTCTCCTTCAATTATTGTTACTGTTCTTCCTAATGTTTTAAATATTTCATCAGCAATTTCTTTTCCATTATCAGTAATAATTATAGCTTCTTTAGCTTGTTCTAAACCTTCTGATACCATATCAATTATTTTAGAGGTTATAAAATATGTTAATAATGAATATAAAGCACGGTCCCAACTGAACAAAAATCCAGCCCATCCATAAATAAATATATTACAAGCAAGCACTAATTGACCGACTGAAAAAGAAGTTTTTTTGCTTATTATCATAGCAATTATTTCTGTACCATCTAAACATCCTCCATATCTTATAACTAAACCTACTCCTATTCCAAGTAGTAAACCACCAAAAACAGTTGCAAGTAATAAATCATCAGTTATACTTGGTAATTTTTCAAAAAACACTAATAAAACTGCCATTAAAATCATTGCATATAAAGCTTTAATTAGAAATTCATTCCCGAATTTTTTAAAGCCAATTAACAAAAATGGGATATTTATAATTACAATGAAAACACTTATTGAAATTTTAGTTAAAAATCCTAAAATCATTGATACTCCATTAATACCACCATCTAAAATTGAATTAGGAATTAATAAATTTCCTAAAGCAATTGATACTAAAACGGCTCCAATAGTAATCATTAACATCGATATAACTATATCTAATGGTTTTTCTTTTCTTATTTTTCCCATAACATCACCTTTTTTTATTATACTAATCATTTAAATAAATTACAAGTTTTTTAATAAATTTGACTACTATTTTGTGAATAATTTTTGAAAATGTCATGTTTTTTATAAATAATAATTAGTGAAAATGTCAGTACTAATTTAAGCTTAATATCGCTAATAATTAGTGAAAATGTCTCTTTGTTACTTATTGACATTTTTGCCAGCTACAACTATAATAATAGTTACTTGGGGAGATAAGGCAATGCTGGGGAGCAAACTGAACAATCAAGTAATGCTATGCAAAAAGATATATTTCTTTTTTTGAAAGCCTAGAGTGTTAAACCCTAGGGTTTGGGGCAAAGCCCCAATATTAATGTTTGGACATCATATTTTTTCGCCAAGGATGGTTTTCTGGCGGAATATATTTATGATGTTCTTTTTTATTTTTTGAGTCAGTTATTTCTGATTCTTTTTTCATAACTAAATCCCTATTTTCAAGTTCTAGCATTCGATAATAGTGGTTTTCAATTTCACTCATATACTTACTATCATAATCAATTATCAAAGTACATTTTGTTCCTCTTTGAAAATTAGTTACTTCTCCAGTTTCCAAATCTACTGGAATATAA
This sequence comes from bacterium, assembly GCA_019421005.1. Taxonomy (GTDB): domain Bacteria; phylum Bacillota_I; class Bacilli_A; order RF39; family UBA660; genus CALVXC01. The sequence goes on along the minus strand of JAHZGA010000027.1, from coordinate 7,420 downwards.
TACTTTTTGTGATAACTTATACATGATGCATTATCTATTATTTTTTCTTTTCTTTCTGAAATAATTAATTTTAATTCTTCTTCTGTGTAAGTGTTCTCTCTCATTAATGAAGTTTTTTCATCAATTGCATAAGAAAATCTTTTATTCATTTTTGGTATAAACACTTCATTTAAATATCTATTTGCTTCATCTATATCAGTTATATTTTCATATCTTAATTCAGCTATTAGTCTATCTTTGAAAGTCTTATTTTCTCTTTCTATATTTAATTTAGAGGTTGCAACACTTGTTGTATGCAGAACAATATTTAATCTTTCACACACTTTACCAAATTATGTCGTAAATGTTTTCTTTGTTTTTTCTTTGACTTTATTAGCAGAAAATGAACTTCTATTATCTGCTTTTATTTTGGCTGGTATTCCATAATTAATAATTATATGAAATAATACTACAAAATAACCTCTTGTGATTTCTTCATATTCAAACCAACCAAATAATACTTTCTTTGTAGCTTTATCAACTGCCAAATGTAAAAATGAAGGAATACCACTAAACCATAATTTTTGACAAGCATAAAATTTCTGTAGCATCCTTAACTTTAATTTCTTTTGATATTACCTTTTGAATAATATCTATCTTTTTCAATTCGTATTCACTCAACATAAAATAACCTCCTTTGAATATAAGAGATTATTTTAATACAAATTACTGACATTTTCAAAAATTTTTCACATTTTAATCAACTTTACTATAATAAAAAATTGACAAAAGGCAAGTAAAATGGTAGAATACAAGTAATTTATAGGGGTGATAATATATATGGAAAAATTGCTCTTTACAGAATTAATAATTGAAGCATTAAAAGGAAATAAAGAAGCTTACTTTGAAGCGTATAATAGATTAAAATTTTGTGGATTTGATGAAAAAACAATTCAGCAAATTATACTTTGTGAAAAAGAGATAATTCAAAAAAGAAAGTTAACATTTACAAAGCCATTGCATAAAACATTTTGGTGGGTTAATAATTTAGAAAACTTAAATGAAAAAACTTTATTTGAAAAACCTATTGAACAATATTTTTTTTCAAATATGTCTGATATAAACGAAAAAACTCTTTCACTTGGTGAACTAATTTCCTTTTATGATGAAGCATATTATATTTCTCATTTTTGCCAAAATGCACCTAGTAACATACTAAAAGAAACAATACAAATTGCTAAATATGAAGATAATCGTTCATGGATTGTTGGAGAATTTTATAGTAGAATAGAATTATTATATAGAATAGCCAACAAAATAAACAACAATAATAATAGAATAACAGACATACATAAAATACATGCTTTTTATGATAATGAAGTTCATATTATAATGTCATATAAATGGCGTGAACTTATGAATATTCCTGACAGTTGGGAAGCTTATACAGATGACTACTATAATACAATTTAAAAAGAATTAGAATAAATTTTCTAATTCTTTTCTATAACTATCTAAAATTTTTGTTAAATCATTTAAATTAACACCTACTAAATTTAGTATATCAAAATTAGAAGAATCTATTAATTTTTTATTTAAAATTTCCACATCTTCAAAATTAATTTTTCCAGTTTTAATATTATTTTTTATTAAAACGGATAATATGGTTCCAATATTATACCAAATCATCGTATGAACATTAATACCATTTTTGTTATAAGTTTTCAAAAATTGTAAAATATTTTTATTAAAATCTATTTCATCTAAATATATTTTTTCTTTCATTTTTTTATCAATTAAACCATTTTCCATAATAATTTGGTCTAACTTAAAAAAAATTAAATTTTCATTTGCTATAAGATTATTCTTTACATATATCATTTTTAATATTTTATTTAAATCATCAGTTGTACAATAGTCTTGTTTTTTTAAATATTCACATATATTTATTTCCTCAAATATTGATAAAGTTTCTGTCAAATAATTTTGAACTGGATTTAAACAATTAACATCCATATTCAAATAATGTCGAAATTCATGAGCCATTATTAAACAATCTTGTATATTGTTTTTTAAGCATATATTTACATACTTTTTACCATTTTCTATATAACACTTTGATATATTTATTGGATTGCTATTAATTATATATGGTATTGTACAAATATCTATATTATATATTTTTTTAAAATAATCATTCACTATTTTATGAATATCTTTTTCACTCATAAAAGGCAATCTTTTTTTAAATTCATTCCTATCAATATATTTTATATTTAAATTATCATTAACAATAGAATTTAAAATTGTAAAAAAATAATTTCTATTTCTATATAATACTAAATAATTATTTTTTAGAAAAGCTCTATAATCTAATATAATTTTAATAACTTTATCAAGATTTTTATTTTTCATAATAATCACCAAGTATATAATAACATATTTTTTTTATAATTTAAATGGGTAAAAACAAAAAAATAATGCATGTATTGCATTACATTTTATATATTAAATGGGTAAAAAATAATGCAAATTATTGCATTATTTTTGAAGACTATTTGGAACAATAAATTCTTCATCAGTAAAAGGAAAATTCATGTTATGATAATTATTATCATATTCATCAAATAAGTTTTTTATTTCTTCATTTACAAAAGGTTTCATTTCTTTATAAAATTCAGAAATATAGAAATAACCCAATCCGTATATATGATAAGCTTCACCAACTTCTTGACAATGAAATTTATATATATCGTATTGTTTAATCTTCTCTATATAATATTTAACTATGATTTCCCAATCGTTTAAATTGCAATTTTTAAATTCATTTTTTTCATCATTAATTTCAAACTTTTTTATTTCATGGGTTATTTTATTTTTACAAAATATCAATATTAATTTAACTAATTTTGCATCGTTATTTGATATGTCTTCTAAATTATATTCATATTCTTCTTTACTTATTTTAGAATACTCTAAATGTTCATCATATAACATATATTCCATCTCCTTTTCTATTTAATTTTGTTCCAACGACGACCACCCCAACTTTTATCTTCTCTTGAAGTTTCTTCACCATGATAACCTTGTGATGTAGAATATGTATCTACCCATTCATGAGAATGTCTACCACGATTATTTTCTTTGTCATCATCATCCCAACGAAATCTATCGTATTGGCCACCATTTTTCTCATCTCTTCTGTTATCATCTTCGTACCATACGTCTCTTCCCATTCTATTCACCACCAATCTTCTCTGATTGACGTATATAATAGACTACAAATCCAATTTTGTCAAATATTTTTTACAATTTTTACAATTTTTTTTTAATAAATTTGACTACTATTTTTGACAAAATTAGCTTTTTTATAACAGCATGAATATTTGCCCCCCTCAAAACTTCTAAACTTTCCAGTTTTCTATTTAATTTTAGTTGTCGACATTTTGTCGATAACTCATTTTTTTCTTCTTCTGTCATTCTTTTTTTATTCTATACCAATAATCTTTTGGATCTTTTTTATTAAATTAAAAAATCACCCTTAAGGTAATTTATTTACTTTCTTTAAACAACTTTTTCACTTTATCTTTAGACATCCCTTTTATATATTTAGTTTGTTCATAGGTTAATTCTTTTCCATTTAATTCAATATTTGAATAAATAGATAAAGCTTTAATATTATCATATTCTTTTTTAGCTGATTTTTCATCTTTAAAAACAGTGGTGCTAATTGCTTTGGAAGCTTTACCTTCTTCAAAATAAACAACAACTTTTGATGATGTTCCATAATTATCTGATTTAAATGTTAAAGTTTCTTCTGAACATCCTGTTAAAATAAATAGCAATAATAATACAAATAACTTTTTCATTTATAAAATGCCAACTTCCCTATAAGCGGTAATGGAGTTTCTTTATCTTTTAAAACATTAACAATACCAATAATTGAATATACTAATGGAATTATCCATAATGTTGACATAATTATATAACCTAATGGACTGATGACTTGATAATAAGACATTCCCCAATAATTATTTTTAGTTATCATAAATATTTTAGAAACAAATAAACTATTAACCATCACTATAACAAGTGATAAAATTGTAATTAACATTCCTTGTCCAACATGAAATTTTAATTTTTCATCATTTTTTTCATCAACTAATAATCCAATTAACCATAAAATTCCAATATATGATAATACTTTATATATTTTTATATTTTCCATAAAATCACCAAAAACATTATATATTATTTTCTTTTAAATTGCAAATTAATGTTTTTTTAAATCATTTTTCCAAATAGAACATAATCCAAATAAAAATTCCAAAGTATTTCCTATAATAGTAATATAAGCTCCAACTATTACATTATAAATAATCCAACCAATTGCAGCAATAACATAAATCATTCTAAAAACAGTTAAATTTTTTTGCCATATAGAGTAAGTATATAAAATACCTATTATAATTGGAATTAAACTATAAATATTTTGATAAGTAAATATACCAGCTATAATGATTAGAATTAAAAAAAATATTAATTCTTTATAATCTAATTTTTCATCTTTTTTATTTTTTTCATAAAAACAAGTACATCTTAAAACAGATACTAAATTCATACAACTAGCTGGATAAGCTTTTAAAATTATATATTGAATAGCATATAAAATATTAGCTAATATTTGACATTTTAAAATACTTTTTTGATTTTTTTGTAAAACACTTATTAACCAAAATGTTAAAGCAATTAAACCAATTAATTGCGAAAGAATAAATAAATTGATAATACCACCTTCTTAATAACAATTATAATAATTTTTTTTAATTATTTCAAGAAAAAAACATCAAACTGATGTTAATCTTTAGGTTTAAAAATCAATGATAAGAAAAATGAAAAAATTATAGCTGAAGTAATACCAGAAGCAGTTAAATCAAACATTCCCATTACAAGTCCCATAAATCCTTCATCACTAGCTTTAGAAATTGCACCATGAATTAATAAATGACCAAAACTAGTAATTGGTACCAAAGCACCTCCACCAGCATAAAGTACTAGTTTATCATAAATATCAAAAACATCTAAAAATGTTCCTAATACTACAAAAATAGTTGTTATATGTCCAGGTGTTAGTTTAGTTGTATCTAAAATAATTTGACCTATTAAACAAATAGTTCCACATAATAGGAAAGCATATAAATAAATCATGATATAACCTCCAAACTAACCGCATGCGCTATACTGGGGATAGTTTCTTTCTCGTTTAACATTGATGGATTTAATAATGCTCCTGTCGCGACTATTAAAACTTTAGACAATTTCTTTTCTTTCATTTCATTTAAAATATAACTATAAGTAACAAGTGGTAGACAAGCTGGACCACTTCCTCCAGCTGAAACAGGTTGATTTTCTAAATCATATATCATACAAGCAGAATCATTATGATTATTCATTTCAATCTTATATTCTTCTTTCATAAAATCCTTTAAAATATCTTTACCATATCTACCTAAATCTCCAGTTAAAATTAAGTCATAATAATTAATATCTCTTTTTAAATCTTTCAAATGATCATTTATTGTTCTAGCAGCAGCTGGAGCCATAACTGCTCCCATGTGATAAGCATCTTTAACTTCATAATCACTTACTACTCCTATAGTCGCACTTTCTATTTTAATATTACTTTTTTCCCTACTTAAATAAGCAGATACTCCTCCAGTAGTAGTAAATGTATTGGTTATAGGTTTAGGTCCACCATATTCAACTGGATATCTAAATTGTTTTTCCGCACTATTGTTATGAGAAGATGCTGTACATAAACAATTAGAAATTAAATTACTTTCAATCATATTAGAAGCAATTATTAAACCTTCACATGAAGAAGCACATGCACTATAAATACCTAAAAAAGGACGTTTTAGTTTTGAAGCCGCATAATTTGAAGCTGCAGTTTGATTTAATAAATCACCACTTATATGTAAATCAACATCATAAATATTTTTATTTAATTTGTTTAATAATATATTTACACTTTCTAAAATTAATTTAACTTCAGCTTGTTCCCAAGTTTTAGCACTACAATATAAATCGTTATAACTTTTATCAAATAGTTTTCCTATTGGACCTTTTTTTTCATATGGACCAGTTACTGTTGATACTTCATTTAAATAAACATTATCATATTTAAATGTCATATATTTCCTCCAATCAGTAACCTAATAAGTCCAAAAGTATAAGCTGAAACAACGCCAAAAATAATAACGCTTCCTGCTAATTTAAACATATTCGCGCCTATCCCAGTAACCATTCCTTCTTTTCTATATTCTAAAGCTGCACTTTGCATAGCATGCGCAAAACCTGTAATAGGAATAATTAAACCACATTTAGCAAAATTAACCCATTTGTCAAAAAAGCCTAAACACGTTAAAAAACATCCGATAAAAATTAAAGTTATAATCATAAATACTGATGCTTGGCGAGTTGAAATTGAAAACATTTTAACATATAAATCAATTAAACCTTGACCAATAATTCCCATTATTCCACCAATAAAAAAAGCAATAAAACCATTTTTTATAATTGGTTCTTTAGGAGTATTTTTATCAACTATTTGTTGATATTTATTTTTATCCATAATATCACCCATTTTTAATATGGATTTAATATTAATTTTTATACATTACTAAAATATTTTTAATTAAAAAAAAGGAAAATTAATTTCCTTAATTAACTAAATATTTTCTTAATTTAGTTAAAACTTTTTTTTCATTTCTTGAAACCTGGACTTGATTAATGCCTAAAAGATTAGCAGTTTCACTTTGAGTTAAATCATGAAAATATCTTTTTTCAATTAAAAATCTTTCTTCTTCATTTAATTGCTCTAAACTATCTTTTAAAGCAATTAACATATCAATATCTAGTTCATTTTGATTAGGAATTATATCATTTAAAGTAACTTCTTTTCCCTCTTGATTTAAAGGTTCATCAATACTTTTTACACCATAACTAGAAAGTATTGCTTGATTAACTAATTCTTCATCTATTTCTAAATAACTAGCTAATTCAAAACTAGTTGGTTCACGCATTATTTTTTGTGATAGTAAAATATAAGCTTTTTCTATTTTTAAATTAAGTTTAGTGATTTCTCTACTCACTTTATAACTCTTATCTTCCCTTATTAATTTACGCATTTCACCTAAAACATAAGGAAAGGCATAAGTAGTAAATTTTGCTCCTTTTGTATCATCAAAATTTTGATAAGCTTTAATTAACCCCATTTTACCGACTTGATACAAATCTTCCTTTTGATGATAATTCCTAAACTGATTAGCTATTCCATACACTAAATTTTGATTATCATTTATAACTGTTTCATATTGCATAATCTCCTCCCATAATAAAGTCAAGTATTTTAATACAAAACTTTATAAAATTTTCTTTT
>JAHZGA010000026.1 GCA_019421005.1 bacterium | reverse complement strand
ATGTCGAAAATTCCGACATTCTTTTTAAAATCACTCTTTTACAACGTCATCACAATTGTCAAATTCAAGATAAAAACTCATCATTTTTATGATATATTTTATTGTTCACTACGTTCATAACTTATCCAATATAAATTATCAGCAGTAAATGTAAATGTATATTGATAAGAATTTTGTAAGTAATAATCAAATGGATGTTTATCAGTACTTAAATTTTCAAAAGTTTTTCCATCATTTGTTAAAGCAAATTCTGCTATTTTTACTTGTTCTTTTAAATCTTTATAAACAATACCTTTACTATCTCTGAAAATAGCACTTGCATAAACAATTAAATTATTATCTTGTTTTTCAATTCGATTAATTTTACTAATAACATCCGGTTGTGGTTCTGTTAGTTCAAATGGTTTTACATAATAAGCTGCACTTTCCGCACTATAGTTTAAAAAATCTGAAGGACATATTTCTTGATACATTAAAGTTGAACCCATTTTTTCTAATGGATCTATTTCTATATCTGTTCCAAACATCGCTTTTAAATTTTCTAAAATTTGATTTTCTGTATAACCATTATAATCAGTATTATCAATTGTTACAGTTGTATCAACTTCTTTTAACCCTAAACAAACCTTTTCAACTTTTTTTAAATCTTTAAAATCAACAACCTTTTTTTCATGTAAAAAATATATTTTTTGACCATATTTACTTTCAATTTTCTCAACTAAATCATTACCTTCATCACTTTCTAAATCAATTGTTTTAATATCATCAACTACTTCTTTATGATTATTTTCTTTTGAGAAATGATTAACTACTAAATATATTCCAAAAGAAATTACCATTAAAATTACAATCAAAACAATTGTTCCAACAACTCTTTCTTTTTCATTCGGTATATTTTCTGTTTCCATAAATCACTTCCCTCTTATTAGAGTATATCATATTATTAAGTTAAAAATAAATAGTTTTTTGTCTTTTTAAAAGAAAAATAAGTCAACTTGACTTATTTTAGGCAACTTTATGAAAATCTAATCTCAATTTATCAGCAATTGTTACGATAAATTCAGAATTAGTTGGTTTAGCTTTATCAATATCCACACTGTGACCAAATATTTCTTCCATTAAGTTCCAATTACCACGGTTCCAACTTACTTCAATTGCATGTCTAATTGCTCTTTCAACTCTTGAAACAGTTGTATCATACTTTGAAGCTAGTTCTGGATATAATTCTTTAGTTATTCCTCCAATTGTTTCAGGACGTTCAAAAATTATCCCTATTCCTTCTCTAATATATTGATAACCTTTTATATGAGATGGTATACCTAATTCATGTAATATTTTGGTTATTGATACTTGTAAATTACTATGATTTAAATCAATATTTTTATTTTCTTGTTTTTTCATTACATCCAAAATCCTTTTTTCTAAATCATCTAAATCAAATGGTTTTAAAATGAAATAGTTAACACCAAATTCAGCAACCTTTCTAATAACATCAGCTGCATTATAACTAGTTGCAACAATAGTGTTTTTATCTATTTTCTTTTCTTTCATTTGTTCTAAAACATAAATCCCATCTTTTTTTGGCATAATTAAATCCAAAACAATTACATCATACTCATTAATATGTTCCTCGATAACTTTAATTCCTTCTGCTCCATCTAATGCAGTTAATGATACTTCTATTTTACTGTTATTTTTAAAATATTCTTTTACCATTTCTACTAAATTTGAATTATCGTCTATCATAAGTACTTTTATCTTTTTCATTTATTTCTCCCTTCTAAAGTACTACCATCTACATTAAAATTATACTACAATCATCCTTATTTAGGCTATAGCTAATTTTAGCTAGTTTTGTCGAATTAAACAAAAAGAAGCCACTATTTTAAAGCAACTTCTATAATTTTTTTAAACTTCCCACTATCTGTTGATGCCCCCCCAATTAAGAAACCATCAACATTTTCAATCTCATTTAATGTTTCAATGTTTTTTTCATTAACACTTCCACCATATAAAACTAAAACATCCTTTTTAAAATTTTGTTTAACTAATAATTTAATATAACCAACAACATCACTTATATCTTTATTAGTTGGTGTTTTATTTGTTCCAATTGCCCATATTGGTTCATAAGCAATTATAATTTTATCAAAATCATCAACATTATTTAAAGCTTTAAGTAATTGTCTTTTAATAATTTTATCAGATATTTTTATTTCTTCTTCACTCTCACCAATACAAACTATTACATTTAATTTATTTTTTAATGATGCTAAAACCTTTTTATTTATCATAACATCATCCTCATTAAAGTAGTTTCTTCTTTCACTATGACCTACTATTGTATAAGTTATTCCCATACTACTAGCTTGTAAAGGAGAAATTTCACCAGTATATGCACCCTTATCTTCTAAATAAATATTTTGTAATCCAACATGATAATTTTTTAAAAAGTATGATACATAAATACTAGTTGGACAAATAACAATATTATCATTTGGTTTTATATTTTTTAAATAATTTTCTATTTCATTCAAAGTTAAATTCATTTTATGATTAGCAACAATTATTTTACTCATATAAATCACCTAATGTTTCAAACTTATTACCTTCTAAAAGTTCTAAAGAAGCTCCTCCACCAGTTGAAACATGATCAAATTTATCTTTATATCCACCATTAATAACCGCAGCTGCTGTATCTCCTCCACCTACTATTTTAGTAGCTTTAAGGTTTGATATAACTTCACATAATTTATTAGTTCCTATACTAAATTGTGGTATTTCATTCATTCCCATTGTACCATTCCAAAAGATTAATTTACTTTCATCTAAATATTGTTTAAATAACTTTATAGTAAGGTTTCCAATATCTAAAACCATTTCATCATTTTTAATATCACTTATAAAACAAGTTTTAGGATTGGTATCACTAGGACTTAAGGCAACAACAACATCAGTTGGTAAAATAATTTTATTAGGATATTGTTCTAATAGCTTTTTAGCAAACTCTATATTTTCTTCATCAACAAGTGATGTTCCTACATTAATTCCACTAGCTTTTAAAAATGTTAAAGACATTCCACCGCCAATTAATAAATAATCAACTTTATCAATTAAATTTTTAATTAAGCCGATTTTATCCTTTACTTTCGCGCCTCCTAAAATAATTGTAAAAGGTCTTGCTGGATTAACTAAGATAGGTTTAAAAGCATTTATTTCTTTAGCAATTAAAAATCCAATTCCATTAGGTAAATGTTTAGCAATACCTACATTTGAAGCGTGGTTGCGATGTGATGTACCAAAAGCATCATTAATAAATATATCACCTAAAGAAGCCCAATATTGTCCTAATTTTTCATCATTATTAGATTCTAATTTACCGTTTAAATCTTCATATCTTGTATTTTGCACGAGTAAAACATCTTTATTTTTCATTTTATTTATAGCTTGTTCTAATTTTTCTCCCCTTGTTTCATCAATAAAAACAACTTCTTTATTTAATAATTCACTTAATCTAACACTTACTGGTTTTAAAGAATTTTTTTCTAAATCACTTTCTTCTTTTATTCTTCCTAAATGAGAAAGTAAAATAACTTTAGCATCATTATCTATAGCATAGTTAATAGTTTTTAAACTTTCCTTTATTCTATTATCATCAATAATTTTTCCATCTTTCATTGGAACATTAAAATCAACTCTGATTATAACTCTTTTATTTTTTAAATCAAATTCATCAATAGTTTTTTTCATGCATTATCACTTCCAAATCTTGTTAAATCTTCATCATAATTCTTTTTAATTTCATTATCAGTTAAAACTCTATCATATACTCTAACAGAATATATTTTTCCTTTTATACTGTTTTCACTATTTCCAATTTTAACATTATTATAATTAATATTAGTAGAAAAATTATTATCAGTTGTTTCAAATTTCATTTCACCTTTTTGATAAAATTTAAAAGTTTTATTTACTTTATCAAAAGTATAAGTATAATTTGACATCTCACCTAAAGTATAAAAATTATTTTCAGTGTAATAATCAACTGCTCCAGAATTATAATATAAATGACTTTGTAATGTAGTATTTCCTTTTTCTATTTTAGTAGTATCATTTCCTATTAAAACTGATTTTATTTGAGTTGGATCAAAATCAGCAACTATTTCAATGGTATTAGAACTATTATAAAGTTTAGATAATTTATTAGCTAAATCAATATAATCATCAGTCCCATCAAAAATAACACTATCACCATTCCAACTATTTTTATTAAAATTAGTTAATACACCATCATTATCATTCCCGCTTAAATCTTTCCAAAGATTATCTGTTGGTTTATTATACCCATCATATAACAAAATTAGTCCATCTTGTATATAGCTACTAGCATTGTAAACATAGTTTACTTGTCCATCTGTTTTAGTAGCTATTATGGAATATGTTACTGGTATTTCTTCTTTTGTTTTAGGATCAATAACTGTTTTTTTTATATAACCATTATCTATTAAAGTAGCAATAGAAATAACAACCTTGCCCCCTTCATTATCTAAAGAAGGAAAATCAGAACGATTACTTTCAATATAAGCTTCAGCAGCTATTAATAAGTTATCCATATAATCATCATATTCTTTTTCATCAGCTTTTTTAAAAGTAGATGTTATTGATGGTACACTCATCAATAGCAAAACTCCTATTACAGTTACTATTCCAAGTACTTCTATCATTGTAAAACCTTTTTGATTCACACTATCACCCTATTCTTATTTTATTGTATAATTTTTTTAATTTTTTTTCAAGAGATTAATCATAACTTTACACAATAAAGTAAAGAAAATCTAACCTAGATTTTCATACAAAGGAAATTTAGAAGTTATATCAATAACATCTTGTTTTAATTTTTTTAATATTTGTTCATCATCTTTATTTTTTAAAGCTTCAGTTATTATTTGTCCTACTTTAATAAATTCTTCTTCTTTAAATCCTCTAGTTGTCATAGCTGGACTTCCTAATCTAATTCCACTTGTTTTAGCTGGAAATTCTGTTTCATTAGGAATTGAGTTTTTATTAACTGTAATATTAATTTTATCTAAAATCTTTTCAGCTTCTTTACCAGTTAATCCTAAAGTTGTTTTTACATCAACCAAAATCAAATGATTATCAGTTCCACCTGATATAATTTTAAAGCCATTATTTTTTAAAGTTTCACATAAAGCTTGAATATTTTTTAATACTTGTATTTGATATTGCTTAAATTCTGGTTGTAAAGCTTCATAAAAACATTGAGCTTTTGCAGCTATAACATGCATTAGTGGACCACCTTGAATACCAGGAAAAATAGTTCGGTTAATTTTTTTAATAATTTCTTCATTATTAGTTAATATCAATCCACCTCTTGGACCTCTTAAGGTTTTATGGGTTGTCGTTGTTACTACATCAGCATATGGAATTGGGCTGGGATGTAAATCAGTTGCAACTAAACCTGCTATATGAGCCATATCTACCATTAAATATGCTCCAACAGCATCAGCCACTTCTCTAAATTTTTTAAAGTCAATTATTCTAGAATAAGCACTTGCGCCTGCAATAATTAGTTTAGGTTTTTCTTTTAAAGCAACTTTCATCAAATTATCATAATCAATCATGTGAGTTTTTTCATCTACGTTGTATTCAATTATATTATATTCTAAACCACTAAAGTTAAGTTGATGCCCATGTGTCAAATGTCCACCATGACTTAAATTAAGTCCCATTACTTTATCACCAATATTTAATAAAGCTTTGTAAACTGCCATATTAGCTGAACTACCACTATGTGGTTGTACATTTGCATATTTACATTTAAATAATTCAGTAACATAACTAATGGCTTTATTTTCAAAAATATCTATATATTGACATCCCCCATAATATCTTTTACCACTATATCCTTCAGCATATTTATTAGTTAAAATACTACCTTGTAATTCTAAAATAGCTTCTGATACAAAATTTTCAGAAGGAATTAATTCAATATTATTCCTTTGTCTTTTAAGTTCGCTGTTTAAAGCTTGTTTTAAATCTTCATTCATATTAAACACCATCCATTCATTTTAATTTTATCATTATTAAATAATAAAGTCTACCCATAATAAAAACTAGTTTACACTAGTTCATTTTTGTTTGACATAAAGCATACGTAAAGAGTTTAATACTGCTATTACTGATACTCCTACATCAGCAAATACAGCCAGCCACATATTAACAATTCCTAATGCGACTAAAATTAAAACGCTTATTTTTACAAAGATAGCAAATACAATATTTTGTTTTACAATTTTCATTGTTTTTTTAGAAATAATCATTGCTTCTGGTATTTTAGATAATTCATCAGTCATTATAACTATATCAGCTGCTTCAATCGCTGCATTACTTCCAACTCCTCCCATAGCAACACCGATACTTGCTATTCTTAAAGATGGAGCATCATTTATTCCATCACCAACAAATAATACTTTTCCCTTTTTTAATAACTCTTCTATTTTTTTTACTTTATCTTGAGGTAATAAATTAAAATAATATTCATCAATTTTTAATTTTTTTGCTACATTCATACTTATATCTTTTTGATCACCAGTTAACATAACAATCTTTTTAATTTTATTTTTTCTTAATAGTTTTATTGCTTTATAAGAATCTTCTTTTATTTTATCTGCTATTAAGATTGAACCAATAAACTTATTATCTAAAGAAACATATATAACTGTACCTATTTCATTATTTTTAATAATATCTATTTTTTTATCTTTAAATAGTTGTTCATTACCAACTAAAACATTTTTATTATCTATTTTAACTGATATTCCTTTTCCAGAAATTTCTTTTACATCAGATATTTTACTATGATCAATTTTTTTACTATTTATTTTATTTAACGATAGTGAAATAGGATGATTAGAAAAACTTTCTGTATTAGTAGCATAATAAAGTAATTCTTCTTCAGTAACATTATTTGGATATAATTTTTGAACTTCAAATATACCTTCAGTTAAAGTTCCAGTTTTATCACTTACAACTATATCAATATTAGATAATTGTTCTAAATAATTGCTTCCTTTAATTAAAACACCTATTTTAGAAGCCGCTCCTATTCCTCCAAAAAAGCTTAAAGGAATTGAAATTACTAAAGCACATGGACATGAAACAACCAAAAATGACAAAGAACGATAGAGCCAAAAACTAAATGGTTGATTAAAAAATAATGGTGGAATTATACTCAAAAGAATAGCTATTAAAACAACAATTGGTGTATAATACTTTGCAAATTTAGTTATAAATTTTTCACTTTTAGCCTTTTTAGCACTGGCGTTTTCTACTAAATCTAAAATCTTGCTGACAGTTGATTGTTTAAATTCTTTAGTTACTCTTATTTCAATTTTACCTTCATTATTAATACTACCACTTAATACCTCATCATTAATAGAAATATCTCTAGGAGTTACCTCTCCTGTTAAAGCAAACATATTAAGAGATGATTTTCCTTTAATTACAATACCATCAAGTGGAATTTTTTCACCTGGTTTAACTAATATAATATCACCTATTTTTACTTCATTAGGATCAATTTTTATTAATTCTTTATTTTTATATAAATTAGCATAATCAGGTTTTATATTCATTAATTCGGTAACTGATTTTCTAGATTTTGTAACTGCATAATTTTGAAATAATTCTCCAACTTTATAAAATAGCATGACTGCTACAGCTTCAGGAAGTTCTTTTATTATAATTGCTCCAATAGTA
Organism: bacterium; assembly: GCA_019421005.1. Classification (GTDB taxonomy): domain Bacteria; phylum Bacillota_I; class Bacilli_A; order RF39; family UBA660; genus CALVXC01. The sequence continues at coordinate 5,757 of JAHZGA010000026.1, read as the reverse complement.
GCAATTGTCATAAGGAAATTTTCATCTAAAAATTTCTTTTTTCTTATGTTTTTAAATGTTGATACAATAATATCATAACCAATTATTATATAAGATATAATAAAAATTATATCACTATCAAAAGTAAAACCTGATATTAACAATATAGAAGAAATAATAATTTTAATTAATTCATTTTTCATTAATATCTCACAATTTGAACATTTGGTTCATTTTTTTGAATTATTTTTTCTATTTTTGGTAATACTTCTTCAATATTTTGAGCGGTTTCAAATTTCATAACTTGAGTTATAAAATTAATTGATAAATTATTAATTTCTTTTAATTTGTTAATTTTTTCTTCTAGTTCATTTGAACATTTAGGACAATCTAATCCTGATATTTTAAATTTATATTCCATCTTTATCCTCCTTTATATGATTAAGACCAACTTCAAATAATTGAACAATATGTTCATCATCTAAAGAATAGTAAACTTCCTTTCCTTTTTTTTGACATTTAACTACATTATTTTGACGTAATTTTGCCAATTGATGTGAAACTGCTGATTTACTCATATTTAAAACATTAGCAATATCACATACACACATTTCCTTTTGATCTAACACAAATAAAATCTTACATCTAGTTTTATTTCCAATTAATTGAAATAAATCAGCTAATTTTATAAATGTTTTTTCATTTAACATATTATTCTTAACCTTTTTAACTACATTTTCATGAATAATATTACAATCACATACAAATTCATTTTTTACCATATATACCATCCTATTCAATTATAGTTGAATACTTGTTCAATTGTCAACAATTTTAAAAAAAGAATTATATTTTAATATAAAATATTTACAATTAAAATATTTTTAATTTATATAATTATTTCAAGAAATTTAGGTTTAAAAAAAATAACATAGACTATATTAATCTACATTAACTTTTTTTAACTCTTTTAAAAACTTATCTTTTAACTCTGGATATATATTATAAAAATTATTTATATTAAAGCCATTTTTATACCATCTTAATACTTTAGGAATTAAATCACTATTATCTATTGGAACAAAATCTGGTCTATTTGGATGTAAATATAATTTTATTAATCCTTTTTTATCTAATTTAATTAACTCATCATAGACATTTTTTATATATTCAGAAGAAATAACTTTTTCATCTTTATCACTTACTACCTCTGCTGACCAACCTGTTTGATTTTCTTTAAAATTAGATGCATCTAATTTATAAATATATCCTGAACAATCAAATATCTTTTTAAACATACCAGGTTTTCTTTCTACTAGTTTTACTGGATAATTTTTTCCATCACCAGATAATGAGTAAAATAAATCACTACCTTGATTTGATAAAAATATTGTTGCTATTCCTTTTGAATAACATGCATATACCCATTCTTTCGTATGAGTACTTTTATGTTTTTTTATTATTTCTAAATTAGGAATACTACTTCCATGATATACATAATTCAATTTTTCATCTCCTTTTTTGCTAAACTATAATAGCTAGTGCTTCATAACAATGACATTATATTTTACCATGATTATAACATACTGATTATAGTAACACAATATTGGTTTAAAAAAATTTAGGATTGTACCATTTAATAAAAAAACTAGATTTCTACTCTATCTTACCACAAGATATCATAGTTAAACCTAGTTTACTAAAAAATTCTAAATTATAATTTATTTATTACTATCAAATAATATATTACCTATTTTTATAATTCTTTATATTGTTTACAAACTTCATCTAAATCATTTATTAATAAATCAATTTCATCAAAATCTTTAGCTCTTACCCCACTTGCATATATATGGCCACCACCATTAAATTTTTCAACTACTTTATTAACAATTGGTCCTCTAGATCTAATTGAACCTCTTATGTTATTATTTTTAACATCTTCAGTAAAAACAGCCCATACTAATAACTCGTTAATATAATTAAATTTATTAATTACGTTACCAGCAGTTGCCTCATCAACATCATACTTTTCAAGCATTTCAGTTGTTATTTTTATATATCCAAAGTCATTATCTGTAACTGTTAAGTTATTAGCTATAAAACCTTGAAATTTAACTTCTTTTAATGGTGTTAAATATAATTTTTCATATTGTTTAGTTATATCAACATCATATTTTTTTATCAATTTAGATATTAGTTCAAATGTTTTAGGTTTTGAATAAGAAAAGAGAAAACGATTAGTATCACTTACAACACCAATAAATAATTTTTCAGCTATTTCCTTATTAATTTTTAATTTAGTATTAAAAACCAATTCTATTAACATTTGAGAAGCACTGCTGGCTTCTTCATCAATCCATTCATAATTGCAAAATTGTTCTACAAAAGGATGATGATCAATTTTAATTGAGTAATCAAATTTTTTAATATTTGCACCATCTAATCTAGCTAAATTGGCTAGGTCAGTTACAATTAATAAGCTATTTTTATACATTTCATCAGTCATTTTATCTAATGAACCTAAATATTTAAATTTAGATGCTGGTGTACCTACTGCATATACTTTTTTATTGGGAAAAGTATTTAAAATTATTTCTTTTAAAGCTAGTTGACTTGCTAATGCGTCAGGATCTGGTCCTATATGTCTAGCAATAACAATTGTATCATATTGTTTGATTTTTTTATAAATGAATTTATAATAATTCTTCATACTTATCTCTTTCTATTTTATAAAATCATATGTATCTTTTACAATCATTATTTCTTCATTAGTTGGTAAAACCATTACTTCTACTTTAGAGTTATCACTACTTATTATTCCTTCTTTTATTTTTAAATAAGAAGCAATTTTACTATTCATATCTTCATTTAATTCTATTCCTAATGGTTTTAATCTATTAATAACTTGCTTACGAACTTCAACACCATTTTCACCAACACCTGCAGTAAAGATAATATCATCAACCTTGCCTTCTAATTCTATATAATAACGTGCTATAAAATGCGCTATACGGTCATTATACATATCATATGCAAGTTTAGCCATTTCATCATTGTTTTTAACTTTTTCTTCAACATCACGACAATCAGATGCTCCTGCTATACCTAAAAATCCACTCTTTTTATTTAAAGCATTTGTTACTTCTGATATATCCATATTCCCTTCTTTACAAACATATTCTAAAATTGATGGGTCTATTGAACCACTACGTGTTCCCATCATTAAACCATCTAATGGTGTTATTCCCATAGTTGTGTCATAACATTTACCATCTTTTATAGCAGCTATACTAGCACCACTACCAATATGACAAATAATTAAATTAACATCATCTTTATTTAATTTTTCTTTCATTATAGTAGTTATATATTTATGACTAGTTCCGTGAAATCCATATTTTCTAACGCCATATTCTTTATACCATTCATATGGTACAGGGTAAATATAATTAACTTTAGGCATTGTTTGATGGAAAGCGGTATCAAAAACTGCTACCATTGGAACATCTTTTAAAGCTTCTTTCATTGCTCTAATTCCAGCTAAATTACCAGGATGATGAAGTGGTCCTAATTTAGTTAAATCTTCAATATCCTTGATAACTTCATCAGTTATTAAAACTGAATCAGAATATTTTTCACCACCATGTAAAACACGATGTCCTACTCCTTTAATTTCATCTAATGATTGAACAATATTATTTTTAAATAATTCATCAATTAAAACTTCAACAGCTTCAGTATGATTTTTTAAAAATCTTGCATCTTTTTTCTTTTCACCATCAACAGAAACGCTCCAGAAGCAATCCTCCAATCCTATCTTTTCTACATATCCACTTATTAATACTTTTTCTTCAGGCATTTCATAAATTTGAAATTTTAAAGATGAACTACCTGCATTAACGCATAAAATTTTCATTTATTATTCCTTCTTTCTACTTTTATTATATACTATTTTTTTATGTTTTCCAACTATATTTTTGATTTTTACCTTTAATCAAATTGGTTTTGATATAATTTATAATACTTTTGTTTCAATTTTAATAACTCTTCATGTTTTCCTCTTTCAATAATTTTTCCGTTTTCAAGTACTACAATCTCATCAGCATCTCTTACTGTTTTCAATCTATGAGCAATTACAAAGACAGTTTTTCCTTCAAGCATGTTTTTCATTCCTTCATTAATTAAAACTTCCGTTCTTGTATCAACATTACTAGTTGCTTCATCCATAATCAAAATATCTTTATTAGCTAAAATAGAGCGGGCTATTGCAATTAATTGACGTTCCCCTATTGATAAATTACTTCCTTCTTCTAGTACTAAAGTATCATATCCATTAGGTAACCTTTTAATAAATGAATGAGCATTAGCTTTTTTACTAGCTTTAATAACTTCATCTATACTAGCGTTTTTATTACCATAACTAATATTTTCTCTTATTGTTCCTTTAAAAAGATATGTATCTTGTAAAATAATATCTATTCTTCTACGTAGAGAAATTAAAGATAGTTCTCTAATATCAATTCCATCAATTGTTATTTTTCCGTTAGTAACATCATAAAATCTTAGTAATAAACTTGCTATTGTACTTTTCCCAGCACCTGTTTTTCCTACTAATGCAATAACTTGTCCTTTTTTAGCTTTCAAATTAATATCATGTAATACTAAATTATCACTATAACCAAAATCAACATGTTCAAAACTAACCTCACCTTTAATCTTATCAATATTAAGTGCTTTAGTTTCTTTAATATCGTTTTTAGTATCAATAATCGCAAATACTCTTTTAGCGCCTGCTAAACCTTCAGTAACAGAAGAAAATAGACTTGCTAGTTGATTAATTGGTTGCCTAAACATTGATGAATAACTAACAAAAGCAATTAATGATCCTATTGTTAAGTTTCCTTTTATAATCATAAATGAACCACAAGCAATTAATAAGATATTTCCAATATTAGTAACAATTAAATTTATTGGCATTATTAAATTTGAATACACTTGAGCTTTAATAACTGAATTTTTTAAATTATTATTATATTTTTTAAATTCTTTTAAAGTTTGATTTTCTTTCTGATAACTTTTAACTACTTTCATTCCACCAATCATTTCTTCAGAATAACTTTCTAATTTTCCTAAATTATCTTGTTGTTCTAAAAAGTATTGACTAGTTTTTTTACCAATTAACATAGCAAGAAAAAATAAAAGAGGAATTGTAAGTATAGTTAAGAACGCTAATAAAGGGCTTATTACAAACATAATAATTGTTACGCCAATTATGGTAATAATACTACCTATTACTTGAATAACAGCTTCACTTAAGGAATTACTTATAATTGATATATCATTAGTAAATCGGCTCATTAAGTCGCCTTTTTTATTTTTGTCGAAAAAACCTATATGTAATTTTTCCATATGTTTAAATAAATCATTTCTTATATCATATAAAGTATCTTCACTTGCTTTAATCATAATAAAATTAACTAAAAAGTCAAAAATAACATTTATTAGATAAACTAATCCTAATAAACAAATCATAAATAAGAAACCATCAGTTTTTTTAGCTAAAATATAATCATCTAAAATACAACTTATTATTAATGGTCCTAGTATTCCTGATATTGTTGTTATTACTAAAAGAATAGTTACAATAATAATTTTAATTTTGTATTTTTTTAAGTATAAACACAATCTAAATAGGGCATCTTTATTACTCATTTATTTTCCCTCCCATAATAAAGTCAAGTATTTTAATACAAAACTTTATAAAATTTTCTTTTT
>JAHZGA010000025.1 GCA_019421005.1 bacterium | reverse complement strand
TAAAGCTCTAGTAAGTAATACTGAAAAAGTTTTAAAGCTGTTTACTACGATGAATAATAATATTATAATATAAATAGTCATAAATATTTTACTGTTAAAAAATCATAGTTTATGACTATTTTTAATATTAAAATATCAACCTTATCTTTATTTCTCTTTAATTTAAAATATTTCATTTCCTTTTTTAATTATTTATGCTAAAATAATTTAAGGAGGAATTAACTATGAAATTAAAAGATAACTTTTTTTACACAATTAAAGAAGAAATTAAAGATGAAGATTCATTAAGTGGTAAATTATTAGTAAAAAGTGGTATGATAAAAAAATCTAGTAATGGGATTTATATGTATATGCCTCTTGGATTAAAAGTATTCAAAAATATAGAAAAAATCGTTAGAGAAGAAATGAATAATGCTTCAGCACTTGAACTATGTATGCCTAATCTATTACCAGAAGATGTTTATGTAAAAAGTGGTAGACGTGATAATTTTGGTAGTGATATGTTTAATTTAAAAGACAGATATAATCGTAATTATGTTTTAGGACCAACTCATGAAGAATTATTTGTAGAAGCTGCTAAAATGAAAATAAAATCATATAAAGATATGCCTTTTAATATTTACCAAATAGGATTAAAATATCGTGATGAACCAAGACCACGTTATGGATTAATAAGAGTTCGTGAATTTACTATGAAAGATGCTTATAGTTTTGATATAAATGATTCAGAATGTGATAAATCATATCAAAAAATGAAACAAGCATATAATAATATTTTTAATCGTTTAAAACTAAACTACCGAACTGTTATAGCTGATACAGGAACAATGGGTGGAAAATTATCCGAAGAATTTCAAGCTTTAAGTAATATAGGTGAAGATCAATTAGTTATATGTGATAATTGTGGATACTCATCAAATATAGAAGTAAGTGAATGTTTAAATAAAGAAGAAATTAAAGAAGAATTAAAAGAAAAAGAATTAATTTATACACCTAATATTAAAACAATAGAAGATTTAGAAAAATCATTAAATATTTCTAAAGAAAATACAGTAAAAACTTTAATATATAAAGTTGATGATGATTTTGTAGCATGCTTACTAGAAGGTAATAGAGAATTAAATGAATTAAAATTAAAAAAACTATTAAACGCGAAAGAAGTATCTTTAGCAGGAGAAGAAGATGTAGAACGAATTACAAATTCTAAAGTAGGATTTGCTGGACCAATTAATTTAAATATTCCAATTGTAATAGATAATGATGTTTTAATGATGAAAAACTTTTTAGTAGGTGCCAATAAAACAGATTATCACTATAAAAATGTTAATATTAAAGATTTTAATTATAAAATAAAAGGCGATATTAAAAATGTTTTAGAAAATGATTTATGTATAAAATGTCATCATAAATTAAAAATTTCTAAAGGAATTGAAATAGGAAATCTATTTAAATTAGGAACTAAATATTCTGAAAGTTTAAACTTAAAATATTTAGATGAAAACAATGAATTAAAACCAGTTGTAATGGGTTCTTATGGAATAGGAATAGATAGATTAATGGCTGCTATAGTAGAACAATTTAATGATGAAAATGGTATAATATGGCCAGTAGAAGTTGCACCTTTTAAAGTTAATATAGTATTAATTGACCCAAAAGATAAAAATCAAACTGAAATTGCTTTAAAACTATATGAAGAATTAAATAAAAACAATATTGATGTATTATTAGATGACCGCAATTTAAGACCAGGTGTTAAATTTATGGACTGTGATTTAATAGGTATTCCTATTAGAATTGTAGTTGGTAAAAAAATTAATGAAGGTTTAGTTGAAGTTAAATTAAGAAATTCTAAAGAAATAACAAATATTCAAATTAATGATTTCACTAATGAAGTGGAAGAACTTTTAAACAAAATTAACTAATTTGTTTAAGCAAATTAATTAAATCTGAATACTAAAAGTAACAAATATTTTAAATTGTTTGATTTGCTTTTAGTTTTTAAATGATTTAAAATGAAAACATGACCTAATTCGACAACCAAATAAACTATAATAAAGAAGGTGATGTTATGAAAAAATTTATTTTTCCTATTTTTTTAGCAATTATTACTGGTGGAATAATGGCCTATATTGTTTTTAGTCAATATAACACAACTAAAATAAAAACTGTATTTAATGAAAGTGAAAAAGTAAAATTATTACAAATAGGAGTTTATTCTTCTTTAAAAAGCATGAAAGAAAGCATGAAAGATATAGAATACTATATTTATAATAAAGATCAAAATATGTATTATGTATATGTTGGAATAACTAATAATAAAGAAGTTTTAGAAAAATTAAAAAACTACTATAGTTCAAGAGGATATGATATATATGTTAAAGATGTAATAATTGATAATGAAAAATTTATTCAAATTTTAAATCAATATGATAATTTACTTATTAAAAGTAATGATGAAGAAACATTAAAAACGGTTAGTATTAAAATACTTAAAAAATATGAGGAACTTAAATGATTAAAATGAAAGATATTCCTGTAGATAATCGTCCTAGAGAAAGACTTATTAGAGGAGAAAGTGAACAATTATCTAATGATGAGTTACTAGCAATTATCTTAAGATCAGGAACAAAAGAAAATTCTGCTAAAGATTTAGCTAATATTTTATTAAAAGAAGTAGGGAAAATAGAAGCTTTAGCAACTATTAGTTATAATCAATTAATAAAAATAAAAGGTATTAAATCAGCTAAAGCATGTTCATTATTGGCAACAATTGAATTAGGAAAAAGAATTGCCAGAAAAAGTGATTATTTAGTTGATACTAAATTTAAAAATTGTAAAATTATTTATGATTACTATAAAAATAAATTAGGAGATAAATTACAAGAATATTTTTATTGCTTATATTTAGATAATAATAAAAGAATAATAAAAGAAAAACTATTATTTATAGGAACACTAAATCAAAGTTTAGTTCATCCAAGAGAAGTTTTTAAAGAAGCTTGTTTAATTTCAGCTCATAGTATTATTTGTATTCATAATCATCCAACAGGTAATGTATTACCTAGTAGAAATGATATTGAAATAACTAAAAAATTGTTTGAATGTGGTAAAATGTTAGGAATTAGTTTAATAGATCATATTATAATTGGATATAATAATTACTATAGTTTTTTTGAAAATAATCAAATATAGTTGGCAATTTAAAAAAAATGTATTATAATTATTAAGAACGGAGGAATTAAAATGTGGAGAAGAAAAATTGAAAAAAAATATATAATCTTAATAGTTCTTATTTTAATTGCTCTTTTTCTAGCGTTTTTATTTACAATTGTAAAAAGTGATCGTAATTTAAACCCAATAGAAACAGTTATTAAAGATACTGTTTCAACAGTAGGTAAAGTTTTATATAAACCACTTGGATTTGCCAAAGATAAAATAAAAGAAAATAAAGAAAATGATGAATTATATATTAAATATCAAGAACAACAAACTAAAATAAATGAATATAATAACTTAAAAGCAAGATATGCTGATTTAGAAAAACAATTAAAAGAAATGAAAAAATTATTAGAACTTAATAATACAACTAGTGAATATGAATATTTAAACGCGACTGTAGTTAATAGAAATGTAGGATACTGGTATAATAATTTAGTTATAGATAAAGGGAAAACTAGTGGAATAGATAAAGATATGATAGTTATGGTAGCTGATGGTTTAATTGGAAAAATATCTAAAGTAGGTAACTTTACTAGTACAGTTAAATTATTAACTAATAATGATACAGCAAGTTCATTATCAGTTAAAATAAATATTGGAGATAAATATGTTTTTGGTATTTTAAAAGGTTATGATAGTGAAAGTAAAAGATTAATTGTTGAAGGAGTATCAGGTAATGATGAAATACCTTTAAATAGTGAAGTTGTAACAACTGGTTTAAGTGATAATTCTCCAAGTGGAGTATTAATAGGTAAAGTAACTAAAATTAAAACTGATAATTTTGATTTAGCGCGTATTATTGAAGTAGAAAGTAATGTTAATTTTGATGATATAAACTATGTTACAGTTTTAAAAAGAAAGGATAATAGTTAATGCCAATAATAATACCAACTTTGATTATATCCTTTTTATTAGATGGTATGATAAGTAATTTAATAACATTAGATACTAATTATTTTAATCCTTTATTTTCATTAGTTGCTTTAATTATTATTTATCCTTATTTTAATAAAAACAATAATCATTATTTATTAATTGCTAGTGTATATGGACTTATTTATGATATGGTTTATACAGATACATTCGCACTTAATTTAGCAATTTTTCTTTTACTAGCAGTTATAACAAAATATATGAACTCTGTTTTAAATATAAATATAATTAATACTTTAATTAATTTATTAGTATTAATAGTTTTATATCGAAGTTTAACTTACTTTATATTAATTTTAGGTGGATATTTAGAATTTAATATAATGGCTTTATTTAAAAGTATTTACTCTTCATTAATAATTAATTTTGTATATTGTTTAATTGGATATTATTTTTTAGATTACTTGAGTTATCGCTTTAGAATTAAAAAATGGGATTAATTTCTTCATTTTTTTTATTATTAAAATTAAAAAAGTATTTACATTAGTATAGTAATATACTTTATTCTGAGCTAAAACTATCTAATATAAAATCTAATAAAGTCATAGTAGATTAATTTTTACTATGGCTTTTATGTGGTTAAAAAAAGAAAGGATGATTATATATGAATAAGAAAGTAATTATAATAATATTAAGTGTAATGATATTAGGGTTATCAATAGGATATGCAGCCTTAAGTAGTAGTTTAAATATTACAGGTTCAGCTAAATTAGGAGCAACAGCAGATAGTTGGAATATTAATTTCAAAAATGCGAAGTGTACAGAACTTGGAAAAAATGCCAAAGCAGGAAATATAGAGATAAAAAATAAAACAAGTTTAGAAATAAGTGGAGTAGAATTTAATGCGCCAAACAATGGAATTTTATGTACATTTGATATAGTAAATGATGGAACAATAGATGCTAAAGTAACAAGTATAACACATCCAGATAAAAATAAATTTACATATACAGGAAGCGGAAGTACAAAAACAACCGATGAAGAAATAGTAAAAAATGGAATAAGTACCACTATTGGTAATTTACAAGGATTAATGTATTATGATGGTAAAAGTGAACCTACAGAAATAAAATTAGGTGATGAATTAAAATCAGGAGAAACAAAAGGAGCAGTGGTGTTTATTTTACTAGATGAAGCAATGACAAAATTACCAACAAATGAAGTAACAGTAAGTAATATATTCGGTCAAATAATATATGGACAAGAAATTAATACAACAGAATATAAACCAGGTATTGAAAAATCATATTCAGTAGGAGATGTAGTATACTATAATCCTAATAAAAATGTGATAGATTGTACAAACTATATCGAAAGTAAAAGTTTAAATGAAAATAAAACAGGATGTATGAAATGGTATGTAATAAATGATAAAGGTTCAACAATGGATGTATTATTAGACCACAATACAACATCTAAAGTTGCATGGTATGATGGGAATACAACTCAAAGTTCATTAAGTAAAAATGATTTAATAGCAAGTCCTATGTTGGTTAGTGGAGATAATACTAAAGGTCCGTTAACAGCAAATGCAAAGTTAGCTAACGATGTATCAAGTTGGACAGGACAAGCCAAAAGTACAGCAAGAATGATAACAGCCGATGAAATATGGAATATAACATCATCAACAAATGGTCAATCTAATTGGAGTTCATCAACGGCAACTAGTGGTTTTTACTTTAATAGCAATGCTTCAAATGGTCAAGGATATGCATGGTTATTTGATTATACAGGTAGTTGTACAAGTTCTGGTTGTGATGTAGCTGATAGTGGAACCGATGGATATTGGACATCAACACCAGTATATGGTAATACAGCATTGGCCTGGTGCGTGACCCAGGATGGTGGCTTGTTTAGTCGTGGTGCTTCTAACGCCTACTACGGCCTCCGCCCAGTTATAACCCTAACTAAATCTGATGTATTAACATCATAAATATCAAAAATAAAGATGAAATAAAACGTTGTATAAAATGTTATATAAATTATACAACGTTTTATATAGCAATAACTATACTATAATAAACTAATAAAAAAATAATATAAAAACACTTGATTTTTTCAAAAAAATATTATATCATTAATATGACATTTTTGCTTAAGAAGGACAATTTTATTTAAACTTGCTACTTACACATATTTTGTGTAATTTTTTTGCGTACTATTAGAAATGGAGGGAAAAATATGTTAGCAAAAGAAGAATTAAAAAAAGAAAAAGGATACTTAAATAAGGTTGTAGACATCGTTAATAGTAAAATAACAAAACTAGAAAAAGAAAACAAAGAACTGGAAAAATCAATTTCTAATGAACAAAAAGAATTATGGCAAAACATTAATGAAATAGATGTTGCTGAAATAGAATTTGCTTCTTTAGAACTTGAAAAAAGTGCCATGAAAGCCAAAATGTATTATCAAACATTAACAAAATTAAAACATGTTTTAAATAATCCTTATTTTGGAAGAATTGATTTTCAAGAAAAAGAAAAACAAACTAAAGTATATATTGGTTTAACTTCAATAAGTGATAAAGATTATAACAACTATGTTTATGATTGGCGCGCTCCGATATCAAGCCTTTATTATGACTATGAAATAGGTAAAGCTCATTACCAAGCACCAAAAGGAATAATAGAAGGTAATATTAACTTAAAAAGACAATATAAAATCAATAACTCAAAATTAGAATATGCTTTTGATGTATCACTAAATATTCAAGATGAAATGTTAAAAGAAGCTTTAAGCCATAACTCATCTGAAAAAATGAAAGAAATAGTAACAACTATTCAAAAAGAACAAAATCAAGTAATTAGAAACGTTGAATATGATAACTTAATAGTTGAAGGTGCAGCTGGAAGTGGTAAAACATCAGTTGCCTTACATAGAATTGCTTTTATTCTATATAGATATCGAAAATTTATTAAAAACAATGAAATTATGATTTTTTCACCTAACCAAGTTTTCAGTGAATATATTTCTGATGTATTACCATCACTAGGTGAAAAAAATGTTCCTTGTATTCTATTTGATGAATTTCTAACTACTCAAATAAAAGACTATAAAAAAATAGAAAGCTATAGTTCATTAATTGAAAGATATCATAATACAACTAATCCTTTAGAACAAAAAATCATGGAAATTAAAATGGGTAACAATTTCATTAATATAGTTGATAATTATTTAAATAGACAAATATCTAAAATAAAATTTAATGATATTATTGTAGATGGTGAAATACTATTAACAAAAGAAGAAGTAATCAATGATTTTAATAAAACCTATTTCAAATATAAACCATTTAGAAGAATAGAAAAAATAATTGTAAATGTTATAAATAAATATCGTAATACTCATTTAAAAAAAGCTAAAAACTATACATCTAAAATAAGAAAATGTATTACTTATGAAAATGATATAAAAAAAATAATGTTAGAAATGTATTATGAAAATGAATTTTTAAATGACGTTAAAACTAATTATCAAATTGATATTAATGATTTTCAAAGTTTCACAATAAGTGATGAATTAAAATATTATGATGCAATTATTTATTTATATATCAAAGCCAAGTTACTAGGACTAAATAGTCAATTTAATAAAAAATATGTTATAGTAGATGAAGCTCAAGATTATAATTTAATGCAATATTATTTAATTAAAGAATATTATACAAATGCTAAAATGACTATTTTAGGAGATCCTAATCAAGCTATAAGTAAAATGGTTGACTATGATAATATGGATAGTATAAAAGAAATAATAGGTGGTAAAAATAAACTATTAAAATTAGAAACAACTTATAGAAGTAGTTATGAAATAACTAAATTTTGTAATGAGGTACTAGGACTAACTTCTGTTAATATGATAAATAGACATGGAGATACCGTTAAAGTAATTAATAAAGATAACTTACAAGAACAATTAACTACATTAGTTAATCAAAGCTTTGAAGATGGTTTTGGTTCAGTTGCAATTTTAACTGATAACTTAAAAAGTGCTTCTAAAATAAAAAAATTAATCAATATTGATAATAAAAAACTATATATTTTACCTATATATGAAGCCAAAGGATTAGAATTTGATAGTGTTATTGTAATTGATAACAATATAAATAAAAAACTATATTATGTTGCTTGTACAAGAGCATTACATCGTCTAAATATTATTAAGTAATTATTTTTAAATTAAATCATATTATTAAATGGGTGAATAATATGAAATGGTATAGATTATTAAATAAAATATTAATTACAGGTGTTTTAACTATTGTTTTACTAATCGCATTAAAAAGTAATATTACATTTAAAGATAAGTTTTATACTGAAGTATATACAAAAAGTTTTTCTTTTGTTAAAGTTAATAATTTATATCAAAAATACTTTGGTTCACCACTTCCTTTAGATAAAATATTTAAAAATAAATTAACTTCTGTTTTTAATGAAAACTTAAAATATAGTAAAAAAGAAAAATTTAAAGATGGTGTTAAATTAACAGTAGAGAAAAACTATTTAGTACCTGTATTAAATAGTGGTATGGTTGTTTTTATTGGTGAAAAAAAAGGTTATGGGAATACTGTTATAATAGAACAGACAAATGGAATTGAACTTTGGTATGGAAATGTTAATAACTTAAATGTTTCTTTATATGATTATGTTGAAAAAGGTTCACCATTAGGAGAAGTTAGTAATGATTTTTTATATTTAGTTTATTATAAAGAAGGTAAGGTACTTGATTATAAAAAATATTTTTAAAGTTCATTACCTTTTTTATTTATCCGCGTTTATTACTATTTTAACTGGTTTTTTTAAACCATTTATATTAATTACTATTTTAATTATTGTTCATGAATTAGGTCATTTTTTAACAGCTTATTATTTTAAATGGAATGTATCTAAAATAATTATATTTCCATTTGGAGGCTTAACAGAATTTAAAGAACATTTAAATAAAACCATTAATTCTGAATTTTTAATTCTAATTATGGGACCATTAACTCAAATGATTTTTTATATTTTAATTACTTATATTTTTGGTTATAATGAATTATTAACAAAATGTCATTATACTTTATTATTTTTAAATTTATTACCAATTTATCCTTTAGATGGTTCTAAATTATTAATTTTATTATTAGAAAAAATATTTCCATTTAAAATAAGTCATTTACTTAATTTATTTATATCTTTAATTACTATTGGCTTTATATTTATATTATTTAAAAACAATTTAATTATAATTATTTGGTTAATATTACTATTTACTAAAGTATTAAAAGAATTTAAATTACACAATGAAATATTTAATAAGTTCTTATTAGAAAGATATTTATATAATTTAGACTTTAATAAAACTCATGTTATTAAGAATAAAAACTTAAATAATATGTATCGTGATTATAAACATTTATTTTATTATAATAATAGATATCATACTGAAAAAGAAATTTTACTTGAAAAATTTGACTTTAAACAAAAACTATGGTAAAATCTTATACGGTGTAGAGCTTTATATCTCTACCGCACAGAAAAGGTTTTAAAACGTATGTACCTTAATGGCGAGTCTTAAAAAAGTAAAGGAGGTTAAGATATGAAAGCAATTATTGAAACTGGTGGAAAACAATACTATGTTACTGAAGGAAGCGTTATTTATGTTGAAAAATTAGATAACGAAGTAGGTAGTAAAGTAAAATTTGACCAAGTTTTAATGGTTAACGGTGTTATTGGTAATCCAACTGTTAAAAATGCTTCAGTTGAAGGTGAAGTAATTAAACATGGAAAAACTAAAAAAATTACAGTTTTTAAATATACTCCAAAGAAAAAATATCGTAAAAAACAAGGTCATCGTCAACCATATACTAAAATTGAAATTAAAAGTATTAAAGGATAATTATGATTAAAGTTAATATTAATAAAGATAAGAAAATCAATTCTATTGAAGTCAGAGGTCATGCTCTTTATGATGACTATGGCAAAGATATTGTATGTGCATCAGTATCTTCAATTGTAACAACTACTGTAAATGGCCTTGGAAAAATAGACAAATGTTGTATTGAATGTATAGAAAATAAAAATGGTTTAAATATTAAAATATTAAAACATAGTAAAGTTATTGATGCCTTATTAGACAATATGATTGAATTATTAAAAGAATTAGAACTTAATTATAAAAAATATATAAAAATAAAATAGTTAAGGAGGTGGCATTCATGGGATTATTAAAATTAGATATTCAAAGGTTTGCTCACAAAAAAGGTCAAGGTTCAACTAAAAATGGTCGTGATTCAATTTCAAAACGTTTAGGTGCAAAAGCAAGTGATGGAGAATTTGTAACTGGTGGTTCTATTATATATCGTCAAAGAGGAACTAAAATTCATCCTGGATTAAATGTAGGAATTGGATCAGATGATACTTTATATGCTAAAATTGATGGCTATGTTAAGTTTGAACGTTTAGGAAAAGACAGAAAAAAAGTAAGTGTTTATTTACAAAGAGTTTAAGTGATTTAAACTTTGCTCAAATGAAAAATTAAATTGACCAAAGTAAAAAAATGTTGTAAGATAATGGAACTGAATGAGTAAATGGGCCAAAAATAGTATATAAAATTTATTATATACTATTAAAAAAGTGGTAAAATTAGTTTTTCATTCCACGCAAAAAAGTGTCGAACACAAAAACGTGAATGACTAAATGCACCATTCATGGTGCCAAAATATGAATGATTAAATGTGCCATTTTACCCATTCGATAATAATAAATAATCTACGCCTAGGTTTCGTTATTTATTATTATCTTTATTGAATAGACTAGGTTTAAGTATAATATCTTTTGCGGGGATAAAATAAAAACCTAGTTTTTTTATGTTTTCTTCTCCTATTTTTTCTTTCATTAAATTAAATGGAGTATCACCATTTAATTTTTCTCGCCTAGTATTATTTATATGATTCATCATCAATAGAATATCTTCATCAAAATATTTGTCTAAGTTAGTTCCTTGTTCTATAAATCTTCTTATATATTCGTGTGTTACTTCGATGCTTCCTTTTTGGTCACTTCTTCTAGAATCACAATAGAATACTTTTGTTTTAACAACATCTGGACCATTATCTTCTATTAAATCTGGTCTTTTAAATTCTTTACCATTGTCAGTTAATATTAGTGGAAATATTTTATGAAATAATTCATAACCTAATAATTTTTTCAAATCATTAATTTTGTCAGTAACTTCTGATATTGTTTGAATTTTTAATTTGTATGCTAGCATAAAATTAAAAGGAACAAAGTTTAAAGTAAGTAAAGCAGAATGTCTTTAATACCTTCTACTGTATCCATTTCTACATAATATGTTATTTTTTTAGCTTCTTTATATTTAATAAAGTCCTGATAAGTGCGGTTAATTCTACATTCATTTTCTTTTCTTTCGCTCTTGTCTTTAGAAACCATTCTTTTTCTTTTGCGATATCTAACAATTCTAGGCAAGTCAATATTTTTACAAGATAAATAACCTTTTTCTTGGTAATAATATAAAGTTCTTTCAGTAATATCAAATTCTGGGTGATCTAATACAATCATATAAAATGAATGTCCTTTATCAACTTCCTCTTTGATTATCTTATCCATTTTTCTAAACTCATCATTTTCAAAATCAATGCCTTGTCTAGATTCTACCAAAGTAGTACGATAATTATCATAAGCATCTTTAGCATAGTAAAAATATTTGATTTTTCTGCATTGATTTTTATTAGGACAACCATTACATACAAAAGGAGCCTTATTAGTTTTGTCACATTTTACATTAAAATTATTAAAACGATTTCCTTTACTTAAAACTCTTCTTGTTAATATTTCTCTAGAAATAGTTGTATGAGGTTTACCTAAGATAATTCCAATTTTTCTTAAACTAGTATTTTCATTAAGATTACTTTCAATAAGAATTCTTTGACTTAAATTTAAATGTTTTCCCATTTTAAAAATCTCCCTTCAGTTATAGGTAAAACAGCAATGTTTATTATATAATTTCTATTAAATTTTACAAGTATGATTATTGAAAGACTAAATTGACCATAAATGCTTTTAGTGGTGCATTTAAAATTTCATTCGAATATTTAAACTTTTTTTAATTAAAGTATTGATATTTTCAAAAAAAAATGCTATACTTTAAGTGTATAGAAATTCGACATAATTTAGCTACTTGATAGTCTAATGAAAGGAGGAATGTAACTATGATGAGATGGTTAAGAAGATTCTTCTAATATATTTGACTCAAAAATAATTATTGTAAATAAGAGGTCAATTTGACCTTTTTTTATTTAAAAATTTTTTTAAATATGCTATAATGTGTTTAGAAGGTAGGTAATATAATGGCTGTATCGAAAAAAAACATGAGTGTTTTATTTAGAACTTTAGGAGTGTTAGTTAGTTATTTATTTTATACTAGAATATTAGGATTTATCTTTAATTCATTTGGATTAAATGATTCAGTAGTGCAGATGTTTCTGGCTGATTTAATATTTTTAATTGCTATGATTATTTTATATAAAAAGGTAATTAAACATGATTTTGAAGCCTTTAAGAAAGAATATAAATTATCAAAAAAAATTAAAACTATTCTATTATGGGTTATTATGATATTCCTTGTTAATATTTCAATGGGAATATTGACCGATTTATTTTTTCCTAATGCTTCTAGTTCAATCGATGAAAATGCTCTTGCTTTATATGGATTATTTAATGTTTCATCTATTTATACGATTTTCAAAACAATGATTTTTGCTGTTGTAGCAGAGGAATTAGTATTTAAAAAAGCTATTAGAGATATATTTTCTAATAATATCTTATTTATTTTAGTATCAGGTTTTATTTATGTTATTTTAAATTTTATTTACACTGATACATTAACCGGTTTCGTTTTAATGGATATGCTTGGATACTTTTTGTTTTCCGTTATTACGGGATTAGCATATATAAAAAATAATGATAATATTTTTATTGTAATGTTAATTAAATTTTTCTATAATTTAGTACCACTCATTTTAATGATACAAGGAATGTAATTATGAATTTATTTCAAACATTGGCAGTTGTTCAAAAAACATCGTCAAGTTCTTCTAATATGAATATTATCATTATTGTTGCAGTTGTCATTGTTATTATTTTAGTACTTGGAACTGTAATTTCTAATAAAAAATAATTTTAAAGGTATTAAAAAATATCTTTTTTTTTAAAATAAAAAAAGCCAAAACACGTTTAAAATAATGTGTTTTTACTATAAAAATCAATTTATAATAAAAAAATTCACATAAAATTTGACAAAGTATAAATTTTATGTTAGAATACATCCCCGAAAAGAGGGGATAGTATGAAAAACAAAGTTTATTCTATTATTTTATCATTATTCACAATAGCAAGTATTGTAACTGTATTTGATGTTAAGGCTTTAGAAAATGAGGTTTGTAAACAACAAACTCACTGGTATTATTTCTCGCTAGCAGATCATGCAACTAAAGAAGCAATAGAAAGTAATTCTGTTGATGCAACATATTCAACTAAATTTAGTAAAGAAACTTGGCCAAAAGACGCGAAAGTAAATTCTATTAAAACTTATAAAGGTTTTACTAAAGATGATATTGCAATTTGGTATGACTTATTAGTAGCAAATAGAATTCCAGTATATACAGACGCTAATGGAGAAGTACATCATGTTCATGATGATTTATATCGTAACGAAGATAATAATTCATCAAACACAGATAATGTTTACAGTTCAGCTCAATTAAATTATGATGCTTTATTAAGTCAAAATAATCCAGTTTTATTAGAACAATTTAGACAAAACTTTATTAACAATGTTTATAATGCTCAAATTATGCCAAGTGAAGCAGAAGTAACATTTACTAACATTGAAGAAGATAGTGTAAGTGCTCAAATTCATCGTTTATATGGTGGAACATCTTTAGGAACAACTACAGCTTATAACTATGTTGTTAATCCACAAAATCCAGATGTTACTAATAATGTATTCTTAATATCTGCTAAAGTACAAGTAGTCCTAGACTATGATTGTGAACAACCAGAAGAACCAGTTACACCAGAACCAACACCTGAAGAGCCAGAAGAACCACTTGTAGAAGAAGTTAACCCAAATACTGGAGATTTAGGAGTAATCTTATCAAGTTTAATGGTTATTGGTGCAGGCGGTACAGGAGCAATTGCATACCACAGAAGAAAAAATTTATAATGATAAATTGAAAAAATCGTATTAAATTACGATTTTTTCAGAGTGTAGACAAACCCCTAGATTTTTTCTAGAGGTTTTCTTATAAAT
>JAHZGA010000024.1 GCA_019421005.1 bacterium | reverse complement strand
ATAATTAAAGAATGTCGAAATTTTTTCGATATTCTTTTTAAAATCACTCTTTTATGGCATCATTACAACTTTCAAAACAAGATAATAATACTTTTTTTGTTAACAAAAAAACGCTTATGCGTTTTTAAGCTTGTGAATATACTAAAGTTGCTCCCATGTTTCCAATTGTAACATTTCCAGTTGGTATTGCTGTTGCAGTTGATTTATATTCAATTTTAACTATAACATTTTTAGTTGCTCCAGTACCACTTGATGTACAACTTGGTGTTCCAAATTTTACATTCCAAGTATTTCCTGTTACTTGAGCTGTACCTGTTACATTTAAAGTTTGTCCTAATGTTGCATACGCTACTGATAAAGCCACAACAATTAAAATTAATCCCTCTATTGTTATTAGTTTTAAGTTCCTACTCATATTTTTCTCCTATTTCTGAACGTATTCTAAAGTTACACCTAAATTATCAATCGTAACATCATTAGTTGGGATTCCAGTGTTATTAGTTTTGTATGTTGCAACAATTTTCATTGTTCTAGAACTATTAGCTTCAATAGTTGCGTATGAATTACTATTATTAATAGCTGTGTTATCATTATATGTAAGTGTAAAAGTATAATTATTAGCTACTATATTAGCATCAGCTGTTGCCGTTGATCCAGTACCTTCTATAGTTGGTGATAAATTAGTAATGCTATTTAATTTAGCTGCTACACTACCTCCATTTTTAACATCAAATGTACATGTTGCTGTATCACCAGCAGCCATTAAAGTCATACCTTTTATTTGAATAGTAGTTCCACTTATAGTTGGAGTTCCAGCTACAGCTGAACCAGTTTTAGTACATGTAGCATTTTCAATATGGACATCCCAAGTGTTCCCCGTTACTTCGGCTGTCCCGTTTATTGATAAATTTTTACTCAATGTTGCATAAGCTACTGATAAAACTCCGACAATACAAATCAAAGATATAACAATAACAGTTTTCAATTTCATATTCTAGCTCCTTACTATTACATATTAATTAAAATATAACATTTTATTTGATTTTTAGCAATATGTTTAATGATATTTTCATGTAAATTTACATTTTTTATAAAAAGAATAACTAAAATCAGTTATTCTTAAAATATTCAATTACATCATTTTCTAATTTACTCATTTGTTTAGGACTCATAAATATAATTACACAATCCTTATAACCAAATAATTTACTTGCTTCATCATCATTAATATGATGACCGTTTTTTAATTTATCAATAATTAAATTACTATTTACACCTTCAAAATCTTCTTGTTTTTCTCTAGCTGAATAAATATCTTTAACAAAACTAGCATCACTTGTGTTTAAAATTTGAGCAATTTCAGAGGCAAATTCTTTAGTTCGAGAAAATGTATGAGGTTCAAAAACAGTAATTAATTTTTTGTCTGGGTATTTTTGTTCAGCTGCTTTTATTACCGATTTTATTTCCGTTGGATGATGGGCATAATCATCTATTATAATAGTATTTCCAACTACAGTTTCATTAAATCTTCTTTTAGCGCCTTGAAATTTTTTTAATGAATCTGATATTTCTTTAGCTGAATACCTTTCGTAATAGCACACACTTATAACTGCTAAAGCATTTAAAAGCATATGTTTTCCATAAACTGGTAATTCAAAATGTCCATAATAATTTTCTTCAATAAAAACTTCAAAGCTAATTCCATTTTCATTATAAACAACATTTTTAGCTATAATGTCGTTATCTTCATTTATTCCATAATAGAAAATTGGTCTTGTTACTTCTAAAGAGTGAGTATAAGGATCATCTCCACAAGCTATAACCATTTTACTAGCATTATTGGCATATTCTTTATAAGCATCAATTACATCATCAATATCTTCAAAATAGTCAACATGATCAAGTTCAATATTAGTTATAATAGCATAAGTTGGTTTGTATTTTAAGAAATGTCTTTTATATTCACAAGCCTCAATTATTAAACCTTTATTTTCAGTTGAAGCATATCCAGTTCCATCTCCTATTAAATAATTATAACCTTTATCTTTTAAAACATGAGTTAACATAGCTGAAGTAGTTGTTTTACCATGACATCCAGCTACTGTAATAGTATTATAATTTTTAGTTAATTTCCCTAACATTTCATAATATTCTATAATAGGTAGTTCTAATTCTTTAGCTTTAATTATTTCACTATGATCATCTTTAACAGCTGTACTTCTAATTACAATTGTATTTTTATCCATCTCATCATTTGGACCACTATAAATTTTTATTCCTCTTTCAAGTAATTTATCTTCGGTAAATTCATGATTAGTATCATCATCATAGCCTACTACATTGTAACCTAAATCTGATAAAATAAGTCCAAGTGCAGACATCCCCGCTCCTTTTATTCCAAGTAAATAATATTTCATATAAACCTCCTTATATTTTTTTCTAATTTATTATACGAACTATTAAATAAATCGTGCTTAACTTATAAAACTAATTAGAAATGGTCCTAGTACAAGTAATAAAATTAAAGGCACGACAAACAAAACCGAAACAATACTAACTTTATTAGGAATTTTATTTATTTGACCTTTTATATCAAGTACTTGTTTATCTCTTAAAAAATCTATTTGAGTATACATTGTATCAATAATACTATTACCAAATACGCTGGTTTGAGTAATATTTAAAATAATATTATTAATAGTTTCTGATGGGATTCTTTTTTTCATATCTTCTAAAGCTTCCATTAAAGTTTTTCCAAATTTAGTTTCAAATAAAGTTTTTTTAAATTCATTAGAAATTTCTGAATCAACATTAAAAACAGCAACTTCTAAAGCATGTTCTAGATTACGACCTGATTCCAAAGTTAGTGTTAATATTTCAAAAAAATGTAAGGCCTCATTATCTAATTTTCTAGTTCTTTTTTTTAAAGGCATTTCAATTAAAACAATTTTAAATAAATAATAATAAATAATTGTTAAAAAGGGTGCGAAAAAATAACCAACCTTTGTTATATATAATATCACAATAAAAACAATTAAGGAAGAGATAAAACGAATATTAGTAAAAGTTATAGCATCAAATTTAACATTATCCCCTAACATTTCAATTTTTTTATCTATTGCTTCAATATCTTTTTCGCGATAAATCTTTCGAATTAAGTTATTTTTAGCCATTTTTTTCACATCCTAACTTTCATTATTTTTCTAATTAATAGAATATAAATAATGTACATAATAATTATTACACTTAAGATAATTCCTCCTAAAGTAGTTGTATAGAAAGCTTTAAAGTAATTTGGATTAATAATACTTACAAATATAACAAATAAAATTGGTACTAGAAATAATACATACATAATTAGTTTAGAACTTCCAGTTAAAGAGGCCATTTCTAATTTTAAACGTTTACGGTCAAATAAGGATTTCTCAATAGATGAAAATACTTTAATTATATTACCACCAGTTTTATTTAAAATTGATATTGATGCAGTTAAATAGTTAACTTCTTCTAATTTAACTCTTTTAGAAAATCTTTTAAAAACAACATCAACACTTAATCCAAAAGAAAGTTCCATATGCATTTTTTTAAATTCATCAGCAATTGCGCCTTCTAGTTCAGTTGTAACTAAATCAATTGCTTGGGTAATACTTCTTCCTGATTTAAAAGCATTATTCATTACAATAATAGCTTGTAATAAATCATTTTCTATTTTATTCCTATGAAGTTTATATTTATAAATATAGACAATATCTGGCATAAAAAATCCTACTAATAAGGGAAAACTAACCTCATAAATACTTAAGATTTCATATTGAATAGTTTTACTAAAAATAGCAATTAATACAAATATAATCGATACCAAAAATTTTGATGAAACAAAATCTAGTCCAGAGTGGTAAGTCTTATTAAGAATTCCTACATATTTATCATAATGTTCACTATATTTTTTTATTAAATTAAATTTTTCTAATCGTTTAGAAATTCTATTGACTATTTTTAAATAGAAATTCCAGTAACTATCAAATAAGGCTTCTCCATTATCATGAAGTGGCTCAACACTATATTTAGCAATTCTTTTTTCTAGTTGCATACTTCTTCTATAAAAAATTATTAATGTAGCAAAGATAGCTAAAACAATTATAATACTAAGTTGAACAACAAATAAAGTATTAGCATTAGCAACATTAACATTAACTGTTAAATTGCTTTCAGATACATTTCCAGCACTATCAACTACTTTATAAGTTAAAGTTTTTACTCCTGGATTATTTAAATCTAGTTCATTAATATTAGTTGTAACTCTATTTATTAAATTACCATCAATGTTATCTGTTACTTTAACACCTTCTAAAGGTTTTAAAGTATCTCCAATTTCCATATTAACTACTTTTTCATCAAGTTCAATTACTGGAGCTATTTTATCAATATTATATACTCCACTATCAATAATTTTTTGTTCATTGTTAATATCAACAGTATTTATTTTTATTTTATAACTTCCTGTTTCATTTAAAATGAAATCAGTTTTTTTATTTTCATTTATTACTGCTTGTTCAACTATATTATCATTTTTATATATAAAATATTGATATTTGATTACGGAAGAATTGGGAGTATAAGTAACCAAAATATCTTTATTAACATAGTTTTCATTTGAACTTATATTAAATCCTTCCATAATACCTCCTTAAAAAATATCTTTTAATAAATCAATACCTCTAGAGTTGATTTTTTTAATTACTAATGGTTTATATTTATGCATTAAAAATTCACCATTAACATCTCCATTAGGTAAAACACCATTTTGTTTAAATTTAAATATTTCTTTTAATTCAATTATGTCATCTTTTATTCCGATAACTTCACAAATGCTGGTAATTTTTCTTCTACCATCACTTAATCTTTCAACATGGACAACAATATCAATTGCGCTTTCAATATATCCTCTAATAGCTCTTATAGGAATTTCCATTCCAGCCATCAAAATCATTGTTTCTAGTCTATCTAAAGCATCAGCAGGTCCATTAGCATGAAGGGTTGTTAAACTACCATTATGTCCAGTATTCATAGCTTGTAACATGTCAAATGATTCTTTTCCTCTAACCTCACCAACAATAATTCTATCTGGACGCATTCTTAAAGAGTTCCTAACTAAATCTCTGATGGTTATTTCTCCCTCACCCTCATAATTAACTAATCTAGTTTCTAATGAAATAACATGATTTTGTCTTAATTTTAATTCAGCTGCATCTTCAATTGTTATTATTCTTTCATCATCATTAATAAATGTTGATAAAACATTTAATAAAGTTGTTTTTCCACTTCCTGTTCCACCACATATAATTATATTTAATTTAGCTAGAACACAAGCTTCTAGAAACCTAGCCATATACGGTGTTAGAGTTCCATTTCTTAAAAAGTCTTCAATTGTAACTAGTTCTTCTTTAAATTTTCTAATAGTTAATACTGGTCCTTTTAATGATAAAGGTGGAATAACAGCATTTAAACGAGAGCCATCATAAAGTCTAGCATCAACCATAGGATTAGCTGTATCAATAGTACGACCTAATGGTTGAATTAATCTTTGAATAGTTCTTATTATATGGTCATTATTGATAAATGATACTGTATCATCTTTTATTACATGACCATCTAATTCAATATATATTTCATCTTTACCATTAACCATTATTTCAGTAATACCAGGATCTTCTAATAATTCAGTTATTGGTCCATATCCATTAATTTCATTATCAATTAAATTATATATATAACTTCTTTCAACATTTGGTAAGTCATATCCTTCTAAAGTTTTATCAATTTCATTTCTTATAAATTCATCCATATTGCGATGATTAGCAATATTATGATCTATTAAATTTTGAATAATTTTATTCCTTAACTCATCTAAAAGTTCTTTATTAGGAAAAGCTTCATAATCCCTAATTTCTTTTTGAGGAATATCATATTCTTCAACTACTTCAAATTCTTCAATAAATTTTTTAGACATATAATCTCCCCTATTCTTCTTTTAATAAGTTATTGGCAATTAATTCAAAGTTTTTAATTGCATTACGATGAATTGCATTGATGTTTTTATTTAAAGTTAAAATACTTCCATCTAAAATATATTTATCAATATTTTTAATATAAAAACTTTCTGGTATAGTATAATCAATATTACTTTTAACTATATTTTTTATATCATAATTAGTAAAACAACTTTTTAAACGATTACAAGATTTATTTAAAATTATTTTGTAATTAGTTTTTTCCATATCTTTATATATTGAAACAATTGTTTTCATGTTTTTTAAATCAATTGGATCACTACTTATTATATAGACTATTTGATCACTTAAATCCATTGTTTTTAAATTAGTGATATCCATAACATGATTAGTGTCAATTAAAATAACGTCGTAGCGCATACTAGCTCTTGAAATAATTATATCTAAATATTTACTACTGATTTTATTTGCCATTCTAGGATCTTTAGGTGATGCAATTACATCAATTTTATCATTATATTTAGTAACATAGTTTTCCATATAATCAAAAACATTGTTGCTGATATCATTAACTAATCTATAAACATTATTAGTATCATCTATATTTAAACTAGCTGCAATTGCACCTCCATATAAATCTATATCAATTATTAAGGTTTTTTTATCCATTTTACTAAATATACCAGCTAAATTTAATGTTGTTATAGATTTTCCAGTTCCACCTTTGGCAGAAGTTATTGTAATTATTTTAGCTTTTTTTATAGCCATTTTATCACCTACCTTTTAATATTTCTATTTTATCATCTTTTAGATAAGCCCTGTAAGTAGTATTTATGTTATAGTTTTTTAAATTGAATAAGCTTTTATATTTTTTAGTTAAGGTTATAGTTATTTTTTTATCTTCAATTAATAGTTCTAGTGAATTAATATCATCTATGTTTTCTTTTAATAATTGTTCTAAATCTTGTTTTATATTTTCATCATTAATATGTTTAATACCAAATTTTAAAGTTTCTTTAATGTTATTATCGATTTTTCTTTTTTCATTAGCTAAATTACCATAATCAATAAGTAACCCAAACATTAAAACGATAAGTGGAAGTAAAATAATGAATATTACTAAAACTTGTCCTTTATTATTCATCATAAATCACTCTTTTTGTTTCTATTTTATTTGATAATATTTTATTTAATATCGGTGTATTTAATTTTATATTCTTTGTTAAAGTTATAGTTACTTTTTCATTTTCTTTTGTTATTTTGACGTTTTCATCTAATGGTTCATTTTTTCTATATAAATTAATAATATTATCCATTTCATTTTCTAGTTTTGTTTTAGAAAAAAATATATTTCCAAAGTCAAATAAACCTGTTATGATTAATATAAGTAAAGGTAAAATTAAAATAAATTCTACCAAGGCTTGTCCTTTATTTTTCATGATATCACCTCTTAACTTAAAAAAAGATATAATTTAATATCTTATTCAGCGCATGATCCTTCCCCAGGTTTAGCTCCTTCTACATATTGTTTATCAATAAGCGCACATGAAGATTTAGTCATTGAATCTTGTAAATACCCTCCAAATAATTTCACCACACTAACAACAACAACACTGATAACAGCAATTATTAATAAGTATTCCACTAAAGCTTGTCCTTTATTATTCAATCTCATTTTAAAACCTCCACTAGTATATAAATATTGTAACTTTTTTAGATGAATTTGTCAATTAGTTGTATGCATTTGTATTTAATTTATAATTTTCGATGTAAATTAATCTTACTAATAATATATAAATAAAAAAAATCACCTATTAAGTGATATATTTTTATAAAGTTTTTTCTTTATTATAATTATAGTTTTCTATTAATTCTTCTTTAGTTATTTTGTGCATTTTTTTAAATTTTTTCTGACCAATAAATAATTTCCTATAATTAGTTATATCTATATTAATTCCTATTTCTTTATAAAAGTGATATCTTGCATAGCTTAAATTTACACTTTGCATCAAGCATTTTGAATTTATAACAGCTAATTCATGTATATCAATTAAGTCATAAAATTCTATTTTTTGTTTCATTGTTTCTATAGATAAACCATAAATTGGAGGAAAACTTTTAGTCATCTTAATTACTTCTTCTTTGGTATAACCTAACTCGATTAAGTTTTCTATTTTTTGTTTCATTGTTTCTATTGATAAACTATAAATTATAGGGAAACCCTTGGTCAGTTCAATCACATCTTCTTTAGTGTATCCTAATTTTATCAAATCAGCTATTTTTTGCTTTATATTTTCTATTGATAAACCATAGATTTCAGGAAATTTTTTAGTCATCTTAATTACATTTTCTTTGGTATAACCTAACTTAATTAAATCACTAATTTTTTGTTTCATATTTTCTATGCTGTAGCTAAAAATTGGAGGAAATTTTTTAGTTATTTTAATTACTTCCTCTTTAGTATAACCTAATATAATTAAGTCATCTATTTTTTGTTTTATGTTTTCTAACGATAATCCATAAATCGGAGGTAAAATTTTAGTTATTTTAATTACTTCTTTTTTAGTGTAACCTAACTCAATTAAATCATCTATTCTTTGTTTCATTGTTTCCATTGATAAACTATAAATTTCAGGAAATTTTTTAGTTATCTTAATTGCTTCTTTTTTGGTATATCCTAATTTTATAAATTCTTCTTTTAATGCCATTTTTTCCCTTACATTTCATTAAATAATAATGGATTTGCGTCTAAATCATCTACTATATCTTCTAATTTTTCATTATTATTTAATCTACTATTTATATAATTTTCGATTTCAAAAGCATCTAAATTTAATATGTATGGATTTGAGTCAAATAAAATATTTAACATACTGAAGCCATATGATTTTAATTTATTTATTAATTTTAAAACATCATCATTCATTCTATCTAAATACATTGGGTTACTACTAATAATATTTATAATCTGATTTTCATTACAATTTATTTTTTCTAATATAATTTCTTTCTCTTTTATTTCTTGAGTGCTTATTTCGCAGATGCTGGGTTCTAGTTCTATCATACTTTTTATAGTTCCTTCACTTATTCCAATTCTATATAATTCTTCCATTTTTATTCCTTCTTTCTTATAAACTTTTTTCATCTTTATTTTTATAATTGTATTTTTTAAATAATTCTTCTTTAGTTATTTCATATTTTTTTTCAAAAGCTTTTTGATTAATAAATAATTTATTATAATTAGTCATATCTATATTAATTCCTATTTCTTTATAAAAGTGATATCTTGAATAACTTTTATCTACACTTTGCATCAATTTTTTAGGATCAATAACAGCTAATTCATGCATACCGATTGAATCATAAAATTCTATTTTTTGTTTTGTATTTTCTATACTATAACCATAAATTTGAGGTAAACTTTTGGTCATCTTAATTACATCCTCTTTGGTATATCCTAGCTTGATTAAATCACTAATTTTTTGTTTCATTGTTGCTATACTATAACTATAAATTGCGGGGAAAATTTTAGTCATCTTGATTACTTCTTCTTTAGTATATCCTAGCTCGATTAAATCAGCTATTTTTTGTTTTATGTTTTCTACACTATAACCATAAATTGTAGGTTGACTTTTGGTCATCTTGATTACTTCTTCTTTAGTATATCCTAACTCGATTAAATCTGCTATTTTTTGTTTCATTGTTTCTATACTATAACTATAAATTTGAGGGAAACTTTTAGTCATTTTAATTACTTCTTCTTTAGTATAGCCCAACTTGATTAAATCGCCTATTTTTTGTTTTATTGTTTCTATACTATAACCATAAATTTGAGGTAAACTTTTAGTCATCTTGATTACTTCTTCTTTAGTATATCCTAACTCGATTAAATCAGCCATTTTTTGTTTTATGTTTTCTATTGATAAGCTATAAATTTGAGGTGAAATTTTAGTCATCTTGATTACTTCTTCTTTAGTATATCCTAACTCGATTAAATCTGCTATTTTTTGTTTTATGTTTTCTATTGATAAACCATAAATTTGTGGGAAACTTTTGGTCATGTCAATTACTTCTTTTTTACTATAACCATTTTCAAGAAAAAAACTAGAGTTATTTTTTAAATGTTTAATTAAAGTTTCGTCTTGAATTGCAATTATTGAATAATCATTTCTTATTAATTCATATTCTTCTTTAGTATATCCTAATTTTATAAATTCTTCTTTTAACATATAAATCAACTCCATATAAAATTTTTCTTTGCCTTTATTATAATAGTATTTTATAATTAAATCAAGATTATCAACACTATAAATATAAAACTATTTTTATATCATTTTACAAATAATTTTAAATATGATATTATTTTATTGGTGATTAATTTGAAATTAGTTATAAATAATTCAATTAAAATTAAAAATGCTTCTAATTTTTTTATTCGATTTAAAGGTTTTATGTTAAAAAAAAACATCGATTATTGTTTATGTTTTCCTAAATGCAATAGTATTCATACTTTTTTTATGCTAGAACCAATTGATGTAGTTATGACTGATAAAGATAATAATATTTTATATACTTTTGAAAACTTATTACCGAATAAAATTATTTTACCTAAAAAAAATGTCTATTATACTTATGAATTTCCAAAAGGAACTTTAAAAAAATTTTAAAGCTCCTTTTTTAATAATCTTCTTATAGTTGATGGATAAGTTTTATAATATCTAGCAGTTGGCTTTACTCCTCTAGTTTTAGCCATTTCAATCATTTCTTTTTGAAGTTTTTTTCTTTCTTCAAAAGATTTTTTACCATATCCATCTTCTTTTTCATAATCACTTAACTTATATTCTGTAGGCATAACTCCTCCTTTTATTTAAATTACAATTTATATTCAAATTCATAATCTAAAATTCTTATATTATCTCCCTCTAAAGCTCCTAGCTCTCTTAATTTATCATCAATTCCTAATTTTTTTAATTTATTTGAAAACCTTAATACTGCTTCTTCACTAGTAAATCTAGTCATTTTCAATAGTTTTTCAACTTTTTCTCCTCTAATAACCCAAGTATTACCTTCTTTATTAATAGTAAAAGGTTCTTCTTCTTTAAATTGATACAAAACATGACTAGTTATTTTTTCTTTGTGTAATGGTTCTTTTTCAATATTATCTAACATATCTGCTAAAGCATTGACGACTTCTTTTATTCCTTCTTTAGTTACTGCAGATATTGGATAAATTTTAACATCAACTTGTTTTTTAAATTTTTCTAAATTTTCTAAAGAATTAGGTAAGTCCATTTTATTAGCAATTACTATTTGAGGTTTATCTAAAATTTTAGGATTGAAACTTTTAAG
This sequence comes from bacterium, assembly GCA_019421005.1. Lineage (GTDB taxonomy): Bacteria > Bacillota_I > Bacilli_A > RF39 > UBA660 > CALVXC01. The sequence goes on along the minus strand of JAHZGA010000024.1, from coordinate 3,261 downwards.
TTCATTATTAATAATTAGATAATCTTCATAAGGATCTCTTCCTTCAAAAGCACTCATGTCAATAATATGGGCAATTACCCTAGTTCTTTCTATATGTTTTAAAAATCTATCTCCTAGTCCTTCTCCTAAAGATGCACCTTTAATTAAACCTGGTAAGTCTGCAACAACATATGAACGATTATTACTAGCTTTAACAACTCCTAAATTAGGATTTAAAGTTGTAAAATGATAAGCAGCTATTTTAGGTTTAGATGCTGATATTTGAGAAATAAGAGTTGATTTTCCTACACTAGGAAGTCCAACTAAACCAACATCTGCTAAAAGTTTTAATTCAATTTTAACTTTTTTTACTTGACCTGGTTCTCCATTTTCAGCAACTTTAGGTGCAGGATTAGTTCTTGTGGCTAAAGCCATATTCCCTCTACCGCCTCTACCACCTTTAACTATAACAACTTCATCATCTTTATTTATTAAATCAGCTAAAACGGAACCTGTTTCTAAATCAGTTATAACAGTTCCAGGTGGAACTTTAATAATCACATCTTCAGCATATGCACCATTCATACCTTTTCCTAATCCGTTTTCTCCTCTTTTACCTTTGATGACTTTCTGATATCGTAAATTTACTAAAGTGTTTAAGCCTTCATCAACAACAAATTTAATATCTGATCCTTTTCCTCCAGATCCTCCAAATGGTCCACCCATTGCAACAAATTTTTCTCTTCTAAAGGCCATACACCCATTACCACCACTACCGGCAACTAGTTCTAAAGTAACTTCATCTACAAACATAAATTCACCCCGCATATATTTTTATTATACATTAATTTTAAAAAAAAATAAATATTTAATTAATAACTTGAATTTTTTTTAAAAATATATTATCATATTAATAGTAAGGAAGGTAATTATGAATAAAGATTTAGAAGTTAAAGATTATAAAATAATTGTTATCATTGCATTAATTTTAGGAATTATTGGTTTATCAATTGCTTTTGCTGCTATGAGTTCAACTTTAAAAATTAATACTTCTTCAAGTTATGGTGGTCATGAATGGTCAATTAATTTTGCTAATAACGATTATGGTTCAACAACAGGTTCAGCCATAGCGGGTAGTATTTATTTAAAAAGTACTTCTATTGTTATAATGGATGCTAAATTAAATAAACCAGGTGATTCAGTTACTTACACTTTTGATGTTGTTAATAATGGTATAATTGATGCTGAATTAAGTTCAATTACTAATTTAAGCCCTATTTTTACAGGAAGTGGGAATGACAAAGTTAATGATGAAAACATTATTAGGAACAATTATATTTACAGTTTAACTTATGAAGATGGTTCTAAAATAAATATTAACGATGAATTAAAAGTCGGAGAAAAAGTTAGAATGAAATTAACAATGGCTTATAAAGGAGATGTATTAGATACTCCTAATAATCCAGTTACAATTACCAATACTGGTACAACTTTAGTATATGTCCAAAAATAGTTTAAAAAACTATTTTTTTTATTTAAAAAAGTAATTAAAGTTAATCTTCAATTACTTTTTCAAGAAATATTTTTTTATTAAATGAGCCCCGGCTTTTATTTTTTTGATTTGCTACATCAATAATATCATTTAAACTTTTGTTTTCGAGATGTCCTAAAGCTTTTATTACTTCTAGCATATCTGCTAATTCTTCAATTCTGTTTTCTTTAGAATTAATTACTTCTTCATATTCTTCATATAGTTTTTTTTCTAATTCTATTTTATATTCATCATCATTTAATATTCTAATAATTGGTTTTTCTTTATTATTTTCAATTATGTTAGGAATATTATCTCTTACTAATTTATTATATATTCTTTCCATTTAAACCTCCTTAATAAACAACAACTTTCGTACCAATTGGGGCATTTTCATAAATTATTTTAGCAGTATTATATGGCATATTAACACATCCATGGGAGCCATTTCCGACATAGATATCTCCTCCGAATGTGCTTCGCCATGAAGCATCATGAAGTCCTATTTGAGTTGGAGTAAAACGCATCCAAAAGTTAACAAATGATTTATAATCTGGACCAGTTAAATAAATGTTTCTTGCTTTTGATAATATTTGATATGTTCCTCTAGGGGTGTCATTAACGCCTTTTGTACCTGTTACAATTGGGGCGGATGTTAAAATTGTTCCATTTTTATAAAACCAAACATATTGTTCATCGATTGAAACAGCAACATAAGTATTCGCACTTATTTGGTCGTTCGTACCAACATAGACAGTTCTATTAACTGTTCCATAGTTACCAGAACTATCATAAACAGCATAGTTAACAGCATATGTTCCTGCTACACTTGGCACAACATAATTTTTGACAACAACATTACTAGTTATATCTCCATCATAATCATCAACTGCTCGGTAACCTGGTTCAACATAATCTTGATTTAAATTTAGATACAAAGGGTTATTTCCATTTAAATATATACTAGGACCATTAGTATCAACAACTAAAACTTTTCTTTTAATACTGAATTTGTTTTTAGAACTATCACTTACTGTATAGGTTAATTCATAAGTTCCTAATTGTTTATTATCAATTGAACCAGTTATTTTAACATTTTTTGTTATATCTCCATCTAAATTATCCATAGCTTTAAAACCAGGTTCAACATATTCATTCCCATATTCAAGATTATATTCTTCCCCACCAGTTAATTCAATAATTGGTGGAATATCATCTTTAACAATTACTTTTCTTTCAACTGATTTTTCTCTTTTTCCTTTAGTATTAGTTATACTATATTTTAAAGTATACGTTCCTAATTTTTTTGTGTTAACATTTCCAGTTATTTTTACTTTTTTACTAGCATCAACATCTTTAATACTAGCTTTTACTCCTGGGTCTTTAAATTCATTATTAACTGTTACATATATTGTTTTTTCTCCTAATAAGGTAATACTAGGTACAACTAAATAAGAAATACTTAAATAGCGAAATAGAATAAAAATTATTATTAGCACGACAGTTAATAAAGCTATAATGATTGTACTTTTTCGCTTCACATACATCCTCCACTATCCTATTATAATTAAATTATAGCATATTTGAAAATATATGAAAAGAAAAAATTGTAATTTAATATAATCTTTCCAATTTATCATAATAAATTTTTTGGTGTGCAATTGCTCTCTTTAATTTTAACAGTTGTAATGATGCTATAAAAGAGTGATTTTAAAAAGAATATCGAAAAAATTTCGACATTCTTTAATTAT
>JAHZGA010000023.1 GCA_019421005.1 bacterium | reverse complement strand
TATTTATAAGAAAACCTCTAGAAAAAATCTAGGGGTTTGTCTACACTCTGAAAAAGAGATTATTAACTATAATCTCTTTTTAATGTTATAATTTACTTTTTAAGAACTCTTCAAACTTTTTATTGAAAAATATTTTGAGGTATGATATGATTGTTGTAGAAAACCCATAAAGAAGGTGTAAAATGGAGAAATTGGTAAAAGTAAATTCTAATATGGGTATGTTAGAATATGAAATGTATCAAGATATACCAAGAATAGAATTAGGATCAGAAAATCCAATTTGTGGAATAAATTATCCAGAGTTTAAAAAATATATAGAATGGTATATAAAAGATGAAACTGTTGGTGATCCAAAAATGCATGATGCCACAACGAATCGTTACGTTTATTATGTTGATGATTATCCTATGGGAGAAGTGGGGATTAGAACGAATTTAAATGAATTTTGGAAAACAAAAGGGAGCCAATTATTTTACAAAATTAGATTGTCTGAACGAAAAAAAGGGTATGGAATGAAAATGATGAGATTAGCGTTAGAAGAATGTAAAAAACTAGGTTTTGAACAAGTAAGAGTAAATTGTAATGATATGAATTATGGTTCCCAAAAGTTAATTCTAAATAATGGTGGAAAAGTTGATATAGAACATTATAAAACTCATGAGGGTACAAGTAGTAGCTATATTATAAAAATATAGAGGTGGTATCATGGATGAAAACAACTGAAAGTATGATTTTGTATTTATTTGTAGGTCATCTTTGGTATTTGAAATATCCGTATGTGGATTATGCTGTAATCATATTCTTTCTAGTTTATCCTGTTTTCCCGACCAGAAGCAATCTAATCCTTATAAAATAAGGATTTTTATTTTTATTGAACTTGTTTATTTAAAAAGAGATTATTAACTATAATCTCTTTTTAATGCTATAATTTACTTTTTAAAAACTCTTCAAACTTTTTTAAACCATAATCTTTATTATAGTAATTAGGAAATTCATTTAAATGCGCTAAAGCGATTTTAGCAGTTTTAATTAAATCATCATCAGTAACATTAGTAAAATGATTTACTTTTCCATGTTCTAACTCAATATTTAATCCATCTAAAAATTCATAAATGTTAAATTTATCAAAAACAATTCCTAATTCATTTGAAACCTTAACAGCATCATTTAAATTAAACACAATATCACCAATAAATAATATTTTTAAGTTGCAGATTTATACCAAAAATGATACAATTAACTTGATAGTAGGTGAAGTATGAAAAAATTTAACTATTATTTTATGGTTTTTATATTAGGTGCTTTTATTGGTTGGATTTATGAAATATGTTTTTATTTTATAACCGAAAACAATTTAACAAATCCAGGATTTTTATATGGACCGTATTTACCAGTATATGGTTATGGAGCATTATTAATGGTGCTATTGTTTAAACCACTAAAAAAACATCCTGTCTTGATCTTTATCTTTAGCATGCTTTTAACTGGAGTATTAGAATACTTTACTGGTAAAATTATGTTTGATATATAGCATAGAACATGGTGGGACTATACGGGATTATTTTTAAACATAGATGGATACGTTTGTTTAAGATCTGTTCTTTCTTTTGCAATAGGTGGAGAGTTATTAATCTATTTTATAGAACCGCAGATTCAAAAATTGCTTGACAAAGAGTTTACTCATCAAATAGATATGTTTTTAAATATATTTATGGTAATATTTTTGGCAGATAATTTAGCTTCCTTTCTACTACGACATCCTATTTAATAAAACCATTTTGAACATATTTAGAATCATCAACAATAATAAATGGTTTATCATCTAATTTGTAAACTAATTCTTCTAACTCTTTTAATTTATGTTTGTTAATTTCTACTAATAATAAATATTTTAATCCATCTTTTCCGTTAGCGCGAATGACTGAAACAGCATAATTGTTTTCTCTTAAAGCTTTAACTAATTTGTTATTTTTAAAACTAGTAATTATTTGAACACTTAAAGTTCCTCTAATAAACTTTGCTGAAATAAATGAACCTAAATAAGTACCAGTTGCAAATCCACCTGCATAAGCAATGACGACGAAAAGATTAGTTTCGGTTGTATTCAAAGCTTCTTTTACAATAATAAACCAAATAGTAACCTCAATAAATCCAATAATTGACGCTAATAAAGTTTTTTCTTTAACTGTTAAAATAGTTCTGACGGTTCCTAAAGAAACATCAATAATTCGGGCAAAAAAAATCTTAAGACACAATATAACCATAAAATCAACCTTTCTTATTATATTATGGTTGATTTTTAAATTATTATAAATATTGTATAAATAAATAAAATCTGTTATAATAAATATTGTTAATGAGGAGGTCAATTTATGTTAAATAACATTAATAAAAAATATCTAATGTTAGGTGGAATAGTTTTAGGAGCAGTTGTTATAATTGTTTTGATTTTGGTAATTATTTCGGCAACTAAAGGTGGAAAAGTAACTTATAAAGATATTGAAAATCAAATGTATAAGGCAAGTATAAATTATTATAAAAAACATGAAAAAGATTTACCTAAAAAAGATGGCGCGACTATAAGTGTTTCAATTGATAAACTAATAAAAAGTGGTAATTTAAGTGACTTTAAAGATAGACTTGATGAAAATGTCAGTTGTGATGGTGAGGTAAGAATAACTAATAATAATGATAACTATATTTATTTACCTTATTTAGATTGTAAAAAAGAATATAAAACCGAAAATTTAGCTGATAAAATAATTGAAACTGATAACTTAAATGAAATAGGAGAAGGACTATATAATGTAGAAGATAACTATATTTTTCGTGGTGAAAATGTTAATAACTATATAAAATTTGCTGGTAGGAATTGGCGTATTATAAGAATAAATGAAGATGGTACAATAAAAATAATTTTACCAGAAAGAATTGATCAAACAACTTGGGATGATAGATATAATGTTGATAAAAAATTTAATTCTGGAATTAATGGTTATAACATGAGCCGAATAAAAGATACTTTACAAGAATTATATAATGGTGAGGAACTATTTAATGATAGTGATAGAGAAAAAATGATGACTTGGGAAGTATGTATTGGCAATAGAGAAATAGAAAGTTCAATAAATGATGGCTCATTAGAATGTTCAAGTACAGTTGCAGATCAGCAACTAGGACTAATTCAATTAAATGAGTATATGAATCCAAGTTTAGACGAAAATTGTTTAAAACCTAGCGATCGTTCATGTGCGAATTACAACTATTTAGCAACTTTTGAACGTAGTTATTGGACAATAACAGCTGATGCAGATACCTCATATATGGTTTATTATGTTGATAACTATGCTGACTTAAAACAAGCAGGAAGTGTGTCAGGATTAAATCCAGTTGTCCTTCTAACAAAAAACTTAATATATGATGGTGGCAATGGTACTTTAGAGGAACCTTATAAAATTAAAAACTTTAAAAAATAGTATTTTTACTATTTTTTTGTTGCCTATTTTCTATTTTTTCATAAAATGTAAATGAGGTGATGAAAATGTATAAAATTTATCAAGTTAAAATTGGGGATACTTTAGAAACTATAGCAAATAAACATAACACTGATATTGCAACTTTAAGACAAATAAATGGAAACTTGAATAATTTAATGCCCGGTCAAAATATTGTAGTACCACAAACAGAAAATGAAATGTATGAAACATATATAGTTCAAAATGGTGATTCAATGTATTCAATAGCAAAAAAATATGGAATTAATGTAAATGATTTATTAGAACTAAATGGTATTAATCAAAACGACTATATTTATCCTAATCAAATGATCTTGATACCTAAACAAAATAGAACTGTATATATTACTAAACCAAATGATACTATACAATCAGTTATAACAAAATTACAAATTACACCAGAAATATTATTAAGACAAAATGAAGAAATTTTATTATTACCTGATCAAGCTTTATTCTATTCAAAAGAAGGAAATATGTAATTTCTTTTTTTGATGGATTGATAAAGTTTTTTAAAAATGATAAACTATATATGAGGATGTGAATATTATGAAAAAAATTTTATTAGGAATAGTTTTATGTTTATTATTAGTAGGATGTAATAGAACATATCATGAAATAGATTATAAAACCTATAAACAAATGATTGAAGAAAAACAAAGTTTTATTCTATTCATTGGCTCAAGTGAATGTAGTCATTGTAGAGATTATAAAGTTACTTTAAATAAAGTAATAAAAAAATATAATGTAGAGGTTTTTTATCTTGATTTAGCCAAATTAACTGAAAAAGAAGATAATGAATTTAACTCTAAAATAAGTTTTTCAGGAACACCAACAACTATTTTTATTAAAAATGGTAAAGAAGAAAGCCACTATAATAGAATAGTTGGAGCAGTAGACTATGATGAAATAGTAAAGAAATTTAAAGATAATGAATATATAGAGGTGAAATAGTGAAAGATAAAGATATTGAAATAATTGATGTTGATGAATTTGAAAATTCTTTTAGTGTAATTAAAAATTATGGTGAAGATTTAACGGCTAAACAATATATAACTAATCCTGCCATTGCTCGTGAAAGTGAAATAAAAAAATTAATGATAGTTTTATTAACACCAGAGAAATCAGGATTGTTAATTGGTAAACCTGGTATAGGTAAAACAGCAATTGTAGAAGGGTTAGCTTATTTAATAATTAATAATCAAGTACCTAATGCTTTAAAAGGTTATAGAATAATAAAATTTAACTCTTCATCATTAATAGGAAAAATTCTTTATAATGGTAAAGAAGAAATGATTATAAATTTACTAGTGCAAGAATTAAAACATATATCAAAAACGATTATTTTTATTGATGAAATTCATACTCTAATGGGTGGCAATAGTAAAAATCCAATGGATTTAGCTAATATTTTAAAACCAGGTTTAGATAGAGGAGATATAAAAGCAATAGGGGCTACAACTACTAATGAATATGAAACATATGTAATAAGAGATAGAGCCTTTTTAAGAAGATTTGATCGTATTGATGTATCAGAACCAGATGAGCCTACTACTGTTAAAATATTGATGGGAACTTTACCAAAAATTGAAAAACAAACTGGGATAAAATTTAAATATAATAATTATATAACTCAAATGTTAATAGAATCAATTGTAAGCGCTACTTCGGAATTTAAAAGAGTATATGGTTTAGCTGCAATGTACCCTGATGTTGCCTTTTCTGTTTTACAACAAAGCTTTTCTCAAGCGTTATTTCAAAATAAAACTGAAGTTGATATAATTGATGTTTATAATGCTATAAAAACATCTAAAAGAATATATCCGGATAGTATAATAAAAGAATTGGCTTTATTTAGAGAAAAATTTAAAGATATTTGTGAACAAGAAAACATTAATTTACCAGTAGTAACAATCGATGAAATTCAAACTAAAGATGATAGCTACCTATGAAAGAAAAAATAATAGAATTTGCTAAAACAATTGATATAGAAATGATTGGATTTTCTAATTATTATGTAGATAATGATTTAAAAGAAAAACATAAACAAAAATTCCTTTTAAATTATGATGTTCCATTTAATTATAACCCTGAAATTGTATGTGATCCTAAAAATTCATTACAAGATGTAAAAACCATTATTACAATAGCGTTGCCATATTTCAAAACATGTCAACGACTAGAAAATTTAAAGGAAAATCAAGTTTATTTTTCATCATCATCTTGGGGAGAAGATTATCATAAAGTTTTAAATGAAAAATTAGATCAAATTGTCAACTTTATAAAAAAATATAAAGAAATTAATTTTGTTAAATGTGTTGATACTAAACCAATAGATGACCGCTTTTTAGCATATAAAAGTGGAATTGGTTTTTATGGAAAAAACGGATTAATTATAAATCCTAAATATGGTTCTTATATTTTTATTGGAAATTTATTAACTAATTTAGATTTACAAGCTGATACACCTTTAAAAAACAAATGTCTTAATTGTGATTTATGTATAAAAATTTGCCCTGGACATGCTATAACTGAAAAAGGAATAAATAGTAGAAAATGTTTATCATATTTAACTCAAAAAAAAGGCGAATTAACTAGTGAAGAAAAAGAAAAATTTAATAACTGTATATATGGATGCGATAAATGTATGGAAGTATGTCCACATAATAAAAATAATGAAGGTTATCATGAATTTGAACCAAGTGGAATAGAATTTATTGATATTAACACATTTAAAAAAATGTCAAACAAAGAATTTAATAATAAATATGGATGTTTAGCTGGAAGTTGGCGCGGAAAGAAAATTGTCGAAAGAAATATAAAAATTTATCAAGAAAAAATTGATAATATGAACAGTATGTGTTAAAATGTTATTAGGATGGATGTGATAAATATGAATAAGGAAGAAAAAAAAATCGCACCTAAAAACTATGTTATTTATGGTATTGTTTGTATTCTAACTGTAGTTTTTGTTTTTTACTTAAGTATGTGGTATGAAACAAGACAAGAATACTATGAAAATAATTCAGTTATGACTGGTGTATTAGCTGAAGTTAATAAACAAGAGTTTGCCAGTTATGTTATGGAAAACCCTAACACGGTAATTTATATGGCTTCAAGCAAAGATATTTTAATAAAAGATTTTGAAAAAAAATTAAAAAAATATGTTTCAAATAATAATTTTACCAATCCAATTGTTTATTTTGATTTATCTCAAATAAATAACAATGATATTATTAGTGAAATAAAAAGTATTAGCAATAATGTTAAAATAGAAAATTTTAATATTAATACAGGTGTTAATTTTATTGTCTTTGAAAATGGCAAAGTAAAAGCTGTTCTTCATAAAAATTCTGATAAAGCTGAAATAGAACATGTTAAAAACTTTTTTGAAGTATATGGAGTAGTGGAAAAATGATAAACGCTGTATTATTTGAACCAGAAATTCCTCAAAATACTGGTAATATAATGAGAACATGTGCAGGAACAAATGTAAAATTGCATTTAATTAAACCATTAGGATTTTCAATGGATGAAAGCCATTTAAAACGTTATGGCGCTAATTACATAGATAAATGCGATTATCAACTTTATGAAAATTTTGAAGATTTTGAAAATAAAAATAGTGGTAAGTATTACTTTTTAACCCGTTATGGTAAGAAACCACACACATCATTTGATTATAGTGATATTAATGAAAATATATATTTAATATTTGGAAAAGAAAGTTCGGGGATACCTAAAGAAATTTTAAAAAATCATCTTGATACATGTTTACGAATACCAATGAATGATAATATAAGAGCATTAAATCTATCAAATACTGTTGCAATAATGGTATATGAAGTTTTAAGACAACAAAATTATCGTGATTTACTATTCAGTGAACCATTTAAAGGTGAAGACTATTTAATAAAAGAATAAAAAGGAGTAAGGGTCTATGCAAATAATAACTGAATTTGTTGTTAACAATTATATTTGGCTTATTATGGTTATTGTACTAGCAATTTTAGCTATAATTGGTTATTATGCTGAAAAAAATAACTTATTAAAAAAAGAAAAAACTGTTAACGAAAATGTAGAAGTAAATAATACGGTTTTAAATGATACATCTAATATGTCTAATGACTTTGTAGATGAAGACTTAAAATATGCAGCTGACCCAGCTATTATTAATTCACCTTCAAATAATATTGAAATTAAAAATAATTCTGTACCTGAAATTCCTAATTATCAAGAATTTAATAGTAATTTAGGTAATAATGAAGAAATACCTGAAAATAATATAAAGGAATTAGAACCTAATATAGAAGAAAAACCAGAAATTAAAGAAGAACCTATTTCAGAAAATGATAAAATAAATAATTATGATGATATATTTGTTGATAGCCCTGTAATTGAACAACCAATCAAAAATGATGATGTTTTTGTAGAAGAAATTGAAAATAATAATCAATTAGAAGAAAATAATCCAATTGAAGAAACAGTAAATCAAAAAATAGATAACAATCAACTTAACAGTGTTCAAAATGAAATTGATAATCAAGTAGTAGATGATGTTTTTGTTAAAGAAAACAATGATGAACCTTTAAAAGAAGACGAAAATTTAATCGAGGAAACTCTAAAACAAGATGAAAACTTAACAGAAAAAGTTTTAAAGCAAGATGAACTAGAAAATACAATAACAGATGAAGAAATTTTAAGTCAAACTAAAGATTTAGATACTATTAAAGAAGAATTAAATCAAATTGTTTTTGAAACACATTTAAATGAAAAATACTTAAAGAATGTAGATGACGTAGATTATGCTTATCTTAATTTACCTGGTGTAGAAAATTTAACATCTACCAATAATGAAAAACCCGTTAATAAATAATGGGTTTTAAAAAACTCACTAAAAATATTTGATTAAAAATGGGGATATTGATACCAAAATACAACATTTTATGATATAATTAAGTGAAGAATAAATGGAGGAATTATATGACAGTAGATTCAGTGATTATACTATTAAAAAAACTACTAGATGTTTTATTAGTTTGGTTAGTTTTATATTATGTATTAAAAAGTTTAAGAAAAAATGTAAAAATGGCCTTGTTATTTAAGGGAATATTATTTATTGTTATTCTAAAGGTTATAAGTAATTGGTTAGAACTAGTTACTATTGGCTTTATTTTAGAGTATGTTATTATGTGGGGACCTTTAGCACTGATAATTATTTTCCAACCAGAAATCCGTAATGTTTTAGAACAATTAGGACGAAGTCAATTATTAGGACGACACAAAGTTTTAACAGTTGACGAAAGAGAAAAGGTTGTATATGAAATTGTTCAAAGTATGGACTATTTGAAAAAAACAAGAATTGGTGCTTTAATGGTAATTGAACGTGATAATAGTTTAAGTGATTATATTGAAAGATCAAAAAAAATCTATGCAGATATTTCGAGTGATTTATTAATATCAATCTTTTTTCCAAATAATCCACTTCACGATGGTGGAGTTATCATTCAGGGAGATAAAATCACCAGTGCTGGAGCAGTTTTTCCAACAAGCGATAATATGAGAATTAGTAAAAGATTAGGAACAAGACACAGAGCGGCTTTAGGAATTTCAGAAGAAACAGACTGTATAGCATTAGTGGCATCTGAAGAAACTGGAAGATTATCAATTGCAATTGGAGGAGAACTACATTATAATTTGACTTTAGAAGAAGTTAGATTAATGTTACTTGAAGAATTAACTCCTAAAAAAAGTGTTTTAATTGATGATGAGGAGGATGATATTAATGAAAGCAATTAAAAAATTCTTTTATAGTATTTGGCATTTCTTCGATCGTCATTTAGTAATACCAATTACAAAATTAATAATGAGATTAACTAAAAATTTTGATAAATCAGGAAGAAAGTTTGAAAAATGGCTAGCAAAACCTAATACATTACTTTTTATCTCTCTCGCACTTGCAGTAGGAACATTTATTATAGTTGATCAAAAAGTATTGGATTTTTCTAACAATTCAGCTGAAGTTTTAAAAGATCAACCAATAAAAGTTATTTATAACGATGAAGCTTATGTTGTTGAAGGTCTACCTAAAAATGTTGATGTAACCTTAATAGGTAGTAGATCTGATTTATATTTTGCTAAACAATCTTCAACTCAAGATATAACAATTGATTTAACAGGTTTAAAACCGGGAACACATCGAGTTAATATAAAATATAACCAAGCTTTAAAATCAATTGATTATGAAGTTAACCCATCAGAAGCAACAGTGATAATTTATCCAAAAGTATCAAAAACAAAAGTACTAACTAGTGATATTATAAATCAAGATATGCTAAATTCAAAATTAGTTATTGATAGTGTAAAATTAGATAGCGATAGTGTTACAGTTAAAGGAGCTGAACATCAATTAGATGAAGTATCAACTGTTAAAGCTTTAATAGATATTGAAAGTTTATCTAAACAAGAAGCTGGCGAAATAACATTAAAAGATGTGCCACTTAAAGCTTATGATAAACATGGTAATATTGTATCAGTTGAGATAGTTCCTTCTAAAATAAGTGCTAAAATGGTTATTTCTTCACCAAGTAAAGAAGTACCAATTAAAGTTGTTCCAGTTGGTAATGTTGCCTTTGGAAAAGCTATAAGCTCTATTAATACTAGTGAATCCAAAGTAACAGTTTACGGAGATAAAAAAGTTTTAGATGAACTAACATATGTACCACTTGAGGTAAATGTTGGCGATTTAAAAGAAGATTATACTTATAAATTAGAATTATTACGTCCTACTGGAGTTAGATCAATGTCAGTTAATAATGTAACTGTTGATATTACTTTAGGTACAGTAAGTAGTAGGGATGTAGAAAATGTAGGTATAAAATATCGAAATATAGCCGATGACTTATATAGTATTCAAGGTTTCAGTGCTGAAGATGTTAGAGTTGCAGTTAACCTTAAAGGTGTAAAAGATGTAATTGACAGTGTAAATGCTGAAGATATAGTCGCATATTTAGATCTAGAAGGATATAAAGAAGGAGAATACGAAGTTGATGTTAAAGTTGAAGGTACAGACTCACGTATTCAATATACTCCAAAAACTAAAAAAGTAAAAATAAAAATAAGTAAAAAATAAAGTAGAGCTTTCTCTACTTTATTTTGTTTCAATATGATTAAATAAAATACCTATATTAATAAGTCCACATATACCTACAGCTACATAAACTATTCTGGATAAAGCGGACATATTTCCGAACAAAGTTGCTACTAAATCAATATCAAATAATCCAATAAGTCCCCAATTTATTGCTCCAATAATAGTGAAAACTAAAGCGATTTTTTGTAATGTTTCCATAAGTTTCTCCTCTCCTAAAATTTGATTTAAAAATTAGTTTACTCTAATGTAAGACTCTTATAAAAACTATTTACAAGAGTTTTTTCATATACATTATATATATTTAACTATTTTTTTTAAATTATTCATGAATAATTTAAAAAGTTAATAAGTATAATTAAATGAAAGTAAAAGATTGGGTGAGATGATGAGAAAAAAAATAATTTTGACTATTTTTATTATGCTAGGTATTTTTCTTTCTGGTTGTGGGAAAACAACTGAAAAAGATATAATAAACGATTTAACTAAAAAACTAGAAAAAGCAAATAGTTATAGTTTAACAGGTGTACTAAAATTAATAAATGAAGAAGAAAGCTATATATATGATGTATCAGTTGCATATCAATCAAAAGATAAATTTAAAGTTAATTTAGTTAATCAAACTAATAATCATGAACAAATAATATTAAGAAATGAAAATGGTGTTTATGTATTAACACCATCATTAAAGAAAAGTTTTAAATTTGAAAGCGATTGGCCATATAATAATTCACAAATATATATATTACAATCATTAATAGATGATATAAATGGTGATAAAAAATATAACTTCAAAGAAACAAAAGATGGATATATTTTCAGAACTACTGTTAATTATCCAAATAATAGTAATTTAGTTAAACAAAAAATATATTTAGATAAAAAAAATAATCTAAAAAAAGTAGAAGTTTTAAATAGAGAAAGTAAAGTTCAAATGACAATGAAATTTAATAATATAAAATTAAATGAAAAATTTAATAAACAATATTTTGACTTAAATAAAAATTTAGAAGTAAGTAAACAAGAAGAAGAAACAAAAATTGTTAGTAAAGTAGAAGATGGAATTTACCCTATGTATTTACCAACTAATACTTATTTAGATAAAGAAGATAAAGTTAGTAAAGAAAATGGTGAAAGAATTATAATGACCTTCAGTGGCGAAAAACCATTTATGATGATACAAGAAACAATTGAAACATCTGAAAATCAAATAATACCAGTATCTGGTGAACCAACCTTACTTCCAGATTCAATAAGCGCAATGAGTGAAAATGAAATAGTATGGGTAAATAATGGAATTGAATATTATATTGTTTCTAATGAATTAAAAAATGATGAATTAATGAAAGTAGCTAAATCAATCGGAGTAGCGTCAGTAGTAAATCAAAAATAGGATTTTAAAATCCTTTTTAAATGAAAAAAATTGGTACTTTTAAATAGAATTGTGATATAATGGTTGTGGGTGAAGAACAAAATGAAAAAAACAAAAAATAAAGATATGAAAAAAAATAATAAAAGTTTATTAAATAATCCAAATGAGGGTGTTAGGTTAATAACTGTTTTTCTAATAGTTATGTTGGTGTTTGCTGTATTCTATGTACTTACTATATTTATTAAAAATGGTAAAACTGAAGAAACTGGAAAAAACGATGGAGTTGCTGTTATTCAATATGAAGAAATTTTAGTAGGTGAAATTTTAAATCAAAAAAGTGATTTATATTATGTCTTAATTGCTTCAAATGAAGAATTACCAACATATGATACATATATTAATAATTATAAAAATAGTGAAAATGCAAATGCAATATATAAAGTTGATTTAGATTCTATCTTTAATCAAAAATATGTTGATGATAATTCAAATTTTGAATTTGATGATTTAAAAGATATAAGATTTAAAGGCGCAACATTATTAAAAATTGAAAAACACAAAATTACTGAATACTATGAAGGAGAAGAAAAAATAGTTGAATACTTGAACAATTTGTAAAGTATTCCTTTTTTAGAGGTGGAAAATGAAAAAAAATAACAATAATTTTAAAACAACAGAAGTTATAGTTTTAGTTCTATTAACTTGCATAATTAGTTTGATAATGGGTTATAACTTAAATAGTAAATTTAAAAGTAATAAATATGCAGACATAATTGAAAATGATGAACAATTAGCAGGTTTTATTTCAACATATCAAGATGTTGTTGAAAACTATTATGAAAAAATTGATAAAAAAGAATTAATTGAAAACGCTATTGATGGGATGTTTTCATCATTAGATGTTAATTCTAATCTTTTAAAAGATAATAATGCTAGTAACTTTAATAAACAATTAGATGGAGAATATAAAGGAATAGGAATTGAAGTTGTAAATGATGAAGAAAATAACATTATTATTTTAAATGTGTTTGATGATACCCCAGCTAAACAAGCAGGATTAGAACCACTTGATATTATTAAAAGTATCGATGGTAAAGATTTACAAGGAAAAGAAACTAATGAATTAATTAAAATTATTAATAAAACTAAAGATAGCTTTAAATTAAAAGTTATGCGTGATGATAAAGAAATAGAAATAACTGTAAAAAAAGATTTAGTTACATTGAAATCAATTACTTCAGAAGTAATTACTAAAAATGATAAATTAGTAGGATATATAAAAATAAGTATTTTTGCTAATAACACAGCTGAACAATTTAAAAGCAATTATGAAAAACTAAAAAAAGAAAATATTGATTCTTTAATTATTGATGTTAGAGATAACTCTGGTGGACACTTAACCGCAGTTTCTAGTATTTTATCGCAATTAATGGATAAAAAACATGTCATTTATCAGATAAAAGATAAAAATAAAACTGAAAAGTTTTATTCAGAGGGAAATAGCACCGAAAAATGCCCTATAATTGTTTTAATTAATAATTCTAGTGCATCTGCATCAGAAGTATTAGCATCGGCCTTAAATGAGCAATTAAATGCTGTTTTAGTAGGTGAAAAAAGCTTTGGTAAAGGTACTGTTCAAGAACTTCAAGGATTAAATAATGGTAACTATTATAAAATAACAACTAAAAAGTGGCTAACATCTAAAGGAAAATGGATTAATGAAAAAGGAATAAAACCAGATGTTGAAGTTTCAATGGATGAAAACTATTATAATAATCCAACAAAAGAAAGTGATAATCAATTACAAGAAGCACTAAATAAACTGACTATAGAAAGTTAGTTTATTTTTTTTATTAATATATTTGACTGATTAATGTAAAAAAGTTTATAATATAGAAAAAGGAAGTGGCAAAGATGAAAAATATTTATATCGGAGATAATTTTCAAATTCAATGTTATAAACATAATGGTAAACCACATCGTTCATGGAGTGAAGCAGTAATTTTAGATATAAAAAAAGATTATATAGTTTTAGGTAATTATAAAGCAACGGTTATTAATTCTGATGGAAATGTGTGGAAAACGAAAGAACCTGATATAATGTATTTCTTTAAAGAAGAGTGGTTTAATATTATTGCCCAGCTAAAAAAAGATGGACTATATTTTAAATGTAATATAGCTAGCCCATATCTAATAGAAGAAAATACAATAAAATGGATAGATTATGATTTAGATTTAAGAATTTTTCCAAGTGGTAAATATAAAATATTAGATCAAATGGAATATAAATATCATAAGCGTATAATGAATTATAGTAAAGAATTAGATTTTGTAGTTACCAATGCCTTAAAGAAAATAATTAATCTATATAAAAAAGGTATACCAATGTTTGATGAAAAAGTAAATCAAAAATATTGTGAAATATACAAAAAAATAAAAGAAGAAGAAAAAAATAGTAATTTTAATTCATGAAGTGAATATATTAAAATATAAAGCAAAAAAGCAAGAATTTAATAAAAATGTAAAAAAATGTAGAAAATTCTAAAAAATTCAAAAAAAGTGTTGACTTGGTTAGACATATTTGATATTATAATTGTGCTTTCAAGGGAAAAACGGCAAATTTGTTACAAAAATTTATTAAAAATGACAAATTTGAAAAAAATTAAAAAAAGTGTTGACTTGTTAGAATATATTTGATATTATAGTTGTGCTTTCAAGCGGAAAACTTATAATATTTACATTTTTTACAGAAATTTGATTTTTTTCAAAAAAAATCGAAAAAACACTTGACTTAAGCTTTTCCATTTGATATATTGGTATTGTTCACTTCTTGAACAAACGAAATGATCTTTGAAAACTGAGCAAAATGTCAATTCAAAATCTAGTTAGGATTAACAATTCGAACAAATTAAATTTTATATATTTTTTTTTGGAGAGTTTGATCCTGGCTCAGGATGAACGCTGGCGGCATGC
>JAHZGA010000022.1 GCA_019421005.1 bacterium | reverse complement strand
TATTTATAAGAAAACCTCTAGAAAAAATCTAGGGGTTTGTCTACACTCTGAAAAATAATAAGATTAATTTCTTATTATTTTTGATTTTCAAATAAATCTTTATTAATTGTTTTAGGTAAAAGCATTTCATAATTAGGATCTATTTTAATATCAAATTCCCAAGTATCATCTTCTAATTCTTCGCCATCAATACACCATTTTTCTTTTTCTTTGTTTTTAAACTTGATATTAATATGACTAGCTTTATAAAAATAAAATCCTGGTATTTTAGTTATATCATGTGCTTTTAAATAATATAAACTCTTTATAATATCTGATTTTTTCGTAATATTACAAAGTAAGACTTCAAATTTGTGATCATCTAATTTAACATCTTTATAAAAATTATTTATACCGGCTATGTGATTCGCACTGGAAATAATAATAAATGAATAAAATCCAGTGTATTCTTCACCATCAACAGTAAAACTCATTTCATATGATTTAGTTTTATTATTGAAAGCTTTAGTTCCTTCAATTAAATAGGCTACATAACCTAGTCTTTTTTTTAATTCCCTTGGTGTTTGATAAGGAACATTCATAAATTTTCCAAAACCTGCTACATAAACAAAGGGACGATTATTTACTAAACAAATATCAATTTTTTTAATTTCTCCATTTAAAATAAGGTCTAAATTAGTTAAAATGCTTTTAGTTAAACCAAACATTGAACCAATATCATTAGTAGTGCCAAGTGGAATATGAGATGTTAATAAACGTTTTTTTCTTTTTAAATTTCCATAAACAACTTCATTACAAGTACCATCTCCACCTATTGATAATAAAAGGTCAATATCATCACTAGCAGTGGTTGCAATTTTAATAGCATGACCACGATATTTAGTTTGAATGGTAGAAACTTGATAACCTTTGTCTTCAATTTTTTGAATGATTTTATTTAGAGTTTCTTTTTTAATACCTTTTCCACTATTGGAATTAAAAACAACAAGACATTTTTTCATAACATCACCATTTAAATTATAATAAAAAAAAATGTTTTTGGCAAGCTATTGAAGATAAAATTGTTGTAATAACAAAATATAACTAATTTTTTAGCACTCTTAAGTTTAATTTGACAAAATCAAAAAAATGTATTAAAATACTTATTTGAACTGAAAAAGAATATAATATAAAGATTGTTAATCTTAAGAAGGGAGAAAAAAATATGAATAAAAAAATAATTCAAAGAACAGCAATCATAGTTGGGGTATTAATAATACCTTTATTGTATAGCTTTCTATACTTAAAAGCATTCTATGATCCATATAATTCATTAGATCAATTACCTGTTGCAATTGTTAATGAAGATAAAGGTGCACTTATAAATGGTAAAGAACAAAATTTAGGTAAAGAAATGACTAATCAATTAAAAAAGAATGATACTTTAAAATTTGTTATAACAGATAATAAAGATGCTAAAAAAGGAGTAGAAAAGGAAAAATATTATGCTTCTATAACTATACCAGAAGATTTTTCTAAAAAAATATCAACTGCTTGTGAAGAAGATAAACAAGAAGCTAAAATAATTTATTCATCAAATGAAAAAAGAAATTATTTAGCTGCTCAAATATTAAAAAATGCTGTTTTACAAATAGAAACAACATTACAAAAAAATATAACTAAAGAAATAGTTGGTACTTTAGAAGATAATATAAATGAAGTTCCTAAAAGTTTAAATCAAATAAATGATGGAGTTACTTCTTTAGCAAATGGTTCAAGTCAAGTTTTATCAGGTACTAGTACGTTAAATGGTGGTACTAATAAACTATATAGCAATTATCAAACATTTAATTCTTCTTTAAATGAATTAAATAATGGAGTTACTTCTTTAAAAAGTGGTTCACAAGAATTTACTGGTGGTTTAAATAGAATTTCAGAAGGCGCTAAAGAACTTAATAGTAGAACAGAAAAATTAAGTACTTTAAGTTCTTCAATTGATTTATTATCATCAAAAACAAGTGAATTAGATAGTGGTGTAGTTGAATATACTAGTGGAGTAGATGAATTAATTAGTCAAACTGGAGAAGTTGCTACATTATTACAAAATTATTTAAGTGAACATCCAGAAGCAATGAATGATGAAAATATGCAAAAGATTATAAAAAGTTTAAGTAGTCAAGAAACTAGTCAAAAAATAAATAAATTAAGTAATGGTGGAGAATATTTAAGAGCTAATACAAATGCTTTAGCAACCAAAACTGCTGAATTAAATAGTGAATCTTCTAGTTTACCTGTTATTCATGAAAAGATAAATGAAATAGATTTAGGATTAGAACAATTACAATTTTATAATAATCAAATTGTAAATGGAATAAATAATATTTCTAATGGTACTAATCAATTAACAAATGCTTCGGTTCAAATTTTATCAGGCATTAATACTTTAAATAATGGTGCTTATACTTTAGATAATGGTGTTAAAAAAATGGATAATGGTATTAATGATTTAGGTAATGGAATTAATAGTGGAATAGAAAAAATTAATGATAAGAAAAAAGCTTTAAATGAAATAGATGAATATTCAGTTAATTCATTTGAAGTAGAAAATGATGTTATCGAACCAGTTCCTAATTATGGAACATCATTTGCCCCTTACTTTATGTCATTATCACTTTGGGTAGGTGGAATATTAATTTTCTTTGGTATTTATTTAGATCAAGATAGTAGATTTGAAATATTATCAAGAAATTCTAAACATCCAGTTAAAAGAACTTTTATATTCCTATTAATAGGTTTATTACAAGCTTTAATAGTTGCCTTAATTTTACATAGTGTTTTAGGTATTGAGGTAAAACATTTAGGATATTATTATCTAGCATGTTGTTTAGTATCAGTTGTATTTGTTTCAATAATTCAATTCTTAATGATTTTCTTTAAAGACATTGGAAAATTCTTAACAATTTTATTACTTATCTTGCAATTAACATCTTGTGGAGGAACATTCCCAATGGAAACAGTACCTAAATTCTTTAATGTACTATATTCTTTCATGCCAATGACTTATTCAGTAAAATTATTTAAAGAAACGATAAGTGGAAGTGATACATCAATGTTATTTAGTAGTACAATGATTTTATTAGGTATTTTAATTGTTACTTCAACGTTAACATTAATATTTTCAAAACAAAAACATAAAAAAGAAGTTTAGGCTTCTTTTTTGTTATATATAATTATTTTATACATAAAATTGAATATGAAAGAAAATATCATTTTAATACTTAAAGGAATTATTATAGGAATGGGAAAAATAATCCCTGGTGTAAGTGGTGGTATTTTAGCTATAAGTTTAGGAGTATATGAAAAATGTTTAAGTGCTGTTAGTCATCCCATTAGAGAAATTAAAAAAAATTTTAAATTTTTATTTTTATTAACACTGGGAATATTTTTAAGTATATTTATAATGAGTAATTTAATTAAAATTAGTTTAACTAATTATTATTTACCTACAATGTTATTTTTTATAGGTTTAATTGCTGGAGGAATACCATCATTATTTGATGAAGTTAAATATAGTTTTTCTAACATAATATTGATGTTAATAAGTATGTTGTTTTTGATTTTTATGTTTAATATTAATGGTCAAATAAATCATAATAATGGCTTTCTATTTTATTTATTAATGGGTGTATTAGAAGCTTTTAGTATGATTGTTCCAGGTGTTAGTGGTACTTCATTACTAATGCTTTTTGGAGTTTATGATGAAATTATAACCTTATTTTCACAACTAGATTTTCTTAATAATATATTTATATATTTTATAATTGGGGTAATAATAGGAGTTATAATATTTGTTAAAATTATGGAAATGCTATTTAATAAATATTCAATAAAAATGCGTTTTGTTATAATAGGTTTTGCATTATCATCAACTTTTATTTTAATAATTCAAACATTTAGTAAAGGTTTTTTAATTAAAGATATTTTAATAGGATTTATACTATTTATTGTTGGATATTTTATAGGTTATAAGTTAGAAGTAATAAATAAAATATAAAATACATATTATTTATTGGAGGCGATTATGAAAAAGGAACTACCTAAAGTATATGTTAATAAAATTGATAAAGAATTTAAAAATAATGAAAAAGTTGTTTATAATAAAAGTAATTATGTTGAACCAGTAAATAGAGTAGAAAATCTTAAAAAAGAATTAAGTGGAAATATAAATCAAAAAATTAAAAAAATTTTCAATGACCCTAATTATATTTATAAAGCTGATGTGATAATTACTTTAAAAGATAAAGAAATTAAAAAAAGGATAATAGGAAAGAGTGGAAATTTTATTATAACTTATGACAATGAGTTGATTTCAATAAGTGATATTGTAGATATTAAATATAGGTAATATTTTAGAAAAATAGTGTATATTTTTATACTGTTTTTTTTATTAAAATGTAAATATGCTGTTAAAGTAATAATAAATAGAATGTTATTTAAAAGTAAAATTATTGTTAAAATGTTTTATGAATATAATTTAAAAAAGTATGTCAATAATTTAGGAAAATGTCTTAAAATAAATTAAACATTTGCGGGAAAATTTATTCCAATTTCCTTTTGACAAGCAGAAATATTTTTCTTAATTTATAGTCGTTTAAGTGATTATCATTTTCAAAAAATGAAAATAATAATCATTAAACTCTATTAAGGTAAAAAATATTTCTTTACTAGTCAAAAGTTTTCTCGGCATAAAAACCCGCTCATTTAAGCATACACATGATTTGTGTGTGTTTTTTGTAATTGTTTTTTGAAAGAAGCTAATTTCCATGGGTGAGTCATAGGAGGAATATATTTTTTTCTTTCTTTAACTTCAGTAACCTCATCGAAATTTTCAGAATATTTTTTGTTTCTTTCTAATTCTTTTAATTCTAAAACTTGTTCATCAATTGTAACTAATAAATCACCATTAAAAGCTTTAATAACTAAACATTCAGTTTTAGGCATAAAACATTTTAATGTACCGTCTAGGTATGGTTGATAATATTTTTTTTGATATTTAATAGAATTGCCATTATCAATTTTTCTTGGAGTTAAAATAGCCAAAGTATAATTTATTTTTTCTTCTGATGGAGAAGCTTCAAATACACTAGCAAATTTTTTATAATCTAGAGCAAACTCTTTATTGAATTGTGGAACAAAAACTTCTGTTAGATACTTGTTCGCTTCCTCGATAGTAGTAATATTATTAAGTCTTAATTTTTGTACCAATCTGCCTTGAAATGTTCCATTTGTTCTTTCTATTAAACCTTTAGCTTGTGAAACGGATGATGTTTCTAAATCTATTCCTAATTGTTTACAGGCATATCCATATTGTGTTAAAACATCTTTGTCACTAGTTCTTTTATCAGGATTTAATGATTTATAATTAAATACGGTTCTATTATCAGTAAAAAATTTATAGGGAATACCATATTTAGTTAGAATTTGATATAAAACATGATAATAACCATTTAATGTTTTTTGATAATCAAACCATGATCCAACTACTGTAGAAGTTGCTTTGTCGATTGCTAAATGTAAGCATGTCTTTGTTTCACCAAACCATAAATGTATTGAACCATCTTGTTCAATAATTTCACCAAAGTATTTTGGTTTTTCACCTCGAGGATGTGCATCCTCCAATGCCACTTCGTGATTAATTATTGTATTAATTTGTTCATCAGTCATAGCTAAATTAATTTTCTTTTCTTTAAGTAGTCTTTGCTTGGCAAATTTTCTTTTTGTTTTCTTTCTAGCTTTCGGGGATAAAATTCCTTCTTTAGTTAAAGTTTTATAGATAAAATTGTAAGATACTTTAATATTTTCTTTCTCTTCTAAAAACTTTTTAAAGTGATTAAAGTTAAAATCGTAGTATTTATTTTTATAATGTAGTATAATATTTTCGGAGATTGAGTTATCAAAAGCATTATATGGTTTATGAGTTCTATTGCCGTGAACAAAACCAGCTTTTCCTTTCTCCTTATATTTGATTATAAGACGATCAACTTGTCTTCTTGATATACCGAGCTTTTTTGCAGCTCGATTTTTGTTACCTTTATGGTCAACTAATTCTTTAATTGTTTCATATTTTAATATTTCGTTCATTCTTAATTCTACCTTTCTCATTTTCGTCACTTCAAGTGACATATTATATAACAGTGAGACATTTTTGCAAGTTAATCATAGTTTTATGAATATAATTTAAAAAAGTATTTACATTTTTAATAAAAAAATATATAATTGAATTATGATAGATAGGAGGTAACTAAATATGATTAAGTCAAGTAATAGAAAGAATTATAAAACAAAGTTAACTAATAGTTACCTAGGGGAGGGGGGTAAAATATAGTAATATATTTTACCTTAAAGTAAAACTATCTAATATAAAAACTAATAAAGTCATAGTAGATTAATTTTTACTATGGCTTTTTAGTGGTTAAAAAAATTATTATTGGGAATAATAAAAAAGAGAGGATGATTATATATGAATAAGAAAGTAATTATAATAATATTAAGTGTAATGATATTAGGGTTATCAATAGGATATGCAGCCTTAAGTAGTAGTTTAAATATTACAGGTTCAGCAAGATTAGGAGCAACAGCAGATAGTTGGAATATTAATTTTAAAAATGCAAGGTGTACAGGATATAACTATGCAGAAGCAGGAGATATTGAAATTAAAAATAAAACAACAATAGAATTAAGTAATAGTAAATTAAAAGCTCCAAAAGATTATATAATATGTAACTTTGATATTGTAAATGATGGAACAATAGATGCCAAGGTAACAAGTGTAACATATCCAGATAAAAATAAGTTTACTTATACGGGTATAGGCGATGTTGAACATAAATCTTCTGATAATAATGATGTTAAAGCCACTCAAATGTCAATTAGTAGTAGTAAAGAAGAAGATGAAAAATTAGTAAAAAGTAATTTAATAGTTGAAATGAAATATCAAGATAATACCGAAATAAAACTTGGAGATGAATTAAAAGCAAAGGAAACTAAAAAGGCTTATATAAAAATAAGTTTATCAGAAAACATGAGTAAATTACCAACAAATGATGTATCAATAAGTGATATATTTGGTCAAATAATATATGGACAATATAAGGTTGGAGATACAGATATAACAGAGGATATATTATCAAATACTGGAAATGTAGTATACTATAATCCAGAAACCGGAGAAAAAAATTGTTCTGATTATACATCAAGTAATAGTGTGAGTGAAAATAAAACGGGATGTATGAAATGGTATGTGATATCTTCAAGTGGGAGTAATGTTAATTTAATATTAGACCATAATACAACTAATAAGGTAGCTTGGAATACAAGTGGAAATAAGGCAGATGGACCAGCAACAGCAAATGCCCAATTAGCTAGTGATGTATCAAATTGGACAAGCCAAGCAAAAAGTACAGCAAGAATGATAACATTTGAAGAAGTAAAAGCAATGTTACCAAGTTATAGTAGCTTAAGTGAAGAAGAATTTATAAATAATTATTTTGATGATCTTCAAACAGCTGCGCAGCAAGCTCAAGCAAATATAAATCAAAGTGATTATAGTACAGGAAAGGCATATTATTTAGCTTTAATTAATTATTTAAAAAACAATAGTTCAGTACTTTTACCAAGTTATATGTTTGAAGATATTTTACCAATGTGTTCAGATGATATGAATTGTCCAACCCACGGATATTGGACATCTTCGCTTCATTACGGTAAGATTAGCCGCGCTTGGGGCGTGTACGCCGGTGGTTACCTTGACAGGTCCAGTGTTGACAATGCTGACAGCTTCGGTCTGCGCCCAGTTATAACAATCTCAAAATCTTAAAATCTAAACCTAGTAAATGCAAAAAATAAAGAATGTGTCAAAGATAAAATAACAAAGATATACATTAAACAGTAAAGACTGTAAAATTGTAAGTGTAATAGCTTTTATAATAGGACAAGCTATTGGAGTAGATAATATAAGTAAAAAAGAATAAAGTACAATTTTGTCGGAGATGTGCGAAAGCACGTCTGTCAAAAAAATCCGTAGGTAAGCGACAGCTTGTCTACGGTGGCAAATGTGGAAAAAAACCACAGTAAAAAATAATAAATAATGGTAAAAATATCAAATGATATTTTTATAGGGGTAAACCTGAATGAGGTGTATTTGGCTTGGAACGTGAACCAGAATGGTAACTTGAACAGTAATGGTGCTTCTAACACAAACTATGGCGTCCGCCCAGATTTCCTTCAAAACCGTGATTTAAGAAACCAAGGTACTTAAATAGAGGAGTAGGAAAACAAGGTTTACCCCTCCTAGGTTAAGAGGTTAGTATAATACTTTCCAAAAAAGGTCTTAACAGAAATTAAGGTTTCTTAACTATTAGGAAATACATATCGTAGATGCTTTAAAGCTCTAGTAAGTTACTGAAAAAGTTTTAAAGCTGTTTACTACGATGAATTAATAAAAAATAACTAATAAATCTAGTATGAAAATAACACTAGATTTTTTTATATTAAGTGTAGTATAATATTTAGGGAGGTAATATGCAACAATATATAAATGAAGTAGTTAATTTTTTAAAAGAGTTGGTTCAGAATAGTAATCCATTTATAGGTGTATTTGTAGGCTGTTTTGTTATAGTTTTAGAATCTATTTTACCATTTTTACCTCTTGCAGTTTTTATAGCTATAAACATGATGGTTTTTGGTAATATACTAGGTTTTATTATGTCATGGTTATCAACAATTTTAGGTTGTATTTTAGCTTTTACAATATGTAGAAAATTAAGTGGCTTTGTATATAAAAGAATATCTAATAAACCTAATATAAAAAAGTTAATGGATAATATTAGTAATATAAAATTTTCTAGTCTTGTTTTAATAACTGCTCTACCTTTTACCCCAGCTTTTACAGTTAATATAGCATCAGGTTTATCTAAAATATCTTATAAAAAATTTATAGCTGCTATTTTTATAGCAAAGTTATCAATTGTATATTTTTGGGGTTTTATAGGAACAACTTTACTAGAAAGTATAACAGATATAAAAGTTATCTTAAGAATAGTTGTTTTGATGGTTGTTGTATATATGCTATCTAAAATAGTAAATAAAAAATTTAATATAGAAGGGTGATGTTATGCTTTATATAATAATTGCTTTATTACTAATTTTAATTGTATTAACAATTTTTTCAATTAGTAAAAATATCAATGAATCTCATATTACTGAAAGATTAGGAAAATTAGAAATAAATGTTATAAAAGAATTAAGTGATTTTAAAGAAAATGTTAATAAAAATTTAAATGATGATTTTGATAAATTAAATGATAAATTAGAACATAAATTAACTTTAATTGATAATAAAGTTAATGAAAGACTTGATCAAAATTTTGAAAAAACAAATAAAACATTTACTTCTGTTTTAGAAAGATTATCAAAAATAGATGAAGCCCAGAAAAAAATTGATTTATTATCAAATGATATTGTGTCTTTACAAAGTGTTTTAACTGATAAAAAAACAAGAGGAATTTTCGGTGAAGTTAATTTAAAAAATATTATGACAAGTGTTTTTGGAGAAAATAATAATAAAATATATCAAATGCAATATACACTTCCTAATAAAACAATTGCTGATTGTGTTTTATTTGCTCCAGAACCTCTTGGTACAATCGCGATTGATTCTAAATTTCCTTTAGAAAATTATCAAAATATGGTTGATAAACATAATAGTTTAGAAAAAAGAGAACAATATGAAAAAATGTTTAAAGCAGATATGAAAAAACATATAGATGCTATTAATGGTAAATACATAATACCAAAAGTAACATCTGATCAAGCTATATTATTTTTACCAGCTGAAGCAATATTCGCTACTGTGAATGCTTATTATTCAGATATAATTGAATATGCTTATAAAAAAAGAGTTTGGATAACATCACCAACTACTTTAATAAGTACTTTAACAACAATTCAAGTTATAATAAAAAATCTTGAAAGAGATAAATATGCTTCAGTTATTCATAATGAATTAAGATTATTAGATAATGAATTTAAACGTTACAAAGAAAGATGGGATAAATTATATAGAAGTATAGAAACTGTAAGTAAGGATGTTAAAGATATTCACGTAACAACTGATAAAATTACCAAAAGATTTAATTCTATTAACCAAGTTGAAATGGAGGATAAATTAGAATGAATCGGGGCGAAGAATTATTAGAAGAATTACGTAAAGTAAGATATGGAAGAGAAAAACAATATAAAGATTCTAAACTTGAAATGTTTTTAACCGCTTGTTTAGTAACATTAACGTTAGAAACAATATTTTTAATTTTAGCTTACTATATGTATAGTTAAAAATATTGTTTTTTTTCGTATATAAAGATAAATACCACCAATAATATTAAGGGTGATACTATGATTTTTGTTTATATTGAAAATAAAAACTTTCTTGGAAAAATTGTATCTTATTTAGAAAATTCTAATTTATTATTTACAACTGATTTAAATGATAACTATGATATTGTTTTAGTAGCTGAAATAAATAAAAGAACTATGAAATTAGTTAAAAATAGTTATTTATTAAAGAAAAAAATAGTTTTTTTAACCCATTTAGAAGAAGAAAAAATATTGAAAAATTTTCATTTAAATAATAAATTTAGCATTGAATATAGGAGTATTGTATACAATTTTTTAAATATGTGTGAATTAATTATTGTAAGTCTACCTTATTTTAAAAAATTATTAAATAAAAAACTAAATAGAAATATAATTGTAATTGAAAGATTAGTTGAAGTATTAAATGTTAAACAATGTTCTAAAATATATAATAGATATAACATAAGTAAAAAAAAGAAAAAGGTATTATATATTGATACTAGTTATGAATATATATCTGATTTTTTCAAAATAGCTTTAGCTAATCCTAAATATGAATTTATTATGCTTAGTTATTTACCTAATTATTATTTGAATAATACTAGGAAATCTTTAATTATGAATATTCCAAGTAATGTTAAAGTTGTAAAATATTATGAAGAATTATTAGAATTTCTAAAAATATGTAATACTGTTATTTATGTTGATAAAATTGTTAATATTAATCTTATTTATAAAATTTTATATTTAAAGAAAAATTTAATTGTAAGAGAAAATGTTTTATATGAAGATTATTTAATTGATAATAAAAATATATATTTATTTGATAAAAATAATTTAGTTAAAAAATCATGTAAATTATTAAATGGTGATATAGCTAACTTAACACTTGATGGCTATGATGTTGTAAAGTATAACGATTTTAACCATATAATTGCTAAAATTAATAATATTTTTTTATAAATACTATATTTTTTGTTAAATTTATTTTATAATATTACTAGAGGTGTAAATATGTTAGATCAAAATAAGGTTTTAGAACTTTTAAAAAATGATAACCGTGCTTTTAGTGTTCATGAAATTATGGATATGTTAAATTTAGAAACTGTTGATGAATTAAAGGAATTATTAAAAATATTAAATAATTTAGAGGATGATTTAAAAGTATATCACACTAATAAGGATAAATATATGCTTTTTAATAATAGTAATATGGGTGTTGGAACAATATCTGTTACTAAAAAAGGATATGGTTTTGTTAGAATAGAAGGTAAGGAAGATGTTTTTATTCCTGCTAGTGATATTAATAACGCTATTCAAAATGATAAAGTTGTTGTTGAAATAACAGGAAGAACTGATAATGGTTTAGAAGGAAGAATAGTTAGAATAGTTAATCGTAATTTAAGAAATATGGTAGGAGAAGTTGTCCATAAAAATAAAGATTGGTTTATTAAATTGGATGATAATAAAACTAAAATTAATATTGTTTTAGAAAAAAAACAAATGAAAAATTTAGTTGAAGGAAACAAAGTATTAATAAAGATAACTGATAAATTAAAAAATAATAATTATCATTGTGAAATACTTGAAAATTTAGGGCACAAAAATGATCCAGGTGTTGATATTTTATCTATTGTTAAAGAATTAGGAATTCCTTATAAATTTTCAGATAAAATCAATACAGAATTGGATAAAATTCCTAATGAAGTTTTAGCTGATGAATTAGTTAATCGCAAAGACTTAAGAGATGAAGTTATTTTTACAATTGATGGAGATGATACTAAAGATATTGATGATGCTATTTCAATTAAAAAATGTTCTAATGGATATGAATTAGGAGTTCATATAGCTGATGTTAGTTATTATGTAAAACCTAATACTTATTTAGATAAAGAAGCATATGAAAGAGGAACAAGTGTATATTTAGCAGACCGAGTTATTCCAATGCTCCCACATAAATTATCTAATGGAATTTGCTCTTTAAATCCAGGTGTTGATAGATTAGCAATTAGCTGTGTTATGAATATTGATTTAAATGGAAATGTTATAGATTATGATATTTTTGAAAGCGTTATAAAATCAAGAAAGCAAATGACTTATAAATGTGTAAATAAAATACTAAATAATGAGGAAATTCCTGAAGGTTATGAAGAGTTTGTTGCTGATTTAAAAGATATGCAAGAACTTGCTAGTATTTTGAGAAAAAATAAAGTAAGAAGAGGTTATATTGATTTTGATTTAGATGAAGTAAAAATAGTTGTTGATGATAAAGGAAAACCTATTGATATTGTTTTAAGAGATCGTGGAGTAGGTCAAAGATTAATTGAAGATTTTATGATTGCTGCTAATGAAACAGTTGCAACTCATATTTATAATATGGATTTACCATTTATTTATCGTGTTCATGGTAGTCCAAATGAGGAAAAAATTAATGATTTTATTAAATTGGTAAATTTAATGGGATATAAATTAGATATAAAACTAAATGAAATTAGACCTAAAGATATGCAAGCGATTTTAGAGCAATTAAAGGATAAAAAAGAATTTCATATTTTATCTAGTATGTTATTAAGAAGCATGCAAAAGGCTATTTATGATAATCAAAATATAGGCCATTTTGGTTTAGCTAGTAAATGTTATACTCATTTTACTTCTCCAATAAGACGTTATCCTGATACAACTGTTCATCGTTTATTAAGAACTTATTTATTTAATAATGATTATAGAAGTGAAACTATTACTCATTGGGAAAGAGAGTTACCAATATTAGCTGAACATACTTCTGATATGGAAAGATTATCGATTGAATGTGAACGTAAGGTTAATGAAATGAAAATGGCTGAATATATGATGAATCATATCGGAGAAGAATATGATGGAATTATAAGTGAGGTTGTTAATTTTGGAATGTTTGTTGAATTAGCAAATTTAATTGAAGGATTAGTTAGAGGAGATTCTTTAAAAGGAGATCACTATTATTTTGATGAATCAACATTTTCATTTAGAGGTTCAAATGATAAGAGAGGCTATAGATTAGGCGATAAGGTTAAGGTTAAAGTTTTAAATGCTTCTAAAGCTGATCACACTGTTGATTTTGAAATAGTAAAGAGGTGATTGCTTGGAGATTATTAATCGTAAAGCTAGACATGATTATGAAATTATAGATACTTATGAAACAGGAATTGTTTTAAAAGGAACAGAGATTAAATCTATTCGTTTAGGTAAAGCAAATTTAAAGGATAGCTATGGTATAGTAAGAAATAATGAAGTTTTTCTTCTTAATATGCATATTAGTAAATATGAAAATGGTAATATTTTTAATCATGATGAAGCAAGAACAAGGAAGTTATTATTGCATAAGAAAGAGATAAGAAAAATTAAGAATAATTTAGAGTTAAAAGGCTATACTTTAGTTCCTTTAAAACTTTATTTTAAAAATGGTAAAGTAAAAATTCTATTAGGAATAGCTAGAGGAAAAAAGACATATGATAAAAGAGAAGATTTAAAGAAAAAAGATATGTTAAGAAATATGCAAAAGGAATTGAAAAATTATTAGTAAAATGGTATAATTAATACCTATGGGGCTGTTTTTTGGTTTCGACGGGAATAATAATTCTTAAATGGCAAGTCGGAGGTACACGTCAAGTACACCAAAAAATAAACGCAAATAAAATTAAAAACGTATTTTCAGGTGTTGCTACACCTGCATTTGCCTAATATAAGGTAGATACGGCTTTCTATAACTTTTCTCCCACGGAAGTTTTAGAAGGTTCGATTTTAGTGGGATATACTATTATTTTGCTTAAGAATAATAAAGAAATAAATAAGCTTACTAAATAACGGGTTGTTAGTTACTAACGTTGTTTAGGAAATTTGATAACTAACTAAACTTGTAGAAGTTTAAGAAAAATTATTTTCGGACAGGAGTTCAAATCTCCTCAGCTCCACCAATTTGAAATTATCCCTTATTTTATAAGGGTTTTTATTTTGTGGTTATTTAAAAAATATTTGACTAATAAAATCATCGTTTTATTAGTTTTTTTAGTGTAAATTATATTTCTATATATTGTTATAAATTGCTTTACATTGGTTTACACATTGTTAGTTAGGTGTGCTTGATATACATTTATGTGAATGTAATAATATACGTATAGGGAGACGATTGATTTGAGATTGGAGCAAAGTGAAATATTTGAAATGAATGGAGATACGTATATTGTTTTGGATACAATTAATTTTGATGGACAAAATTATGCTTTTGTTAATAAATTAACAGAAGAAGAAATATCTACTGGCGAGTTTTATATTTTTAATTCTGAAACTAAAGAAAGACTTGTAAATCATCCATATTTAATGCAAATTGTTAAAATATTTGAAAAGCGTTTGCAAGATGAAGTAAATGAGGTGAATAAGAATGAACAATAATGATGAATTCGAAAAGTTAAAATCTGATATAGAAGATTTAAAGAAAGCTTTAGAAGAACAAGAAGCTGAAAAATCATTTTTTAATTCGCGCATATTAAGTGATCTAAAAAATATTTTATATCATGATAAGGATTTTAAAAGGTTAAAAGAGTTAAGTGAAAAAGGAAAAGAATATCAAGAGCAGATAGAATATAAAGAATTATTTGAAAAATTTAGAAATCAAGTAACTAATGGAATGAAGGAATTTAAGGATAACTCAAGGAAGGAAAAAATTAGTAATATTTTAAAAAAGAAGCCTAGTGAAAGAACTGAAGAAGAAAATGAATATTTAATGAGAAATGTAGACACTGATAATGAGAAAAATGATAAAGTGAATGAAAAGCTTGTTGCTAAAATGGATAAAAAATTTGAAGCAAGTGATGATGAATATGATAATGAAATGAGTAAACTTGAAGATGCTAAAAAAGATGCCGAAGAGGAAATTGAAAATACAAAAAATGATAGAATAAAAGATATTAATGAAAAATTTTCAAGTGATTCTGAAGTAACAATTAATGACTTTTTAGAGTATGTAAATAAATTTATGTTAATATTTATCTATTATTTTTTAACCTTTTAACAATTATATTTATAAAATAGTTTACCATAATTATCAATTATAAAATAATTCATAAAATATATTGAAGGGAGTGTTATTATGGGTAAACAATATTCTCGTAAAATAGCTTGTATATTAGAAGAAGGAAAAAAATGTAAGGAAAAATTAAGTTTTGCAGGTCCAACTGGACCAATAGGTCCTACAGGACCAACTGGACCAACAGGTCCAACTGTCCGATATAATAAATCATCTATATAAAATTCCATAAAATCTTTATATCCCTTAAATTTTCCAATTCATCATAATTTCCTATAATAATTTTATCTATAAAATCTTCAACAATTTCAATAGATAATTTATCTATATGTCTATATTTTTCAAAAATATTTTTTTCAGTTTTTACTGTTTCTTTTTTTGCTAGTGTAGATGATATTTCTTTCTTCACTATTTTTTGTCGT
>JAHZGA010000021.1 GCA_019421005.1 bacterium | reverse complement strand
ATACAACAATTTTAATAAAAAGAAAAGAGTATTGAACTTTGTCAACACTCTGAGAAAATTAGTTTTTATAACTAATTTTTTTTTGTTGAAAAAAATACTAAAATAGTGTATTATTAAATTATGCCGAAATAGCTTAGTTGGTAGAGCAACCGTTTCGTAATCGGTAGGTCGTAGGTTCAAATCCTATTTTCGGCACCAAATTAATAATTACTGAACATTAAATAAATAATGAAGACGACTTGTCAAAAAGTCGTTTTTATGTTATTATGTATATAGCAAGAAAACTTGCATAAAATAAAAAAGGGAACATTCAGTTTTCACATGTTGAATGTCTACCCAAAGTTTTTTGGTTGGACATTTAATTCATTGTTGATGAATTAAGTGTCATTTTTTTATTACTAAAACCAGTAAGGTTAAGAGTAGTAAAATGAGTGATATGTAGCGAAGCAATTTTATGTTGTATTCGCGTTTTTTCAAATTTCTCAAACTTCTTCTCTATAAAGATTGGAGGTAGACACTGGGTAATTGATATTTACTAGTAAAAGTATACTATTAAATAAATATAAAAACATGTGAGCAAGTAAAAAAACGTAACATTTTTATAAAGTTGTGATATACTTGTATTAGTTAGTAAGATATTATTACCTATTATATTAAGAAAAGTTATTGAATTTCTTTTTAATAGACACCAGATTGAATTTTAAATGTCAAATATAAATTAAAAGCATTAACTATGAGTTAAGAAGTATAAATTTATGATATGATTTATACTATAATCAAAATGTTAGGGGGAAAATATGGATAAATACGAAATTAAAAAAGAGAAAATAGATTTTAACTTTATACAAGATGAACGAATTTTACGTGGTACAAGAATGAAAAAAATAGCTAAAAATGATAAAAATGAAATTGCAATGTTTAAATATGAGAGGGAAGATTATGGGTGTAGTGAGGCTTGTTCTGAAAAAATAGCATATGAACTTTCAAAAGTACTTTGTTTTGAATGTGCAAAAATAGATTTAGCGTATGATAATGATGGAAAACTTGGTGTTTTAAATTATTATTTTTCTAATCCAACTACAGTTTCTCATACAGATATAGTTGCTTATTTGAATAAAGAATTAAATGAAAGGAATAATTATTACACGGTTTCAAATATAAAATCTGTATTAGATGATATAGATCAAAATTTATTTAAAGGATTTATTAGAATAATGGTCTTTGATGCCTTAATAGGTGAGCAAGATAGACATGAGGAAAACTGGGGAATTATAGAAAAACAAGGAAAGTATTTTATATCACCTTTATATGATAATGGTACTAGTTTATTAAGAAATTTCAAAAACGATACATATGCAAAAAAATATTATGAAGGTACAAAAGATTTTGATAGATATATTGAAAATAGCAAAACTATAATATATAAAGAAAATAATATAGATAAATATAAGCATTTCGAATTAATACAATATTTATATGATAATTTTCCTTTATTGACTATTCCTGAAATAGAAAGGTTACAGATATTGACTGATAAAAAAATAGAAAAAATAGTTAATAAAATACCTGATGAATTATTGACTGATGAACATAAAAAATATATAATACTATACTTAATTAAACGAAGAAACATATTATTAAATATAAAATAAATGGAGTGATAAAATGAAGAATGAATTATGGTTAATTTGGAAAGAACCAATATCTAGAACAAGATATAAAATTGGTATATTAAACAAAGAAAATAATATGTATAAATTTAGATATGTTAATCCAGAATTAAATGATGCAAAGGATGTTGGATTTAAATATTTTCCAGGATTTGAAAACTTAACAAAAACTTATGAAAGTGAAAACTTATTTATAAACATTTCAACAAGATTACCAAATAAAAAAAGACCAGATTATCTTGAAATTCTTAATAGTTATAATTTAGAAAAAAATTCTGATGATTTTGAAATTCTAAAGGCAACAAGAGGTAGAAATATCACTGATAATTATGAATTTGTTTCTGCTTTTGACCCAAATAAAATTGAATTTGATGTAGCTGGAACAAAATATTGTGAAGATATAAATGAATGTAAAAAATATCTTAAAATCAACAAAAAACTATATTTAGAACCTGAACCTGATAATATTAATGACAAAAATGCAATTAAAATTATCTTTAAAGAGAATAATAAGATATTTCATTTAGGATATGTTCCAAGATATTATTGTAAAGAATTATTAGATAAATTGAATAAAGGTATCAAGTATTCAGTGATGATTAAAAGTCTAAATTTAGAATCAGAATTGAGTGATGAAAATATTACTGCTAATGTTAAATTAATTTTTAACATTTAATAGATTAAGTTATGCTCTTACTTAAGAGCTTTTTTTATTTGTAATAAAAAACCAAACCTATTTTTTTAAGTTTGGAATAATGTAATTATTGCTTATACAAAAAACTGTAAGACTAAAAATATTATCAAATTTAGTTTTATTAAGAATGGTTGAAATATAATTTTTAAGAGTTCCTAAAGTTATATTAAGTTCATTTGCAATGGTATTTCTATCTAATCCATTACATAACATAGTAAGTATTTTTAATTCTTTATTTGATAGTTTTTTTAAGTAATCATCATCTTTAGAATAATTATAATTATTAGGAAATAAAGTATACCCATTTAAAACCTGTTTTATACTATAAACAAGTTCTTCAATAGTTACATTTTTATATATTAATCCATCTAATCCAGCTTCCTTAACGATGTTTAAAAACGTTATTTCAGGAACATCTGTTATAGCCAAAACTTTAATATTTTTACCATATATTTTTTTTATTTCTTGAGAATAGAAAATACTATTATTATTATTTTTAATAATAATGTCAGTTAATATTAAATCTGGATAATATTGATGATATAATTTTTTAATATCTTTAGAACTAGTAGAAGTTGCAACTACATCAAAATAAGAGGACAAAACTTTTTTCATTAAACAATTTGATAAAACTTGTTCTTGAATAATAAGTATTTTTCTTTTTTCATTCATCTAATCACCTTAACAATATTATAACATGAAATTAAAATAAATTAATGTATAAAAGTGAAATTAGTCATATCTTTTGAAAAATAAAAATGCTTTTAGACATCTATCAAAAAATGTAAAATTATAGTATTATATATAGTAGGGAAGGAGAATGGAGTTATGTTGAAAAACATGAAGTTACTAGTATGTACATTTATTTGCCTTTTTGCAGTGGGTATAATTAATGTACATGCTGAAGCTGAAAGTACAACTAGAGCTGTAACAACTTTTGAGGAATTAAAAACTGCACTAAAGGATGATAGTGTTGACAAAGTTGAATTAGCCAACAGCATTATTGCTACTGATTCACTAGAAATTTACATTACAAAATCTGGAGTTACAACCAAAACTTTTGATTTAAAAGGTAATATTCTTAATCTTAATGTTTATGATATAACCTTAAAAAATTATGATTCAGATGAAGCCAATTTCATTATTAAAGATAGTGGTGTAACTGGAAATATAGTTCAAGGTGCAAATAATGAACGTTCAATGTTTTATATGGATAATAATCAAGATACAGCCAAAAAAACAAACTTAACTATTGATGGTGGTTATTATACTGTTAATCAACAAGGAAATAATGGTGGCTTAATTTATGGAAACAGTGATTATGGAGAAAATAATGTTACTATCAAAAATGCAACAGTATATGGGTATGTTGTATTTAGAAATGAATTTAATAATATATCTATTGATAATCTAACATTATCTAATCCATCTGCTTATATCGATGGCAATATTGATGTAAGATTATATGATAATTCTACAAAAACTTACGCTGATATTCTTGGAAGCAAGAGTGAAGCAGTCATTATAAAATCTGATAATTCTGAAGTAGAAATTCCAAGTTATGCTTTAGTTAGTCAAAGTCCAGCTAATATTTATTCAGGTGGAGAATATAATGACAAAATAGTAATTAGACAAAAAGAAGGATTTAAAATTGATAACATAAAATTAGATACTAAATATGGATATAGTACTTTACCATCTACATTAATACCAATAACTAATAGGGGAACAAATCCTTTACAAATTAAAAACATAAGTGTTAATGATGGAAACTTTGAAATAGAAGGAACTGGGACACCAACAGTTGATAGTAAGGATACTAATACCGATTTTAGAATTAAAGCAAAATCAGGGTTATCAGTTGGAACTTATACTGCAACTATAAAGGTAATTGATATTGATGATAATGAATATACTGCAACAGTTACATTAGTAGTTGATAAAAAAGAAATAAATGATTACAATATTACAATGGAAAGTTGGACTTATGGGAATACCGCAAAAGATTTTGTTATAGATTATGGAACTTCACTTATTTCCAGCGATGTAAGAATTAAATATGCTAATGCTGATAGTGAAGACTGGACAATGGTAAAGCCAAGTAAAGCTGGTAAATACAAAGTAAAACTTCAAGTTGTTAATGAAAATTATATTGCTGAAGACAAAATAGCAAACTTTGAAATTTTTGTAAATGATACAGAAATTAAAATTGTACCAAAATCAAAATCTTGGACATATGATGGAAATGAACATAGTGAAGCAGATTATGAAGTTTGGTATAATGGTACAAAATTAGATGATTATACATTACCTAATAATAGTGGTTATGTAGAAGCAAGAATTAAAGGTACTGTAAAAGATGTTCAAGATACTCTAGCAGGAAATAATGTAGTAGATAATTACACAATAGTTAATGGTGATGGATGCTTTAGTAATATCAAAGTTGAAACAGGAACACTAACTATTACACCAATTACAACACCAATAGTTGTAACAGCCGAAAGTGATACTAAAACTTATGATGGTAATGACTTAACTAATGATGGTTACACATATACTGATGGAGTATTACTTGTAGGAGATACATTAACTGCTACTGTTACAGGTAGTCAAAAATACGTTGGAACTTCTGATAATGAAGTAAGTGATGTAAAAGTTATGAGAGATACAAAAGATATTACATCTAACTATACTTTTGGTACCCATGAAAAAGGTACATTAACTGTTGAAGCGGCTGATCGTATATTTGAAATTAATGATGTAAATGTATTAGTTGGTGAACATTTAAGTTATTCTGAATTAAAAGATAAATTAAATTTAAATGTTTTATATCATAAAAACCCAAGCTTTAAAAAAGTTTCTGGTGATGGTACATACGATATAACTGCTGGATTTAATGCTCCATCTACATCTGGAACAACTATAATGGAAATAACTTTATATGAAGAAGATTTAAATGATGATGGTGTAATGGACTACAAAGAAGTTACTAAAGAATTTAAGGTTATTGCTAGTGAAAAAGAAACTGTAACAATCAGTGGGTTAACTGATAATCAAGAATTTACTTTTGATAATACTACTAAAACTCCATGGGGAACAGGAACAATTACAGTTGAAGGTAATAAAGTCGATGTAAATGAATTAGAGATATTCTACAATGGAACTGGTAGTACAACATATAGTAGTAAGTTTGCTCCAGTAGATGCTGGTACTTATACAATAACTTATAAAGTTAAAGATAGTAATCCTAACTATGTAGGAAGTGTAACTTATGCTTTTACAATTAAAAAAGCTCAATTGAATAAACCAACTGCCAGTACAACATCTTTTGTATATGATGGTACAAGTAAGGGATATAGTTCATTCCATGATAGCGAAGTATTTGAATTTACAGGTACTAATACTGCTACAAATGTAGGTAATTATAGTTTTGCAATATCTTTAAAAGATAAAAATAATTATGAGTGGAAAGATGGTACAACTACTGATGTAGTTATTGACTGGTCTATCACTCAAGCAACACCTGACTATACAGTACCAACTGGATTAACTGGTGTTAAAGGTGATTTCTTAAAAAGTATTATCTTACCAGATAGATTTACTTGGAATAATCCTAATGAGTTATTAAATGCTGGAACTCATACTTACAAAGCTACTTATACACCTAAAGATACAACAAACTATAAAGTTATAGATGATATTGATATAACTGTTGTTGTAAAAAATAAATTTGTATTAAGTGGAATTGTTGATGGTGGAAATGGAACAATAAGTGTTTCTAGTTTAGAAGTATTAGAAGGCGACAAAGCAGAAGTTGTATTTACACCAGATGAAGGTTATATGATTGACAAAGTTTTAGTTGAAGGAACTGAAGTTCAAGTAACTAATAATAAATTAGAACTTACTATGGATGGAAATAAATTAGTTACAGTAAGTTATAAGAAAATACCATTCACAATAACTGTTAAAAATGTTAAAGGTGCCAATGTTAATCCAAATGGTGCTCTATCAGTAAATTATGGAGATACACAAGAATTCACAATTACAATAAATAGTGGTTATAAATTAATTAAAGTCCTAGTTAATGGAGTAGACAAAACTAGTGAAATGATTGCTAATAAACTAACACTTACTAATATTACATCTGATATGACTTTAGAAGTTGTAGTTGAAAAAATAACTTATAAAGTAGTTGAAGGTGCTGAACAAAAATATGTAATTACCAAAAATACTAAAGCTAAATTTAAAATAGACGCTGATTACAGTTTATTTGAAAATGGTGGAAAAGTATATGTTGATGGTGTTTTACTAGATGCTAAAAACTATAAATCTGAAAGTGGAAGTACAATTATCACTTTAAATAAAAATTATGTTGATACTTTATCTAATGGAGAACATACATTAAAAGTAGTATTCTCTGATGGAGGAGAAGCAACAACTAAATTCTTTGTTGAAAATGTTAAAACAGCTGTTGAAAATCCAAATACAAGTGATAATATAATTATCTATGTTGTAACAGGTATTTTATCATTATTAGGATTAACAAGTACAATGGTATTTGTTTACAGAAGAAAACAAACTAACTAAAATATAGAACTAGAGTTTTCTAGTTCTTTTTTTAGTAAAAGGAGGATGTTATAGTGAAAAGAAAATTAAACAAAAAACTAATTGCAGTAATACTAATTATTCTTATAGTTATATCATTTATTATTGTAATTAACTCTAAAAATGTATATGTTGGTAAAATAAAAGATGGAAAAGTTAAATATATTGATAGAATTGAAAATGTTACCACAACCAAAGATAAAGTTATAATTGAATTTAAAAATGATGAAGAATTAATTGACAACTGTATAATGACTAATGAATTATATGATAAATTTAAAAAAAATGATGACTTATATAATATAAGTGTTAAAGATTATAATGAATTAAGAACTATAAGTGCGAAAGAAAGTTATAATTTAAATAAAGCTGTTCAAATGAAACTAGTAAGTGAAAATGATAAATATGTTGACTATTTTGTCATGACTTGCGGCTTCAAAGATAAAAATGAATTAATGAAATATACTAAAGCAGTATTAAAACTATCTAAAAAAGTAAAATAGTTATGGATGTGTTATAAATGAAAAAAACAATATTAAAATGCACTATTGCATTTACTTGCCTAATTCTTTTTCTAGCTCTAGCAGAAGATGTTTTTAATAAAGATATAATGAATGGAGATATTATAGGTTATGAATTAATCTCAACTTATTTGATTAATGATAAAATAACACCAATAATGAAACTTATTACATTTTTAGCAAGTGCAGAATGTTTAATCGTATTAACAATATTATTATTTATTATAATTAAAAATAAGAAAATTGGTTTTGCTATAAGTGCTAATTTATTAGTAATAACTTTATTAAATCAGATTTTTAAATTTATCTTACAAAGACCACGTCCAACAGAATTTAGAATAATAGATGAAAAAGGATATAGTTTTCCATCTGGACATTCCATGATAAGCATGGCGTTTTATGGCTTTTTAATATATTTGATTTATAGATACATTAAAAACAAATCTTTAAAATGGGTACTTATTATAATATTATCTTTATTAATAGTCTTAATAGGAATTAGTAGAATATATTTAGGTGTTCACTATACAAGTGATGTTCTAGCAGGATTTTTAATATCTATATCATATTTAATATTATATACTACTATTATTAATAAAAAAATATAAAAAATATCTAAAAAATGTTTCAAAAACATATAATTATGTTATAATAATAGTGGCTTTTTTAAAACACACGACATTGATTTTTATGCCTAGTGCCAAATGGTGGTGTAAAAAGTTGAAATGTTCGGAGGAAAATAACAAAAGGAGGAATGAATATGGCTGTTGTGTCATTAAACTATTTATTAGAAGCTGGTGTTCATTTTGGACATCAAACTAAAAGATGGAATCCAAAAATGAAGGAATACATCTTTACTGCACGTGATGAAATTTACATAATTGATTTACAAAAAACGGTTAAAAAAATTGAAGAAGCATATGCTGCTTTAAAAGAAATTGCTGATAACGGTGGAAAAGTATTATTTGTTGGTACTCGTAAACAAGCAAGTGAAGCTATTAAGGAAGAAGCTATTAGATCTGAATCATTTTATGTTAATGAAAGATGGTTAGGTGGAACATTAACTAATTTCAAAACAATTAGAAAAAGAGTAAAACGTTTAGAACAAATTGAACGTATGGAAAAAGAAGGGTTATTTGAAGTTTTACCTAAAAAAGAAGTTTCTAAAATTAAAAAGGAATATGATAAATTAAATAAAGTTTTATGTGGTATTCGTGATATGTACAAATTACCAAGTGCTTTATTTGTTGTTGATCCTTCAAAAGAAGAAATTGCTATTTTAGAAGCTCGTAAATTAAAAATACCTGTATTTGGTATTGTTGATACTAATTGTGATCCTGATATGGTTGACTATGTAATTCCTGGAAACGATGATGCTATTCGCGCGGTAAAATTAATTGTTGGTGTAATAGCTAATGCTATTGTTGAAGCAAATGGTGGAAAATTAGTTGACTATGTAAGTGGTGATCAACATAAAGAAAATGGTAAAGAAGTAATGGAAAAAGCTGTTCAAAGCGTTAAGAAAAAAGAAGACCGTTTTAAAAAGAATGAAAAAAAACATTTTGAAGAAAAGAAAAATGTAAAAAAAGAAATTAAAAAGGAAGTTAAAAAAGAAGTAAAAGAAACTAAAGTAGAAGAAAAAGCCAAAGATTTAAATGAATTAACTGTTGCTGAATTACGTGATTTGGCAAAAAGTAAAGAAATAAAAGGTTATTCAACCATGAAAAAAGCCGAATTAATTGAAGCTTTAAATTAATCTTTAAGAAAGAAGGTAATTAAATGATAACTGCTGCAATGGTAAAAGATTTAAGAGAAAAAACCGGAGCTGGAATGTTAGATTGTAAAAAAGCTTTAGAAGCAAATGATGGAAACATAGAGGCATCTATTGATTGGTTAAGAGAAAAAGGTATTTCTAAAGCTGCTAAAAAAGCCGAAAGAATCGCAGCTGAAGGTTTAGCTGGAATTTTAATTAAGGATAATAAAGCTGTTATAGCTGAAATGAATTCTGAAACAGACTTTGTTGCTAAAAATGAAGAATTTAAAGAATTATTTAATACTATTTTAGAAGCAATTATATCTAATGATGTAAAAACAACTGAAGATGTTTTAAATGTTGAAGTTGATGGAACTACAATCAATGATTTAATAATTGCTAAAACAGCTAAAATAGGTGAAAAATTAAATTTCAGAAGATTTACTAAATTAGAAAAAAATTCTAATGAAACATTTGGTTCATATATTCATATGGGAGGAAAAATTGCTGTTATTACTGTAGTTGAAGGTGATAATGAAGAAGTTGCTAAAGATATAGCAATGCATTCAGCTGCAATGCGTCCTACTTATATTACTAAAGAAGATGTACCAAGTGAAGAATTAGAAAAAGAAAGAATGGTTTTAAAAGAGCAAGCTCTTAATGAAGGAAAACCTGAAAATATTGCTGAAAAAATGGTTGAAGGACGTATAGCAAAATACTATAAAGAAATTTGTTTAGAAGAACAACCATTTGTAAAAGATGGCGATATTACAGTTGCAACATTTGCTAAAAATAACAACAGTAAAATTATTAACATGATTCGTTATGAAGTTGGCGAAGGAATGGAAAAAAGAGAAGAAAATTTTGCTGAAGAAGTTGCAAAACAAATGGGTAACTAAAAACTTTCCAAAAAAGGAAAGTTTTTTTAATAGTATTGAATAATAAATAATATTATGATATTATTATAACTATATTACGGAGGATGATAAAATGATGGAATATGAATACAGTTTTATTGTTAAAAGTATAAAACCTTATATAGAATATTGTGAAAAAGAAGGATATAAAAAAATTGAAGAAAATTCTCAAATAAGGGAACTGTTTACTAGTAACAATAATGTTCTAGCGCGTATTACTAAAAAAACTACTGAAAATGGCGATGAAATTATTTTAGATTTTAAAGATGAA
Organism: bacterium; assembly: GCA_019421005.1. GTDB lineage: Bacteria > Bacillota_I > Bacilli_A > RF39 > UBA660 > CALVXC01. Next base: position 6,763 of record JAHZGA010000021.1, on the reverse strand, counting down.
AATGATAAAGATGAAGTTTTAAAAAATTCAAGGGAAACTATACCTTTACCAATAACTGATTTAAATAGAAATGCAATTAATTCTATTTTAGATATTTTAGGTTATAAAAAAATTAAACATCTTAATAGAAAACGTATGGTTTATAAAAAAGGAAATGTAACGTTTGAAATTGATGAATATTTTGAACCTGAAGTAATGTATGTAATAGCAATAGAAGGAGAAAAAACAGCAGTTGATGAGATATATAAAATTATATCTGAAACAATAAATAATGAAGTTAAGTAGAAAAATATAAGAGGTAGATATAATGAATATTTATTATTTTAATGATTTAGGCGATTATGACATATATAACCCATCATATTTTTTAGATAGAAAAAATGTTAAAAAAATGATTTACTTTATAGCAAAAGAACCTTATTTAGAAACAAAAGAAAGCTTATCTAAAAAAATAAATATTGAAATTGAAGAAATGAATTATATTTTAAAAGGATTGATTAATATTAAAGCATTAACAAAAAACATAAAAGGTCAGTATAAGGTTAATTTTCCATGTTTTTATAAAGAAGATATTAAAATTATTATAAATGAAATTAATGATGATATATCATCTTTGGTAAATAAAATAAATATAAAAGATTTAAATTATACAAAAGAAGAATTATATCATATTTTATGTAATGGTGTTTTTGATAATTATGCCTTTGATTATTTAGCAAAATATGATTTAGTTACATTCCATAAAATTAACCCTGGAAATAGAGATTATATTATAATAGGTTATGAAGATAATGATTTTGTAAACAATTATAGTTCAAAATTACTTTGTAGTAATAATAAATTCAAATGTAATAAAGTAACCTTTAATAGTTTTGGAGATACTGATGGAAACAGAATAGATTTTTTTAGATATTTTAGAATGAAACAAATGAATTTACCAACATTTAAATGTCTTGATGAATATATGTTTCTAATTAAAAATAATCAGGATGAATTAAAATTAAAACTTGAAAATGTTATTTTAAATAAAGTAAATGATTTTAAAACCATTGAACTATTAGAAAATATTGGATATATGAAAAATGGAAAAATAAATGTTCCAATATTATCTAATAAAGAACAAAATATAATTGGAAAAAATATAATGGACTTAATAAGAAATGATTTAAATAATATATTTAGAAAAATAAAAAATCTTAAAATAACTTCTAATTTAAATGATGTACCAATAAAAGATACTTTAAATGAAGTGTGGCATATTATCTTTGGCTTAATTAATGAAGAACTTATAAAACAAAAAATTGTAGCCTGTCCTATATATATTAAAGGACAAGGTAGATATTTAAAATGTATATATATTGAAAAATAGTTATTAATAAAAAATTGTTAATTAATATATACTTCAATATTTATATTCCCCAAAAACACATTTTTTTGATTTTGGGGAATAGAAACTAAAAAAACTTTCATTTGAAAGCTTTTTTAAACAATAATTTTTTTAATAATATCAATATTATAATTACTTAATTTATCATATAAAACATTTAATAAATCATCATCAATTTCAAAAATATAAGTGATATCATTGTTATAATATTTATCAATAATTTTAACATCTTTTAATAAATAATCTACATTTTTTAAGTTATCATAATTAAAAACAATCTTAACTAATTTACCATATTTAATTTCTTTAATAAGACACTTATCAAGCGCTGAAGAACAAGAATTTTTATAAGCCCTTATTAAACCACCACTTCCTAATTTAATTCCCCCAAAATATCTAATAACAATACATAATATATAATTTAAATTGTTTTTAACTAAAACATTTAAAATAGGAATACCAGCAGTTTTGCTAGGTTCACCATCATCAAAACATTTAAAATTATCATTAATAACATAAGCATAACAAATATGAGTCGCGTCTTTATATTCATTTTTAGCTATATTTAAATAATTATTAACTTCATTAATATCATTAACTTTATATATTTTAGTAATAAACCTTGATTTATTAATAATATATTCATTAGTTACATTATTTTCAATAGTAAACATAAAATCACCAATTTAATTATAACTAATTATTTCATTTTTAGCAAATATAAGTTATAATTAATTAAGAGGCGATATTATGTTAAAAGAAAAACTTTCACTTGTACCTAATTTACCTGGATGTTACTTAATGAAAAATAAAGATAATATTGTTATCTATGTAGGAAAAGCAAAAAAACTAAAAAATAGATTAAGTTCCTACTTTAGAGGAAAACATACAGGAAAAACTGCTAAATTAGTACATGAAATAACTGATTTTGAATATATTGTTGTTGGTAGTGAAACAGAAAGTTTAATTTTGGAACTTAACTTGATAAAAAAATATGACCCTAAATATAATATCTTATTAAGAGATGATAAAAGTTATCCTTATATTGAACTAACTAATGAAGAAGTACCACGACTATCTGTAGTTAGAAATATAAAAAGAAAAAAATCACATAACTACTTATATGGACCATATCCTAATGTAACAGCAGCTAGAAAAACTGTTAATTTATTAAATCAAATATATCCTTTAAGAAAATGTCAAACATATCAAAAAAAACCATGTTTATATTACCACATTAATCAATGTCTAGGTTACTGCACTAATGAAGTAGAGCAAGATAAAATAAACAAAATGAAAAATGACATTATTAGATTTTTAAAAGGGGACCAAACTTTAGTTACCGAAAAAATAACTAAACAAATGAATGAAGAAAGTCAAAAAATGAATTATGAAAAAGCTTTGGAACTAAAAGAATTATTAGATTATATTAATATAACTTTAGCAAAACAAAAAGTAGAAATAAACGATGATATTAACCGAGATGTTTTTGGTTACTATGTAGATAAAGGTTACTTAAGTATTCAAGTTTTATTCATTAGAACTGGTAAAATAGTAGAACGTCATTCTAAAATAATTCCTTTAATAGATAATGAAGATGAAGAATTAACAAGATATATTGCTAAATTCTATGATAGAATATTATTACCTAAAGAAATTCTAGTTCCTGATATTGTTGATGATAACTTATTAGAACAATATCTAAATGTAAAAGTTAAAAAACCATTAAAAGGAACAAAAGCTAAAATAGTTAATATGGCTTCTACAAATGCTTCAATTGCGTTAAAAGAACAATTTGACTTAATAAAAAAAGATGAAGAAAAAACAATCGGAGCAAATGAAGAATTAATGCATATTTTAAATTTAGATAAATTAGACCGAATTGAAATATTTGATAACTCTAATTTATTTGGTAACTTTAATGTATCTGGAATGGTTGTATTTATTAACGGAATGAAAGCTAAAAATGAATATCGAAAATATAAAATAACTGTAGATAAAAATGATGATTATAACACTATGAGAGAAGTAATTTATAGAAGATACTATAGAGTTTTAATGAACAATTTAACTAAACCTGATTTAATTATTGTAGATGGAGGTATAGGGCAAATAAATGTTGCAAGAGAAGTAATAAATAACTTGAAACTAAATATACCAGTTGTTGGATTAAAAAAAGATAATCATCATGCAACTGAAGCTCTATTAGCAAATGATCCTATACAAGTTATTCCAATTGATAAAAGAAGTAACTTATTTTATTATTTAGAAAGAATGCAAGATGAAGTACATAACTTTACAATTAATTATCATAAACAAATAAGAAGTAAAGGAAGTCTTACAAGTGTTTTAGATGCTATAGAAGGGATTGGACCAAAAAGAAAAAAGAAATTAATTAAAAAGTATAAAAACATAACTAATATGAAAAATGCTTCAATAGAAGAATTAGAAGAAATACTAACAAATAAAGTAGCTATAAATTTAAAAGAATTTCTAAATAAGGAGGATAAGAATGAGTAAAATAAAAGTAATGGATGAAATTTTGGCTAATAAAATTGCTGCTGGAGAGGTAGTTGAAAAATGTGCTTCAGTAGTTAAAGAATTAGTTGAAAATAGTATAGATGCTTTAAGTGATGAAATAGAAATAATGTTAATTGATTCAGGAACTAAAATGATAAAAGTAACTGATAATGGAATTGGTATGAATAAAGAAGATGCCACTTTAGCGTTTTCTAGACATGCTACTAGTAAAATAGAAGATGAAGATGATTTATTTCATATTGAAACATTAGGGTTTAGAGGAGAAGCCCTAGCGGCAATTTCCAGTGTTAGCAATATTGTTTTAAAAACAAGTACCGGAACAATTGGAACAGAAATTCATTTAAATGGTGGAAGAATAAAAGAAATTAAAAATAGCAGTTCAAGAAAAGGGACAAGTATTGAAGTAAATGATCTATTTTATAATACTCCAGCTAGATTAAAACATATGAGGAGTTTATATACTGAATTAGCTAATATAACTGATTATGTCAATAAACTAGCACTTTCATTTCCTAATATTCGTTTTACTTTAATTAATAATGAAAAAGTTTTATTAAAAACTGATGGAAGTTCTAATTTATTAAAAACAATTCAAGCAGTTTATGGTGTTAATATAGCTAAAAAAATGATTAAAATTAAAGGTAATAATGATGATTATAGTGTTGAAGGATATATTAGTTTGCCAGAAGTACATCGTTCTAATAGAAATAACATGGTAACATTAGTTAATAATAGAGTTGTTAGAAATATGGAATTAAATAGAATAATTAATGATAGTTATCACTCATATAAACCTGATAATAGATATCCAGTAGTAGTTTTAAATATAACAGTTGACCCAACAATTGTTGATGTTAATATCCATCCAACTAAAATGGATATTAAATTAAGTAAATTAGATGAATTAACTTCATTAATTGAAAGAATGATTAAAAAAGCTTTAAAAGAAAGAATTTTAATTCCTCAAGTTGAAATAAAAAATGAACAAACTTATCAAAAACCTAATTATGAAGAATTAACAATTGATTTAAATAGGGTAGCTGAAACTGAAGAAAATTATGATAAATTTGATAACACTGAAGAATTAATTATAAATGATGAATTAATTTTAGATGAAGAATTAGTTATAGATGATGAATTAGATAATGAAATAATAGAAAAAAAAGATTTACCTGAATTATACATTGTTGGTGTTGTTCATGGAACATATATTATTTGTCAAAATGAATTAGGAATGTATTTAATTGATCAACATGCTGCTAAAGAAAGAATAAATTATGAATTTTATAAAGAAAAATTAGGTAATCCACCTAAAGAAAAAACTTCTTTATTATTTCCTATAACATTAGAATTTTCTAATAATGAATTTATTATTTTAAAAGAAAACTTTGATATATTAAAAAATTTAGGATTTGATATATCAGAATTTGGAATAAACTCAATTATTATTAAAGCTCATCCAACTTGGTTACCAACTGGTTATGAAGAAGAGATTATTAAAAAAATAATTGAAATTATTTTAGAAAAAGAAAACAATTTTTCATTAGTAAAATTTAATGAAGCAGTTGCAACTATGATGAGTTGTAAACTAGCTATAAAAGCTAATGAAAGTATAAGTACTGAAGAATTAGAATATATGATTAATGATTTAAGAAAATGTGATAATCCTTATAATTGCCCACATGGTAGACCAACTATAATATTTTATTCTAATTATGATTTAGAAAAATTATTTAAAAGAAGTGGATTTTAATTAAATTTGCAAAAAATATTAAAATGTGTTAGAATACTTAAGCACGAAAGGAAGATGTAGATGGCAAAAAAAGATTTAAGTAAATTAAACTATGAAGAATTAAAAGAAGAAAAGAAATTTATAAAATATAAATGTTTAGGTAGAATATTAGGATGTATAGTAATACTTCTAGGAATGACATCTTTTCCCCTTTTATCTAACACAGCAAATATGTTAATTTCAATGGGAATAACATGTGGAATTTTATTTTCTATTTCTGATTGTCTTGAAAAGAATAATAAAGTTTTGAAATTAATGCAATATAAAAAATTATATGGTAATGTTCCATGTGAAAATGAAAATGATAAAAATTTTGAACAACATATTGAAAAAATGAATTCTAAAAATATATTAAATAATCAGATAGAACAATTTAAACAAAAAATAGAAGATAATAGTGAAACATTAGAACAAGAAATAAAATATTTTAATGAAAAAAGGGAAATGTTTGAAAATTTTAAAGCTGAAGATTTACATAATTCAGCTATGTTAAAATTATTTATTTTTCTAGATGAAATTGAAAAATTATCATCTGATGTAATTAATTTAGATGAAACTAATAAATGTGATATGGTTTTAACTTCAAATGTATTATTAAAAATTCTTGAAGTAAATAAAGAAGCTGAAAATGTAAATATTGAAGATCTTATAAATTTATATGGAATTTTTAAAGATGTTAATCCATTAGATTACATTAAAATAAAAGAAAAAATTTCTAACGGAAATGGTTTAATTGAAAGTATTCGTTCTAATAAAAAATTTGATTTTCTTGAAGATGAAGATGTGATAGCTACAAGTAGAAATGTTGAAAAAAGATCTAATACTTTAGAAAAAAAACAAAGAAAATTTGAAGAACGTTTAGAAAACTTAAGTGAAGAAGATGGAAAAGTATTAAAACTTACACCAGTTAAAAAAGATTAGTTCTAATCTTTTTTTAATAAATATATAATCTTGAGTTTAATAGTTGTAATGATATTATAAAAGAGCAATTTTAAAAAGAATGTCGGAATTTTCGACATTCTTTAATTATTGAAATGACATGA
>JAHZGA010000020.1 GCA_019421005.1 bacterium | reverse complement strand
GAACAATAGATGCCAAGGTAACAAGTGTAACATATCCAGATAAAAATAAGTTTACATATATAGGAAGTGGGAGTAATAAAACAACTGATGAAGAAACAGTAAAAAATGGTTTGGTAGCTGAAATGAAATATCAAGATAATACAAGTATAAAGCAAGGTGATGAACTAAAAGCAAAGGAAACTAAAAAAGCTTACATAAAAATAAGTTTATCAGAAAATATGAATAGTTTGCCAACAACTGATGTATCAGTAAGTGATATATTTGGACAAATAATATATGGACAATATAAAGTAGGAGATACAGATATAACAAAAGAAATAATACCTTACAATGTAGGAGATGTAGTATATTATAATCCAGTAAGTAATGAAATGGATTGTACAAACTATACAGCAAGTAATAGTCAAAATGAAAATAAAACAGGATGCATGAAATGGTATGTAATAAATGATAAAGGTTCAACAATGGATGTATTGTTAGACCATAATACAACATATGATGTTGCATGGAATGATGGAACAACAGCAAGTAATACATCAAATGAAAAAGATGAAATAATAGCAAGACAAGTAGAAGATACAACAAATACCCCAGTAACAGCCAATGCGAAATTATCAAGTGATGTATCAGGATGGAGTAGTCAAGCAAAAAGTACTGCAAGAATGATAACAGCTGATGAAATATGGAGTATAACATCATCAACAAATGGTCAATCAAATTGGAGTTCAGCAACTTCAACTAATGGTTTCTATTTTGAAGGAAGTCAAAAATCGGGAATTGGAACAAGTAAATATGCATGGTTATTTGATTATACTGGATGGTGTACAAGTTCTGGTTGTGATATAGAAGATAGTGGAACCAATGGATATTGGACTTCATCATATGCTGTTGGTGGAGTAATGTTACCAGATATTTCAAATGATTTAAACAATAAAGGAAAAATACAACAAATGAATTTAAAAGCTCAACAAGTTGAAAGTACTGTCCCTGGTGCTTGGCTCGTGACCGCCGGCGGTGACTTGGTCGTTGGTGATGTTTCGCGTGGCTACAACTTTGGTCTCCGCCCAGTTATAACAATCTCAAAATCTTAAAATCTAAATCTAGTAAATAAAAATATAATTATATATACTTTAAAGCTTTAGTAAATAATACTAAAAAAGTTTTAAAGTTTTTTTATAATTAAATTTAATAAAGTTGAAAATAAATCTACTAACTGGTATAATTATTATAATGGAGGTGTCGAATGAAAAAAGGATTTACTTTAATTGAAATAGTTGTAGTTATTTTTGTTTTAGGATTGCTTTTTTTATTAGTTGCGTCTCCTATAGTAAAAAATATAAAAGATACAAAGAATGATTTATGTCAAACACAAACAAGTAATATCCGTCTTGGTGCTGAAAACTGGGTTTCAGACCATTTAGATATTTTACCTGAAAATGGCACTGTAACATTAACGTTAGGTGACTTAAAAAATGGTGGATATGTTGATGATAAATTAACAAATCCAATAAATAAAAAACAGTTTTCTAATGATATAAATATTGAAATAAAAATGAATGATAAAAAAGTTGATTATAACCTAGGAGATATTTGTTCAAGTGATAATGATGATGAAATAAATAAAAATGGACCAACAATTGTTTTAGGTGGTAAAAAGGTTGAATATTTAGAAGTTGATTTTAAAAATAATGAACCTGTTGATTTAAATACAAAAGATTATTCTTGTAATGCAATTGATAAAGATGGTAAATCAATAAATTGTAGTTATACTATTCAAGATGAAAATAACCAAACTGTTAATAATATTTATGTAAATAAATTAAATAAATATAAAATAACTTATCAAGCAAAATCTAATAATTTAGTTAAAAAAGTTTATAAAACAGTTATTGTAAGAGATACAACTAAACCTGTAATAACAGTTGATAATCATACTACTAGCTTTAGTGTAAATGTAACTAAAAATGAAAATTATACTATTCCAAGTGCGACTGTTTCTGATAATTCTGGAGAAAATATTAAAGCTGATGTTAGTGGAATACTTGATGTAACTAAAAATGGAGCTTATAAAATAATTTATTCTGCAAAAGATAGTAGTAAAAATGAAGCTAAATTAATTTTAACTATCTATGTTAATACTAATCCTGCTTGTAATATAACAATTGATAATTTAAATTATACAAAAAGTGCGGTATTAAAGATAAATACCAATGATTATTTAATAGATGGTTATGCTTTTGATAATGATGAATTTTCTAATAAGAAAACAAAAAAAATAACTAAAAATGGTCATTATGTAGCAAAAGTAAAAAATAATATGGGTGTTATAAGTACATGTAAAATTGATGTAACTAATATTGATAATCAAAAACCAAAAGTAACTTTTGATAGCGATACTTATTTAAATAATCGTTTTAGTAATATTGATTATAATGCAATCATCAATATAAAAGATGATGTAAGTGGTATTGATAATGATTTACAATCTAAATATTGTTCTACAATGGATGGTTCTAATTGTACTCCTAATCAAGTTATAAATTATAATGATGGAGATTTAGAAATAAGTGAAAATGTTTTAATAAATGAAGAAACAGATAAATTTAACATCTGCGTTTGGACAAGAGATAGAGCTCATAATGAAAATACTGTTTGTAGTAAAGATGTAGTAGGTTATTATAAATTAGATAAAACAAAACCAGTTTTAGAATTTACAAATGTAGATAAAACAAATGGAAAAGAAAATGATGTAGTAACATTTACTTTAAAATTAAAAGAATTACATCCTAAAAAAACTGATTTATCTAAAAATGTTTTTTATATAACTGGAGATGCTAAAGCTAAAGTAGTAGATGTTACCAAAAATAACGATACTTATTTAGTAAAGGTTAAAATATTAAGTGGTAATGGTATAATAGCTTTAGTTGCTAAAGAAAACATTGTAAGTGATGAAGCTTTAAATACTAATATAAGTGTAACTAGTATGTCTATTAACGTTGATAATTTGCCACCTACTATAACTTTTGATCCAACTGTTTCTAGTTGGTCTAATACTGATTATAATGTAAAAGTAAATGTAACTGATAGTTCTAATGTTGATAGTGTACTTTACTGTGTAACTAATCTTGATAGTTGTACACCTAGTAAAATATTAGATGGTAAAGTAACTATTGATACGGAAGGAAAAACAAATAAAATTTGTGTTAAAGCAATAGATGGCGTTTTAAATGTTGCTAATGTTTGTAGTGATAACTATTTATTAGATAAAACAAAACCTGTTTGTGAAATAACTGGTAATAAAACAAATTGGACAAATCAAGATATAGAATTAAAAGTAAAAGGTAAAGATGATTTAAGTGGTCCTTTGGGTGTAAAAAAAGATATAGATACTGATTATACTGAAAACTTAACAAGTGTAGTTACTAATAATGGAACATATAATTTTGATGTTATAGATAATGCTGGTAATGAAAATAATTGTGAAGTTGAAGTAACTAAAATTGATAAAACAAAACCAGTTATAAAAAGCGCAAGTGCTAGCACTGAATGGACATATGAATTTAAAAAAATAACAATAAATTCAAGTGATGGTGAAAGTGGTTTAGCTGGATATCAAATTACTAATAGTTTAGAAGAACCAAGTGTTTTTATTAAAAATGAATCAGAAACTGTTGAAAGTTCTTTAAAATATGGTAATGGAACTTATTATGTTTGGGTAAAAGATAAGGCTTCTAATATAAGTGATCCAGTTATAGTTAATGTTACTAATATTGATAGAACAAAACCAATAATTACTTATAGTTTAGAACCTAATGATGAATGGAATAATCAAGATATTAATGTTTTAATTCAAGCTAAAGATGATGAAAGTCAAATAAAATCACTCAAATATTGTTTAACCAACAGTGTTAAAGAATGTGTCCCTAATATTGATGGAAATATAAATGGTCAAACAGTAAAAATTGAAAATGATGGAGATAAATATCAAATATGTTCAATTGCTGTTAATAATGCTTCATTAGAAACACAAACGTGTACAAGTTATGATTCTAAATATTATAAATTAGATAAAACTTATCCAAGTTGTGAATTAACAGTTGATAATGAAGCATGTACTAATAAATCAATTACAGCTTCCATCAGCGGGACAGATGACCTATCAGGTTTAAATAATGCTCCTTATGCAATTAATGATGATAATTTTACTACTAATAATACTAAATTAATAACTAGTAATGGTACAATAATTGGTAAAGTTAAAGATGCAGCTTCTAATATAAGTACTTGTAGTAAAACAGTTAACAACATTGATACTGTAGGACCTAAAATGAATATTAATGTAACCCCTAATACATTAGATGGAAATAATAGTTTCTATAAAACAAAACCTATTTTTGATATTACCGGAACAGATGAGGGGTGTGCTGGATATAGTGGTTATTACTATGATTTATATATAGATGATGTTAAAACTAAAACATCAGAACAACTTATAGATAATTCATCTTTAAATAATGATATAAGCAATAATGAATGTAAAGTAATAAGTGCTGATATTTATGGGGTTGATGGAGTTGGTAATGAAAGTAAAACTTCTATTAAAAAATTTAAATTTGATAGTACTAAACCAACAATAACGGTAGATAATCATACTACTGATTATGAAGTATCTATAAGTGTGAATGGTAGCTATACTATTCCAACTGCATCAGCAACTGATAATTGTGGTGGAGATGTTAAGATAACTAAAACTAGTAATCTTAATCCTAATGTAGTAGGTACTTATTATGTAAATTATGATGCAACTGATGAAGCTGGTAATACTAATACATTAAAACTTACTATTAAAGTTGTTGAACCATTGATGAGAAGTTGGATAAGTAGTTCAACTGATGATTTTCATAGTGAAGAATATAGAGCTAAAATAAAAACAATTGAAATAGTAGATAGTATAAATATTCCAAGTGATGCAATAGCTAGCTTTGATGTATCAGAAAATAAAGATAATTCTGTAATGGCATGGTTAACAATAAATAGTGAGGATAATACTTTATATGATTTAAAAATAGGTGGCGAAGGCAAAGTTATAGCTAATCCTGATAGTACATATTTGTTTTATTATTTTTCAACAGTAACGGATATTGATTTAAAATTATTAGATACATCTAGAGTAACATCTATGGGGTATATGTTTAATAATTGTACTAGTTTAATTACATTAGATTTAAGTAATTTTAATACATCTAATGTAACCGATATGAGTTCTATGTTTTATAATTGTAATAGTCTAACAACATTAGATTTAAGCAATTTTAATACCTCAAAGGTAAAAAATATGAAGTCTATGTTTGGCTCTTGTAGAAGTTTAACCGCATTAGACTTGAGTAGTTTTGATACAAGTAATGTAACTGATATGGGCGGTATGTTTACAAGATGTAGCAGTTTAATTGAATTGAATTTAAGTAATTTTGATATATCAAATGTAACAGATATGAGTCATATGTTTTTTGATTGTAGTAGTTTAAATAAATTAGATATTCGCAATTTTGATTTTGTAAATGTTACAAATTATAATTATATTTTTGCCGGTATGAACTCAAAAATAAATATTTATGTAAAAGATGAAACAGTCAGAACATTTATATTGAACTTAAGTGTTTTTCATAGACCATCTTCATGGACAACATCAAATATTACAATAACAGGATAAAAAATAAGCGAATTACAGATATTGTAAATTTGCTTATTTTTTTATGCAGATTTAACAAAATTATTAAGAAAAATAAGCCTTTTCTGAATAAGAAAATAATCAAAAACACCAAATTAATGATTTGAATAATAGATATATTCATGCTATTTTATAATTGGTGATAAATTATGGAAAAATTATATACTTTAGAACATGTATTCAAAAAATATAATCATTATGTTTTAAATGATATTAATCTATCAATAAATAAAGGGGATATAGTTACTATTTTAGGTGAAAGTGGAAGCGGGAAATCAACTTTATTAAATTGTTTAGCAGGTTTAGAAACTATTGATAAAGGGAAAATATTTTTTAAAAATAAAAGAATTGATAACTTAACCGAAAATCAATTAATTCATTACCGAAAAAATAATTTAGGGTTTGTTTTTCAAAAGTATAACTTAATTCCTAATTTAAATGTAATTGAAAATATAGAATTGGGTAAAACTAATAAGAAATCTTTTAAAATAAAAGAATTATTAAAAATAGTAGGATTAGAAGAACACTATTTAAAATATCCTTATCAATTATCTGGTGGTATGCAACAGAGAGTATCAATAATAAGAGCTATAATAAAAAATCCCAAGGTATTATTTTGTGATGAACCAACTGGAGCTTTAGATGAAAAGAATGGAAAAACAATTTTAAAAATCTTAAAATTAATCAATGAAGAGTTAAAAACTACAATAATTATAGTTACTCATAATTATAATATAGCTTTAATGTCAGATGTTGTTATAACTTTAAATAATGGTTCAATTGAACAAGTTATAAGAAATAATTACAAAAGACCAATTTCAGATATTAGGTGGATATAATGTTATTAACTATTAATTCTCTAAAACAAAAAAAATCCCCAATTGTTATTATTATAATAATGTTATCAATAGGAATTTATACTACAATTAATTTGGCAATTAATCATTTAGAAAATAGTTATTATGATTACTTAAAAAAACAAAATGTTGAATATATAGCTTTTGATTTAAAAGACCCTTTAGATAGAAATGATGTAATAATTGAAAAAAAAGAAAGTAAAATAGTTTTTAATAAAAATCATTTAATTAAAATAATTCCTTATAAAAAAGTTAAAATTAATAAATCTTATTTAATTAAAGGAAATGTACCTAAAAATAAAAATGAGATAACAATATTACCAGAATATGCTAAAGAGAATAAATTAAAAATTAATGATTTTTATAAAATAAATGATAAAAGTTATAAAATAGTTGGTTTTATGTATGATCCTAGTTATATTTATCCAATGATTGATATAACTAATCCTATCTTTAATCCTAGTAAAAATAATATAGTTTTTATTTATAAAAATGATTTTAATAATATAAAAGGTATTGATGAAGATACTTATGTTTTAACATTTAATAATTATGTACCTCATAAATTTGATTTAGATAATAAAATAAGTGATAATATAATATTTACTAATAATACTGTTATTAGATTAATGAGAATAAGTACTTTAAAATTAGAAATTTTAGCTAATAGGAAATTTTCTAAATATTTCTTATACTTGTTATTATCAATATCAATTTTTATTATCATAATTAACCTTAAAAAAAACATTAATGAAGATAAAAAACAAATAGGGATTTTAAAATCTTTAGGATATAATGATTTATTAATTTCCTTTAGTTATTTAATTTATCCATTTTTATCATCTTTAATAGGTACTATTTTAGGTTATATAATTGGACTAACATTATATTATCCATTAAGTTTAATGTATAAAAAATACTATAATCTTCCTTTAAATAATTATAAATTAGATTTAACACTTGTTAATGAAAGTTTATTAGCAATCATAATTATAACAATACTTGCTTATATATTTACATTTTTAACAATTAGAAAAGATACTTTAGATTTAATTAAAGAAAATAATGTAAAAATCAATTTTTTTAGTAGATTAATTAATCATTTAAAACTTCCTTTTGAATATCGTTTCAAATATAATTTTTTATTTAAATCACTTGATAAATTAATAATGGTAATAATAACAAGTTTTAATGTTAGTCTATTAATGGTTTTAATTTTAATAAGTTTTAATGTATTTAATAATATGATTGATACTTCTTTTAAAGGTTTAAAATATAATTATTTAATAACATTAAATCAAGTAGATAATATGGAAAAATCCTTAAATGAGGATTTAATTTTAAATGTTAATTTAAAATTAAAAGGAATAAAAAAAATAGATAAAAAAATAAAAAAAGTAAATGAAGATATTACTATAACTGGTTTAGATGATGATTTGAATTTTTTAGAAATATTAGATGAAAATAACTATAATATAAATGATTATTTAATTGATGAATATGGTATTATTATAAGTAAAACCTTAAATGAAGTATTAAATGTAGATATAGGTGATATATTAATATTTGAAAATTTTGAATATAAAATAGTTGATATTTCCAATGAATATTTAAATATGGTTGGTTATGTAAATAGAAACAGTTTAAGTTATAATTTAAATTTAAATAGTTATTCATATAATCAAATTGCATCTAATAAAATTAAAAATATTGATAACGTTAAACAAGTTATTAGTCTTAATGATTTAAAAGAAAACTTAATTATTAAAGTAAAACAGCTACAAATTAATACTTATATGATAGTTGTTTTTGCATCTATCTTATCTTTTATTATTATCATTAGTATTGCTGAAATTATAATTGATGAAAATAAATTAACAATTGCACTCATGAAAGTAATAGGATATGAAAATAAAAAAATAAGTCAATTAATAATAAATGTATATACACCATTTATTGTTATTTCTTATTTACTAGCATCTTTATTAATGCCTTATTTATTAAGAAAAATCATTAAAGTATTAACAACTACTATAAATATGGCTATTCCTATTATATTTACTAAAAAAATGTTTTTATTAGGATTAATAATACTTTTATTAATTTATTATTTAGCAATTAATTTAGTAAAAAAGAAAGTAAATAAAATACCATTATCAATTATTTTAAAAAATTAGTAAGGGGGATAAAATGATTGAAGTAAAATCATTATTTAAAAAAGGAATTTTAAATAATATTAATTTAAAAATAAATAAAGGTGAAATTGTTGTTATTTTAGGTGAAAGTGGTAGTGGAAAAACTACTTTATTAAATTGTTTATCTGGAATTGATAATAAATTTAAAGGTAATATTTATTATGATGGAAAAGATATATCTAAATATAAAAATTATAAACTTAAAAAATTTATAAAAAAAAATATAGGTTTTGTTTTTCAAAATTATAATTTATTAAAAAATCTTAATGCTTATGAAAATATTTTAGTAGGTAAAAATGACAAAGATAAAGCTTTAGAACTTTTATCTTTAATAGGATTAACTGATTGTAAAAATAAATATATTTATGAATTATCAGGGGGAGAATGTCAAAGAATTTCAATCGCCAGAGCTATAATAAAAAATTCTAAAGTACTTATTTGTGATGAACCAACTGGAGCTTTAGATAAAAGTAATACTCTAAAAATATTAAAGATTTTAAGTGATATTAATTCTAAATATGGAACAACTATTATAATAGTAACTCATAATCCTATGGTTACATTAATTGCAGATAGAATAATTGATATAAAAAACATTACAAAATGATAATTAATATTAAATAGTATTTCTTTTTTTTTTTAATTATGTTAAAATAAAAACATAGGAAGATGATATATGAAACTATTTGAAAAATTTAAAAATGTCTTTAATAATAAAGAACAAAAAGAAATTAAACTATATGATGATGGATTAGCTAAAACAAGAAAATCATTTTCTTCAAAATTAAGTATTTTAAATAATAAATATAAAAAAATAACTGATGAGTATTTTGAAGAATTAGAAGAAATCTTAATTATGGCTGATATTGGTGTTAATACTGTTATTAAATTTATTGATAAACTAAAACAAAGAGTTAAAAATGAACACATAATTGATGTTGATGATTTAAAAGAAATTATAGTTGATGAAATGTTTATTATATATGTTAATAATGATATTATTGTTAATAAAATAAATTATGCTGAAAGTGGACCAACTGTTTTATTATTTGTTGGCGTTAATGGTGTGGGTAAAACAACTTCAATTGGTAAATTAGCTTATCAATTAAAACAAGAAGGGAAAAAAGTATTACTAATTGCTGGAGATACTTTTAGAGCAGGTGCTGTTGAACAATTAATAGAGTGGTCAAATAATATAGATGTTCCAGTTGTTAGTAAAGAAAATGCTGATCCAGCAAGTGTTATTTATGATGGAGTTAAAGAAGCTATTGAAAAAAATTATGATGTAGTTTTAATTGATACAGCTGGAAGATTACAAAATAAAGTTAACTTAATGAATGAATTAGAAAAAATAAATAAAGTAATAAATAAAATAATTCCTAATGCTCCTCATGAAACTTTATTGGTAATTGATGCAACTACTGGTCAAAATGGTATTAGTCAAGCTAAAAACTTTATGAAAATTACTAATATCACAGGAATTGTTTTAACTAAATTAGATGGAACAGCCAAAGGTGGGATTGTTTTAGCAATTAAAGATGAAACTAATTTACCTGTTAAATATATAGGTTTAGGTGAAAAAAAAGAAGATTTAAGAGTTTTTGATATAGAGAAATATATTTATGGCTTATTCAAAGATATGGAGAGTGATGATATTGAAAAATAAAGATGCTTTATTATTAGCTCAAATTACTTTAATGTTTGGAACAATATTTTTTGCTGTTTTAACCTTATATAGCCATGAATTTTCTTGGGGAATGAAAACTTTACTCTCACTTTTATTGTTAATTATGGCTTGTAATAATCATTTGATATATAAAAGAAAATACTTATCTTATATTTATTTAACTGGTGGTGTCATCTTTGCTTTTATTTCAGTTTCAGGACTATTAAATGGATAAAATTATTTATATGACTTCATTATATGATTGTTATAAGGAACTTTTAACTGATAAACAAAAGTATTGTTTTGAAGACTATTATTTTAATAATTTAACTTTACAAGAAATAAGTGAAAATGAAAAAATAAGCCGTAATGCAATATTTAAACAATTAAAGAATATTGAAAATAAGTTATTGTTTTATGAAGAAAAATTAAAAATATATGAAAAAACTAAAAAATTAGAAAAAATAACTAAAAAAATAGAAGATGAAAATATAAAAAAAGAATTAGAAAGTTTATAGAATAAGAGGGGATAATATGTTTGATAAAATCGTTTATATGAGTAATAATATGGCTCATGTAAAAATAAAAGATGGAACACAATTGAAATCTAATTTGATGAATTTGTATATTGTATTTGAAAGTGGTCCTAAAAGAATTTTAGGTGAAGTTGAAGATATTGATGAACAAATAATTAAGGTAAGATTTTTAGGGGAATTTGCAGGTAATAATTTTATTGGTGGTGTTATAAGTAAACCAACAATTGATTCTAATATTAGAGTAGTAACATCTGAAGAAGTAAAAATTATTATTGGAACATCTACAAATGAAAATTTACTTTTAGGTAAAAGTCCATTATATGATGGAATGGAAGTAAGAGCAAGTGTGAATGATTTATTTAGTAACCATTTAGCAATTTTTGGTAATACTGGAAGTGGTAAATCTTGGGGAGTTGCACGTTTAGTTCAAAATATTTTTACCAACCCTAACGTACTAGCGTTTCGTGCCAATATATTTATTTTTGATGCTTATGGAGAATACCACAATGCTTTTCAAAATATAAATCAAATTAATCCTAATTATAGTTTTAAATTTTACACAACAAATTCACGAGATGGTGGGTTACCTCTTAGCATTCCATTATGGTTGTTAACAGTAGATGATATGGCTTTATTATTAGGCGCTACTACGCATAGTCAATTACCAATTATTGAACAAATGTTAAAATTAGTGGCAATTTTTTCTCAATCAGATGCTCAAGCTAGTCAATATAAAAACCATTTAATTGCCAAAGCAATTATGACTATTCTTTATAGTAATCAAACATCTGCTAGTAAAAGAAATGATATCTTTTCAATTCTTGCTAGTTGTTCAACTAATGAATTTAATTTAGAAGCACCTGTACAAGGAATTGGATATGTAAGAAAATTTAGAGAATGTTTTACTATAGATACACAAGGTCAATTTACAGAAAGTGTTTTGGTAACTAAATATATAAGTGATTTTATTAAACCACAACTTGATACATATGAACCAGAAAGAGCTAATTATTTTACTTTGAACGATTTAGAAAAAGCTTTGAACTTTACTTTAATTTCTGAAGGACTATTAAGAAATGAAAAAATGTATAGTGATGCTGTTACACTTAAAGTTAGACTTCATTCTCTAGCAGTAGGTGAATATGCAAAGTTTTTCCATTATAATGAATATATAACTATGGAGAATTATATAGCTAGTTTAGTTTCAAATAATGGAAGAAAAAGTCAAATAATTAACTTTAATTTAGAAGATATCGAAGATTCTTTAGCTAAAACTATAACTAAAATATTTAGCAGAATGTTATTTACATTTACTAAAAGACTTCCTAATATAGCTTCTATACCTTTTCATATTTTTCTAGAAGAGGCACATCGTTATATTCAAAATGATACTGATCAATATTTAATAGGTTATAATATATTTGATCGTATTGCTAAAGAGGGACGTAAATACGGACTTATGTTAGATATTATTTCACAAAGACCAGTTGAAATATCAGAAACAGTTATTTCACAATGTTCTAACTTTATAATATTTAAATTAAGTCATCCAAGAGATTTAGATTATATTAAAAAGATGTTACCTAATATAAGTGCTGAAATAATTGAAAAACAAAAGAGTTTACAACCTGGTACTTGCGTAGCGTTCGGGAAAGCTTTTAAAGTACCAATGATTATTAAAATGGATCCACCAAATCCAGCACCTATAAGTAATAACTGTGATGTATCTAATAGGTGGCAAGGAAAATAGCTAGTAAATCTAGCTTTTTTTTTCTATATATTGTATAATGAGAAAAGGTGATATATATGTTTGAAAATTTAGGTGAAAGATTACAAAATGCAATGAATAAAATAAAAGGTTATGGAAAAATAACCGAAGAAAATATAAGTGCTGTAAATAGAGAAATCCGATTAGCCTTATTGGAAGCAGATGTAAATTATAAAGTTGTTAAGGAATTTACAAATAAAGTTAAAGAAAAAGCTTTAGGTGAAGAAGTTGCAAAAAGTTTAAAACCAGGTGAACAATTTGTTAAGATTGTTAAAGATGAATTGGTTGAACTTTTAGGTGGTGAAAAAACTCCATTAAATTTAAAGGGTTCTCCAGCAGTTTTAATGTTAGTTGGACTTCAAGGTAGTGGTAAAACAACTACAATAGGAAAACTTGGTTTATTATTAAGAAAAAAATATCGTTTAAAACCTTTGTTAGTTGCATGTGATGTTTATAGACCAGCTGCAATTGATCAGTTAAAACAAATTGGAAGAGAATTAAATATTGAAGTTTATAGTGAAGGGAAAAAAGACCCAATTGAAATAAGTAAAAACGCTATTAAATATGCTAGAGAAAATGGATATAATTATGTATTAATAGATACAGCAGGTAGATTACATGTTGATGATACTTTAATGCAAGAGTTACAAACTATTAATGAAACAGTAAAACCAGAAGAAATTTTATTAGTTGTTGATAGTATGACTGGTCAAGATGCTATTAATGTTATAAATGGTTTTAATGATAAATTACCTTTAACAGGAGCAGTTTTAACTAAATTAGATGGCGATACTAAAGGTGGAGTTGCTTTATCAATTAGGCATTTAACTTCTATTCCAATTAAGTTTATTGGCGTTAGTGAAAAAATGGATGGATTAGATGAATTTTACCCTGAAAGAATGGCATCTAGAATTTTAGATATGGGTGATTTAATGAGTATGCTTGAAAAAGCAGAAGAAGTAATAGATCAAGATGAAGCAATGAAAACAGTGAAGAAAATGCAAAAGGGTAAATTTGATTTAGAGGATTTTTTAAGTCAATTAAAACAAATAAAGAAATTAGGCTCAATTGAAAATATTTTAAAAATGCTTCCTGGTTCTAAAAAAATGGGATTGAATAATGTTCAAATAAATCCTAAAGATATGGCTCATATTGAAGCAATTATTTTATCAATGACACCTTATGAAAGAAAACATCCAGAAGTTTTAAAAGCTTCTAGAAAGTTAAGAATTGCTAAAGGTAGTGGTAGAACAGTAGAAGAAGTAAATAGATTGTTAAAACAATTTGAAGAAATGAAAAAAATGTTAAAACAATTTCAAAATGGAAATTTTAAATTACCTTTTTAGAATGTGAGTGATTATTTTGAAGGTATTAAGTATAAGAGAACCATTTGCAACTTTAATTAAAACTGGTAAAAAGAAAATTGAAACAAGGAGTTATAAAACAAATTATAGGGGAGAATTATATATTCATGCAAGTGGTACAATATATAAAACTATAAGTGATGAATTAACTTCTTTAACAAAAGATATTCAAATAAATCCTGGTTATATTATTTGTAAATGTAGATTAGTTGATTGTGTTTATATGACTGATGAATATGTAAATGAGATAAAAAATAATTATCAAGAATATATTTGTGGAGAATATTCACTAGGAAGATATGCCTGGATATTAGATGACATTGTTCCTTTAGATATTCCTATTAAAGCAAAAGGACAATTAAATATATGGAACTATTATAATGAAAATGAAGTTATGAATTTAATGACTGAAATTGAATTTAAAGAAATAGAATTATCTGATTGTAAGCGTCCTAGTGAAGTAATAAGAAGTAAAATAGGTAATTGTTTAGAACAAGTTGAACTTGAGAGAAATTGTTTTAAAAATAATGATTGGAATATTAAAACTTATTTAATAAAATATGGTAAATCGTATCATTCATTTTTAACTTATGAAAAAAATAACAAGTATTATTGGTTTGAACATGCTCTTTTGAAATATAGAGGAATACATGAATATAGTTCATTAGATGAATTGTTATTAGATGTTAAAAGGAAATTGGCTACTAAAGATGAATGTATATATGAATATAAAAAATTTTCTTCAGTTAAAGGATTATTAAATAGTTTTGATTTAAAAATATAATTAAAAATAAGGCAAATAACATATTCAATAATGATACTTACTCATATGATAAATTAGGTAAGGGGGAGAAAAAATGTTTTTTAATCGAAACTGTTGTAATATGGATAGAAATTGGGGAGGTTGTGGTTGCAATCAGCCAATAGTTGAACCAGTTATTAACAAATGTGTTGAAAAAGAATTCTGTCATGAAGTTCAACAAGAGTGATAATTTATGATAGACCGAAATAATCGAATAAATAAGTATAAGTTAAAGGCATTTTAATAAGAAATGTCTAATAAATATAGAAGTTTTTAAAATATTATAACAAGCAGAAAAATTAAAGTTGGTGATATTAATGAATATAAATAAAATTAAGAATGAATTAGTTAAACAAAAAGAGTTAAAATTTAAGGGTAATATATATCATTATTCTCAAGTTAATTTTGCTTATAATTCAAATAAAATTGAAGGTAGTAGATTAACTAGTGAACAAACTGAAGCAATATTTGATACATCTTCATTTATTCCTAAAAGTAATGATTTAATTAAATTAGATGATTTAATTGAAAGTAAAAACCATTTTAAATTATTTGATTATATGTTAGATAATGTAGATGAATTATTAACTAAAGATATGATAATTAAAATGAATAAGATACTAAAAAGAAATACTAGTGATGAAGAAAATCCTAGATATAATGTTGGTGGATTTAAAGTTGTTCCTAATATAATAGGTTTAGTTAACGTTATTAATACTACTTCTTTAGAAGATGTAGAAAACGAAATAGAAAAATTATTAAATGAATATAATTCTAAAATTAATATTACTTTAGAAGATATTGTTGATTTTCATTTTAGATTTGAGTGTATTCATCCTTTTGGGGATGGAAATGGTCGTGTTGGTAGAATAATAATGTTTAAGGAATGTTTAAGAAACGGTATTATGCCATTTATTGTATTAGATGATGATAAACCTTATTATATGAGAGGTTTAAAAGAATATAAAAATGATAAAATGTTCTTAATTGATACAATTAGACATGAACAAGATTTATATGAAAAAATGTGTGAAAAATTATTAAATTTTCAAATATGTAAGTAATGTAATGATTTTGTTAATAAAAAAGTAGATTTAAACTTTGATGGTTTTAAATATTTGAAAGAAATGCAGGAACAAAATATATTAATTGAGAAACGCAATATTTCAATTAATTCATTTATTGTGGAAAGTGATAGTTGCAAATATTTAATATTATGTGTTGAATCAAAAGTTTTTAATAATGATGATTCAATGAATGGTGGTCATTATATAATTTTGACTGACAGAGATGGACAAAATGTAAAAGTGATTAATCCTATTAAAGATAAATATGAAATTAAAATATTAAATCTTAATTTTTTGATAAAAACATGTAGAAATAATGGGGCTTGGAGAATTTTAATTATGGAGGAATAAAATGATAAAAGTTGTTGCATTTGATTTGGTTGGTGTTCTTGTTAATGAAAAGGATATAGAATTATCAGAAATAGAAGAAAAGTTAGAAAGAATGTTTGGACCAAACTTAAATGATGCAGATTATTTAATTGAAGCAAGAAAAATTATTGAAAAAGATTCGATAATTATGAATATTACAGAAACATTAATTGACAAATTATATAAAGTAAAAGATAGAGAAATATTTAAAAAAGTAAAAGAAAAAAATGAAAATATAAAGGTTATTATTGCAACTAATCATTTATCATTTGTAAGAAATTTTATCGGAGAGTCTTTTAATGTTGATTACTTGGATGATTTAATTATCTCTGCTGAGATACATAAAATAAAACCTAATTCAGATTTTTATGAATATATATTAAACAAATATAACATCGATTCAAAAGAACTATTATTCCTTGACGATAACATTGATAATGTCAATGGTGCAAAACAATTAGGAATAAATACAGTAAAAGTTGAAAAAAATACAAATTTAATTGAAGAAATAAGCAAATTTATTTAGTGGATTTTATGGGAAAATTATATGTTATAGGAGTTGGCAATGGTAATTATTATGATTTAACGTTGCGAACAATTAACATATTGAATGATGTTGATTTAATATATTGTGATGAAAAAATATTTGGTAGTTTTAACAAACAATTTAATAATGAAAAAATTATTGGTAATAAGTATAATGAAACATCAGCAAGATGTAATAATGCTATAAAAAGCGCATTGTGTGGAAAAAACGTTGCAATTTTGGGGAGTGGTGATACTGGTATATATGGAATAGCTAGTATTATTCTTGAAAGAACTTCTGAATATATGAACAAAATTGATGTTGAAATAGTTCCTGGAATTACTTATGCTATTTCAGGTGCCGCTTTATTAGGCTCACCTTTAACACAGGATTTTGCTGTAGTAACATTGAGTGATAATTTGGCAGATAAAGAAAAATTGTTTAATAAACTAGAGACGTTAGCAGTGTCGGATTTAAATATAGTATTTTATAGTATTTGTAATCCAACAATTCAAAATTTAGTTATTGCTAGAAATATTTTACTTAAATATCGTTCACCTAAAACAATAATTGGAATAACAAATGCTATAAATTGTCCTGATCAAGAGGTGATTTTATCAACATTAGAAGAATTACCTTTTGAAAAAGTAAATAGTTATTCTACATTGTTTGTTGGTAATGAGAAAACAAAAGTTTTAAATAGAAAATTAATGGTAACTCCATTATTGTAAAAAAACAATGATTTTAAAATTTCATTGTTTTTTTATTAGAAAGTCTATGATATTTATCCACTTTAGTGAGAGTGCAAAAAACTTTGTGTAAAGTTACCAATCCATGGTAATAAAGATATTTGAGATTGA
>JAHZGA010000002.1 GCA_019421005.1 bacterium | reverse complement strand
TATATATTTCTATATTACCACAGAAAGGATTCATCTTTACACAAAATTATTTACATACTCACTTTAGTATCTATTATTTCCTTATATGAATCAAGTTTACTTGATCTAACAATATTTTTTCTAGGTTTGGGATTTTTCAATCTTTTTTCACGATTATAAATTGTTTGCCTTGAACATCCCATGATTCTTGTCAATTCACTTTTATTAATACTATCACCTCTCATTCTTATAATTTCATTACTTACATCTTTTCTCATTAAATCACTCCTATCTACTTTCTTTGAAAAATAATATTATTGTATTATTTAATGAAAAAGAATCGGTACAAAAATGTCCAATTCTATATTACCATTTACAGAATTCCACATAATTTATTGAAAAAATATCTATAAATCATTAATGAATAAAATGTATAATGTGATATTTATACAATTTAATATTACTAAAATAAGTTGTTTATCCATAAATTTAAGTGAGGTGTAAAATTTGTGGATAAGTATAAAATAAATTTTATTTTTAATAATGAAAAAGATATAAATGATATCATAATAAATGTTTTAAATAAAGAATTAAAACAATATATTAAAATGATTTGTAAAAATGAAGTAACATGTGGAAGGAGGTAAGTTTGTTAGACCGTATAAATAAGATATATAATGTTGGCATTTATATAAGATTATCCCGTGAAGATGATGATAAACAAATGATGAGTGAGAGTATTACAAATCAAAAGAGTTTATTACTTCAATATGTTAAAGAAAATAATTTAAAAGTTTATGATATTTATATTGATGATGGCTATAGTGGAACTAATTTTAATCGACCTGACTTTAATAGATTATTAAATGATATTGAATTAGGTAGAGTTAATATGGTTATTACGAAAGATATGTCAAGGCTTGGAAGAGATTATATTGGTACTGGTAATTTAATAGAAAAGTACTTTCCAGAACATAATGTAAGATATATAGCAGTTACTGATAATATAGATACATTTTTAGATAATTCTAATAATGATATTGCTCCGTTTAAAGCAATTATGAATGATATGTATGCTAAAGATATATCCAAGAAAATTAAATCAAGCTTAAGGGCAAAACAAAAAGAGGGTAAATTTGTTGGTTGTAGAACTCCATTTGGATATAATCAAGATAAAGATAATAAAAATCATTTAGTAATAAATGAAGAACAAGCATTAGTGGTAAGAAGAATATTTAATATGTGTTTAGAAGGATTATCATTTTTTAAAATAGCAAAACAACTAACAATTGAAGGAGTAAAAACACCTGCCCAGTATTATAATTTTGAATGGAAAAATAATTATAATTTAAAATATGGAGAGTGGCATTCTAAAACAATAAGAGATATTTTAACTAATCAAATGTATATAGGGGATATGGTTCAAAATAAAAGAAGTAAAGTTAACTATAAAGTTAAAAAAGTAGTTAGAAATAATCCAAAAGATTATATTATTGTAGAAAATACTCATGAACCCATCATTGATAAAGAAACTTTTTATGAAGTACAAAAAAGAATACCTAAAAATGTTGGAAGAAATGAAAAGAAAGAAATTCACCTATTAGATGGAATTTTATATTGTGGTGATTGTAATCATAGAATATCAATACAGTCAAGAAGAAAAAAAGATAATAGATGTTATACCATTTGTAATTATTATAGAACTTATATGAAGCAAAAACTTTGTACAACTCATTCAAATAATTATGATGAATTAGAAAAAGTAATAATTAAATCATTAACTAATATGTGTTTAAAATATATTGATAAAGATAAAATTAAAAATAATGTCTTAAATAATTTAACTCAAGATAATAAATGCAATAATAAAAAAGAATTAGAAGTATTAAAGAATGATATTAAACAAATAAATGATAATTTAGATATTATTTATATTGATAAGTTAAATAAAAAAATTACTGAAGTTCAATTTGAAAGAGTAAAAGTTAAATTAGAAAAAGAATTAAATATAAAACAAAAAAAATATAGAGAATTTAATATTAATAACAATATTAATGAAGAAAGTAAAAATAAAATGATAATAGAATATATTAATAAATTTTTATCTATGAAAAATATTAGTAGAGAACTAATAATTAATTTAATTGATAGAATAGAAATATTTGAAGATAAAACTATAAATATTAAAGTTAATTTTAATTAGATTTATGGTATAATTTTATTAGAGGTGTTAATTGTGATTGAAAAAATATATAATAAAATATTAAATGATAATTCTATAAAATCACTATATAAGGAAATAGAAATGTTTGAAGATAAAGAAAAAGGATGGGCTTATCACAATTATGAACATGTTTTAAATGTAGCAAATATTGTTGAAAAAACTTTATTATCTATAGGATGTAATCAAGAATTTATATTAAAAGCTAAAATAGCTTGTTTATTGCATGATGTTGGAGCTTTACAAGGTAAAGATAATCATGCATATAGAAGTTATGAATATGCTAAAAAATATTTTAAAGATAATAATATTGTATTTGATGGTATAGAAGATGTTTTAGAAGCAATCAAAATTCATAGTAATGGTTTTGATACTAATAATTTAATAGCATTAGCGCTTATTTTTGCTGATAAGTTAGATATAAAAAAATCTAGAATAGCAGAAGAAGGTAAAAAAGTAGTTGGAAATAGACAATATGCTCATATTAATGATATCTTTATTAATATTGATAATAAATGTTTAATTGTAAATTTTATAACTGATGGTAATATGGATATGAAAGAAGTAAATGAATACTATTTTACAAAAAAAGTCTTTAATGCAATTAAAAGTTTTTCAAGTAAAGTAGGATTAACTTATAAAGTATTATTAGATGATAATATTTGGAGTATTGACTAACAGGGTGTTTTTAGCCACCTTATTAAAAACTGTTCATCTCTTTTTTTAATTATGTTGAAAAGGGAAAATTATGAAATATACAATTGAAGAAATAAATAGATTTGTAATAGAATATATTAATAAATTTTTATCTATGAAAGAACCAAGTAGATAATTAACTTAATTGATATATACGAATATAAATATTAAGGTTCTTTTAATAAAATTTAAAGTTGCAAAAACTGCTTTATTTTGTTCAAGCAATATGTTTAATGGTATTTGGCAAAAAAGCCTTTCCAGAAAAAATAGTAGCATGGTCATATGGAACTGTTGTAAAAGAGGTTTATCAACAATATAAACAAAACCATGCTGGTGAGATAAGTAGTGAGACAAATGTTAAAAATATTTCATCTGGTTTATATAAAATCATTGATGAAGTTATAAATTCTTATGGTTCAATTGAAGCTAATAAATTAATTGATTTTACACATGAAGAAGAACCTTGGATAAATACTGAAATTAATAAAGAAATTGATACTGAATTAATAAAAAGTTATTTTAATAAAGTTTATGATAATTAAAATCTATCAAAAAAGGGTAACCACATGTTTGCCCAATCCATACTCATGTTATAAATCGTCATGTTTATAATCATGTTTATACACCACAATATACTACTTCAGAAGAAAATCAAGTTATTAATAATGATAACGGAAGTTGCTGTGGTTTCTAAACGAATTAATTTTAATTCGTTTTTTTTAATTTGTAAAATAGATATCAACCTAAAAAAATAATCTTTGTTTAAAATATATATATATGGTACAATAATTTTAGGAGTTGGTAATGTATGGAAGAATTTAAAATGGTGTTTGGTACAATAATTAAAGGTGTAATAGGAACTTATCTAAATCATCCTGAATTGATATTTTCTATAATTGCTATAATAATAATTGATACACTTTTAATAATTTATTATCCTAAAATTAAAGGAATTATGGGAGAATATAAAGTAAAACAAGAACTAAATAAATTACCTAAAAATAGATATCTAGTTTTAAATAATATTATGTTTAAAGATAATAGAGGAACTCATCAAATTGATCATATTGTTTTATCTAAATATGGAATATTTGTTATAGAAATGAAAAATTACTATGGAGTAATAAAGGGTAAGGAATATAATAGTAATTGGTGTCAAGATACTGGTAGAAAAAAACGTTATTTTATGAACCCTATTCATCAAAATTATGGGCATATTAAATCTTTAGCTGACTTATTAAATTTAGATGAAAAATACTTTATTTCAATTATTTGTTTTTCTAATCAAGCAAAAATTCCTATTTGTGATAAAACAATTGTAACTCAACTTAATTATTTAATAAATGAAATTTTAATGGTGGATACAGTTATTTTAGAAAAAGATATAAACGCAATTGCGAATAAAATATTAGCTAATAATATAAAAGAAAAAACTGAACAAAATTATCATGTAAAAAATATTAAAAATAGAATAAAAGCTAATGAAGAATTAATACATAATATGATTTGTCCAAGATGTGGAGGAAAATTAATTAAAAAAACTGGTAAATATGGTGATTTTATAGGATGTTCTAATTTCCCCAAATGTAGATATATTAATAATGAAAAAACACTAGATAATATGATATGTCCAAAATGTGGTGGAAAATTAACTCAAAAAACGGGTAAATATGGTAGTTTTATAGGATGTTCAAATTTTCCTAAATGTAGATATATTAAAAAATAAATATTTAATAAAAATAATTGCTAAATCATAAAAAATCGTGTATTATATAAGTGTTAAATTAGGAAGTGGCAAATATGTTTAAAAAAATTATTAAATTAAATCCTTTTATTCAATTACTTTTATTACTATTGATATTTTTGACTATTATTTTAATTGACCATATTCGTCCTAAACTAGAAATTCCTAATAAAATGGTAGTTAACATGAGTGATAAATATATAGAACCATCTGTTAAAGCAAGATTTTTGAATCATGATTTAAATGACTTGGTAATAAAAAAAGGTAACGTTAACTTAAAATCAGCAGGTACTTATAAAATTAAATATGAAGTTAGTTACTTAAAAAGAAAAACAAAAAAAACATTAACAGTTATTGTTAAAGATGATATTAAACCAGTTATAACTTTAACGGGAGATGAAATAACTTATTTAAATATTGATGATGAATATAATGAACAAGGTTATAGGGCAATTGATAATAATGATGGAGATATAACTGATAAAGTAAAAATAAAAGGTAAAGTAAATACTAAAAAAGCAGGTACTTATAAACTTGAATATGAAGTAAGTGATGCTGAAAAAAACAAAGCAACTTCAACTAGAATTATAAGAGTAATTAATAAACAACCAAATAAAACAATTTATTTAACATTTGATGATGGTCCTTCACCAATAACAACGAAAATATTAGATATCTTAAAAAAAGAAAATATAAAAGCAACATTCTTTGTTGTTAAAAAAACTTCAGAATTTGATGATACTATTAGAAGAATAAATGATGAAGGTCATACTATCGCACTTCATTCTGGAACTCATATATATGATTATATTTATTCAAGTGATGAAAATTATTTTAATGATTTAACTGATGTTTATAACTATGTTTATAATTTAACTAATGTAAAAGCTAATATTATTCGTTTCCCTGGTGGTAGTTCCAATACTGTAAGTAAATTCAATCCTCAAATTATGACTAGATTAACTAAAGAAGTAAGAAAAAGAGGCTATGAATATTTTGATTGGAATATTGATTCTGGTGATACAGGAAGAATAGGAAGCGACGCTATAGTGCAAAATGTAACCTCTAATTTAGGTGATTATCATACATATGTAGTATTAATGCATGACTATGGTTTAAATGAACAAACCGCTCTTGCACTAGAAAAAATTATTGAATATGGAAAAAATAATAATTATCAATTTGATAAAATAAGTTTATCAACACCAGTTGTTCACCATGGTATTAATAATTAATACCTGGTATTTTTTTTTACATAATTAATAAAATATTATAGATAAATATGAAAAAATATGTTAATTTATTGATTACTTTGACTTTAACTCCTATAAGTGATAGAATTAATATAGTTTAAAAGGAGGGATTACATGCGACGAATAACAATGATAAAAGACTTTAATGAAATAATAAATCATCCTTTTTTTGATGAATGGTTTAAAATAACTAGACCTATTTTAGCAAGTCGAGAATTTCAAAAAAGGAAATTAATGAAACATCATGATGATACTGTTTTTGAACATTGTGTTGAAGTATCATTTGAAGCATTTAAAATGGGTAAAAAAACTAAAAATGCTGATATAAAAGTATGCGCTATAGGTGGATTATTACATGACTTTTATCCAAAAGCTTGGCAATATTCTGAATCATTAGAAAAATTAGATGATAGCTACCGTGCTAGATTTTTAAAAACACATAAAAAAAGTATTAGAAATTTACACGGATTTGTTCATGCTAGAAATGCAAGAGATAATGCTTTAAAATATTATCCTGATTTAGTAGATAAAAAGATTTTAAATGCAATTTTAAGACATATGTTTCCTTTAAATATTGTTCCCCCTAGATATATAGAAAGTTGGATAGTAACCATGGCCGATAAAAAAGTATCATTTAAAAAACTACCTAAAGTTAAGGAATGGCCAAAATATGTTGGATTAAAAACAACTTAATAAAAAATTGAGGTGAAGAAATGAAAATATATAATACATATAGTAAAAAAATAGAAGTATTTACTCCATATGATAAAAACGAAGTTACTATGTATACTTGTGGACCAACTGTTTATAATTATGCTCATATAGGTAATTTAAGAACATATATTACGGAAGATATTTTACAAAAAACTTTAGAATTTATTGGTTATAATGTAAAAAGATGTATGAATATAACTGATGTTGGACATCTAACTAGTGATGGTGATACTGGTGATGATAAGATGAGTTTAGCTATAAAAAAAGAAAGAAAAACTGCTTTAGAATTATCAAAATTTTATACTGATGCTTTTTTGAAAGATATGGAAAGATTAAATATTAAAAAACCAGCCATAATATCTAAAGCTACCGATAATATAGACGAATATATAAAAGTAATTCAAAAATTAATTCAAGAAAATTTTGCTTATGTAAGAGGAGGAAATGTTTACTTTGATACATCAAAACTTGATAATTATTATTGCTTAACTAACCATAAGGAAGATGAATTACAAGTAGGTGTTCGTGATAATGTAGAAGAAGATACAAATAAAAAAAATAAAACTGATTTTGTTTTATGGTTTACTAAATCTAAATTTGATAATCAAGAACAAAAATGGGATAGCCCTTGGGGAGTAGGATATCCAGGATGGCACATTGAATGTTCATGCATCAGCATGAAATATTTAGGTGAATATTTAGATATTCATTGTGGTGGTGTTGATAATATATTTCCTCATCATACTAATGAAATTGCTCAAAGTGAATCTTATTTAAACCATAAATGGTGTAAGTACTGGGTTCATAGTGAATTTTTAAATGATATTAATGGTAAAATGAGTAAATCAAAGGGAACTTTCTTAACATTACAAGTTTTAATTGATGCTGGATATAATCCTTTGGTTTATAGATTATTATGCTTACAATCTCATTATCGTAAACAATTGGTTTTTTCATATGATATTTTAAATAATGCTGATAATCAATATCAAAAATTGTTAAATAAAATAAGAACTCTTACTAAAGAAAATCAAGAATTAGATTTAGATATAATTAAAATCTATTTAGATAAATTTTCTAATGCTTTAGAAGATGATTTAAATACTTCTTATGCTTTAACAATTTTATATGATTTATTAAAAGAAAATACTAATGATGATACTAAATTATATTTAATTGAAAAATTTGATCAAGTTTTATCATTAGATTTATTAAAACCAGTTTCTAAAAACTATGATCAAGAATTAGAAGAATATATTAATAAAAAAATAAATGAAAGAAATTTAGCTAAAAAAGAAAAAAACTATAAATTAGCTGATGATATTCGTAATGAGTTATTAGAACAAAACATTGTTTTAAGAGATACTAAAGATGGAACAATTTTTGAAATAATTAGAAAGGAATCAATCAATTAGATTGAAAGAGTGATTAAATGGATTTAATGTTAATAGGATATGAAACACCAATTACAATCGCACTTTTTGTAATTGGATTAATAATAACTATAGGAGCCCAAATAAAGGTAACAGGTTCATATAATAATTTTAGAACAGTAAAATGTAAACGTGATTTATCAGGTGTTGAGGTAGCTAGAAAAATATTAGATAATAATGGCCTTAAAAATATTCACATTGTTGAAGTAAGAGGTCAGTTAACTGATCATTATGACCCATCTAGAAAAGTAATTAGATTATCTCATGAGGTTTTTCATGGTAATAGTATAGCAGCTATTTCTGTAGCAGCCCACGAGGTAGGTCATGCTATTCAAGATAAAGAAAAATATACTTTTATGCAAATTCGCTCTTTTATAGCTCCAATCGTTAGCTTTATTACATACGCTGGTTATTTTGTTGCCTTAATATCTTTACTTGCAGGTGTAACAGGTTATATAAAAGTTGGTATACTAATGATTTTAATTTCTTTAATATTTCAACTTATAACTTTACCAGTTGAATTTGATGCTTCTAAAAGAGCTAAAGAACAATTGGAATCATTAAAGCTTATAAATTCAAGTGAAAGTGAAAATGTAAAAAAAATGTTAGGTGCCGCTGCTATGACTTATGTAGCAGGAGTTATATCTTCAATTATAAATCTTTTAAGACTAGTATTAATGCTTAGAGATGAATAAAATGGATGGAATAATTATAATTGATAAACCAAGTGGAATAACTAGTAGAGAAGTTGTTAATAAAATATCTCAAAAATTAAAAACAAAAAAAGTAGGTCATACAGGAACTTTAGACCCACATGCAACAGGTGTTTTAGTTTTGACTATTAATAAGGCAACTAAAATAGGAGAACTGTTAACTAGTTATGATAAAGAATATATTGCTGAAATTGTTTTAGGAATAAAAACTGATACTTTAGATATTACAGGAAAAACTATTGAAAAAAAGGAAGCTATATTTACTAAAGAACAAATAATAAAAGTTTTAAATGAAATGCCTTCTTCTTATGAACAAGAAGTACCTATTTATTCTGCTGTTAAAATAAATGGAAAAAAATTATATGAATATGCTAGAAACAATGAAGAAGTAAAATTACCTACTAGGGTTGTAAATATAAAAAAATTAGAATTAATTAGTGATATCAAATATCAAGATAATCAAACTATATTTAAAATCAAGTGTTTAGTAAGTAAGGGTACTTATATCAGAAGTCTAGTAAATGATATCGCACTTAAATTAAATACAGTAGGTACTATGAAGTCTTTAAGAAGAACTAAACAAGGTGAATTTAAAATAGAAGATGCTCTAAAGATAGAAGATGTAACTATTAAAAATATTATTCCAATAAAACATTGTTTAAATTATAATCAAGTTGAAGTATCTGAAGAATTATTTAATAAAATTAAAAATGGTCAAATATTAAATAGTGATTATGATACTCCAATTACATTTACTTATCAAAATGAAGTAATTGCAATTTATAAGGATTATAAAGATAATAAAATTAAACCGTGGAAAATGTTTATTTAACACTTGATTTTATTAATGATTTAGTGTATTATAAGAATGTACTTATTCTTGGATTACGTTTCTCCTAACGTATTCTTGGTATAAGCGAATAATTGTGAAAGGAGAAAAAAATGGCATTAAGTAAAGAAGTTAAAGCTAATATTGTTAAAAAATTTGCCCAAAATGAAAAAGATACAGGTTCAGCTGAAGTTCAAATAGCAATTTTAACAGAAGAAATTAAAGTTTTAACAGAACATTTAAAAGAACATAAACATGATTTTCATTCTAGAAGAGGTTTACTAAAAAAAGTTGGTCAAAGACGTAATATGTTAAATTATTTACTAAAAACTGATGTAACTAGATATCGTAAACTTATTAAAGAATTAGGATTAAGAAAGTAGACACTCTTTTTTGAGTGTTTTTCTATAAAGAGGAGGTAGTTATGAAAAAAGTATACGAATTAGATTTTAGAGGAAGAAAATTAGTTGTTGAAACAGGCCAGCTAGCTAAACAAGCACATGGATCAGTTTTAGTAAGATATGGAGATACAGTTGTATTATCAGTTGCAGTAGTTAATAAAACAGCAAATTTATTATCTGACTTTTTCCCATTACAAGTTTTATATGAGGAAAAATTATATTCAGTTGGTAAAATTCCAGGTGGGTTTATAAAAAGAGAAGGTAGACCTACAGAGAATGCAACTTTAGGGGCAAGAATGATTGATAGACCTATGCGCCCATTATTCCCAAGTGGATTTAAAAATGAAGTTCAAATAGTTAATACTATTCTATCAGTTGATCAAGATAATTCTCCAGAAATAACAGCAATGTTTGGTTCTTCATTAGCAACATCAATTAGTAAAATACCATTTAATGGTCCAATTGCTGGAGTAAAGGTAGGAAGAGTTAATGGTGAATTTATAATTAATCCAACTGTTAAAGAAGCTGAAATTAGTGATATTGATCTAACTGTTGCTGGTACTAAAGAAGCAATTAATATGGTAGAAGCATCCGCCAGCGAAGTAAATGAAAATGATATGTTAGAAGCTTTATTATTTGGACATGAAGCTATTAAAGAATTAATTGCCTTTGAAGAAAAAATAATTGCTGAAATAGGCGAAGAAAAAATGAGTTATGAAGTATTAGAAATAACTGATGAATTAAAAGAAGAAATAAAAACTTTGGCAAGTGATAAATTAAATGAAGCTTTAAGAATTAAAGATAAACTTGAAAAATATGAAGCAATTGAAAAAATAAAAGAAGAAGTTGTTAATAAATATGAAGTAGAGAATGAAAACTTAAAAGAAATTGAATTAAAAGAATTAATTACTAAAGTTAAATTAGTATTAGAACAAATTGAATATGAAATATTTAGAAAGATTGTTGTTAAAGAAAAAACTAGAGCTGATGGAAGAAAAATGGATGAAATTAGACCATTATCAACAGCTATTGATATTTTACCACGAACTCATGGATCAGCCCTTTTTACAAGAGGACAAACTCAAAGTTTATCAGTTGTAACTTTAGGTGCTTTAGGGGAACATCAAGTTTTAGATGGACTTGGTTTAGAAGATGGCAAAAGATTTATGTTACATTATAATTTTCCACAATTTTCTGTTGGTGAAACAGGAAGATATGGATCACCTGGTAGAAGAGAAATTGGTCATGGTGCTTTAGGGGAAAAAGCCTTATTACAAGTTATTCCAAGTGAAGAAGTTTTCCCATATACAATAAGAGTTGTATCAGAAATTTTAGAAAGTAACGGTTCATCTTCACAAGCAAGTATCTGTGCAGGATGTATGGCCTTAATGACAGCTGGTGTTCCTATAAAAGCTCCAGTTGCTGGAATTGCTATGGGGTTAATTACTGATGGAGATGATTATACTGTTTTAACTGATATTCAAGGAATGGAAGATCATTTAGGCGATATGGACTTTAAAGTAGCAGGTACTAAAGATGGTATATGTGCTTTACAAATGGATATTAAAATAAAAGGAATTAATAAAGACATCTTAAAAGAAGCTTTAGAACAAGCTAAAAAAGCTCGTTTACAAATTTTAGATGTAATTACTAGTGAAATTAAAGAACCACGTAAGGAAGTTAGTAAATATGCTCCAAAAAC
Source organism: bacterium (assembly GCA_019421005.1). GTDB lineage: Bacteria > Bacillota_I > Bacilli_A > RF39 > UBA660 > CALVXC01. Next base: position 70,035 of record JAHZGA010000002.1, on the reverse strand, counting down.
ATTAACATTTAATATTGATCCAAATAAAATAAAAGATGTTATTGGACGTGGTGGAGAAGTGATTACTAAAATTATTTTAGAAGCTAGTAATGTTAAAGCCGTTAACGACATTAATGCTGTTAAGGTTGATTTAGAGGATGATGGTAGAGTTATAATTTATCATAGCAATCAAGAAGTAATTGATAAAACTGCTGATATGATTAAAGCAATTGTAAGAGAAGTTGAAGATGATGTTATTTATACTGGAAAAGTTGTAAAAGTTGAAGATTTTGGATGCTTTGTTGAATTATGGCCGGGTTGTGAAGGTTTAGTACATGTTTCACAATTAGACAGTAAAAGAGTTGAAAAACCAAGTGATGTCGTTAAAGTTGGCGATGAAATTTTAGTAAAATCATTAGGATTTGATAAACGTGGTAGGTTAAATTTATCACGCAAAAAAGCATTAAAAAAGGGTGATGAAAATGAATAAAGAATTATTACGTATCTCTGGGATAATAGGACTTATTTTAGGAATTTTATATTCTACTACAATAATAGGATTAATTATTGGTATACCTTGTATTATTGGTTCAATAAAAATGCTTGATTATAATTTAAAAACAGATAAAGAAATTATTGAAAAAAAAGATATTATCTTTATCTGGGCTATCACATTTTTATTGTTATCAACTATTTCAGGAATTTTACTATTAATATTTTATATGCAAATTAAAGATATGAAAATAGAAAGTAAAAAAGAAATTGTAGAAGAAACTAAAGTTGAAAAGAAAGTAACTTCTAAAAAAGGTGTAAAAAAAGAAGTTAAAAAAACAAATTCAAAAAAAACATCTAAAAGTAAAACTGTAAAAAAAGATTAAATATCTTTTTTTTTTAACTACTTTACATTATAATGTAAAATTATTAAAAAAATTTAAAAATAATAATAAACTTTTAATTAAAAATATAATAATATCTTTTTAAAAAAAAGAAAAATTGGTATAATATAAGAGAGAATATAGAAAGGGGATTAGAAAAATGTATCAATTAGGCGAACAATTTAAATTAGATTTTACTAAAGCAATAAGTAATCCTAAAAACATTATTAAGGGTTCTAAATATAGAATTACTGTTTTAACTGAACGTTTAATAAGATTTGAGTATAATGAAAATGGCATTTTTCTAGATAAACCAACAGAATTAGTTTGGTTTAGAAATACAGCCCCAGTTAACTTTAAAAAAAGTGAAAATTCTCATCTTTTACAAATAGAAACAAAATATGTAAGAATTACATATTCTAAAGAAAAACCTTATAAGGGTTCTAAAATCAATCCTTCTTCTAATTTAAAAGTTGAACTTTTAAATACTAATCGTATTTGGTATTATGGCCATCCAGAGGTGAGAAACTTTAATTCACCAGGTTTAACTTTACAAGATAAAAAAGGTAAAATGTTAAAAGAAAAGGGATTATATTCTTTAGATGGCTTTGTAAGTATAGATGATTCTAAAAATAATATGATAGATGAATCAGGAGTAATTGTTCCAAGAGAAAATAATGAAATTGATATATATTTATTTGCCTATTTAAGAGATTTTGCCTATTGTTTAACTGATTATTATACAATAACTGGTTATCCTCCATTAATTCCAAGATATGCTTTAGGAAATTGGTGGATGAGAAATAATCCATATTATCAAAATGAAATTATTAATTTAGTTGATAACTTTGCTAAAAATGAAATTCCTTTATCAATATTAGTTTTAGATAAAGATTGGCATATTAGAAAATATAACCAAAAATTATTAAGGACTGGTTTTAGTTTTAACAGCAATTATTTAGAAAATCCTAAAAACTTAATAAGTTACATAAAAGGTAAAAATATAAAACTAGGTCTTAGTGTTGATCCTAAAGAAGGTCTCTATCCTATAGATCCAATTTATCAAGAAGCAATTAAATATTTAACTCCTGATAGTAATGGTATAATTCCATTTAATATGTTAAATCCTCGTTTTGTTGATATCTATTTAAAATTTTATTTACATCCACTTGAAAATATGGGAGTTGATTTCTTCTGGATTGATTATAATGGTGATTATAAGAATTTATTTATGTTACAACATTATCAATATTTTGATATGAAACGTTTAAATATAAGACCTTTAATTTTATCACTTAATTCTACTATTGCCCCACATCGTTATCCAGTTATGTATTCAGGTAAAACAATTGTTAGTTGGGAAACTTTAAGACAAATTCCTCTATATAATTGTCTTGCTACTAACAATGGAGTTAGTTTTTGTAGCCATGATATAGGTGGATATCATTTCGGTGTAGAAGATAATGAATTATATACAAGGTTTGTTCAATTAGGTGTTTTTAGTCCAATAATGAAATTTGGATGTGATGAAGGAAAATATTATAAAAGAGAGCCATGGCGCTGGAGCGTCAAAACATGTGAAATAGTTAAAGATTATTTACAACTACGTCATAAAATGATTCCATATTTATATACAGAAGCCTATAAATTCAGTAGATATGGTATACCTTTATTACAACCACTATATTATAAATATCCAAGATTTTATGATGATATGTTATTTAAATATGAATATTATTTTGGTAGTCAAATCTTTATAGCTCCTATTATGACTAAAAAAGATTATGTTATGGATAGGGTTATTCACAAATTTTTTGTTCCTGAAGGAATTTGGTATGATTTTATAACGGGAAAAAAATTTGTTGGTAATAAAAGATATGTATCTTTTTATAAAGATCAAGATTATCCAGTATTTGTTATAGCAGGTGCGATTATACCTTTAAATTTAGAAAATTCTAATGATACTAATCCTCCTAAAAAATTAGAAATTCAAGTTTTTCCTGGGAAAAGTAATAGTTATGATTTATATGAAGATGATGGAATAACAGAGGATTATCGTTTAGGAAAATACTTAATAACTAGAATACAATATCAATATAAAAAAGATGATTATTCATTATTGATAAAACCCATTAAAGCCAATGAATATATTGTAAAGAAAAGAGATTATAAAATAAGATTTCGTAATACTACTAGAATTAATGAAGTTCAAGTTTTTGTTAATCAAGTTAGTTATAATTTCAAAAGTTATGAAGATGATAAAGATTTTGTTGTTGAAATAAATGATGTTGATACTAGTTCTAGTGTTTTAATAAATTGTAAGGGTCAAAATGTTGAATTAGAAGCTGTAAGATTAATAAGTGATGATTTTGTTGGAATAATAAGTGATTTACAAATACCAACTGAATTAAAAGAAAAAATCGATGCTATTTTATTTGGTGATGATCCAATTGCTAAAAAAAGGATTCAAATTAGAAAATTAACAACAAAAGGTTTAGAACGAAAATTTGTTGATTTATTTTTAAAACTGCTTGAATATTTAAGAGAAATATAGTATAATACATAAAAACTGTGAAAAAGAGTAGTAGTAATTGAAATATTTAAAAGAGAGTTAGTGTTAGGTGAAAACTAATAATATAGAGATTATGAACTTGCTTTGGAGTTGACTTTTAAGTCCGGTAAAAACCGTTAGAATTAAAAGAGCATAATAGAGTTATTATGAACTAAAGTGGTACCGCGATCAATTCGTCTTTAGATTATAATAGCTTTTTTTGTGGAAAGAGGTTTGATATGGAAAATTTAATTATGTCTTTAATAACTTTTGTAATAGTTTATTTAATTTATTTATTTTTAATTATTATTAGAAAGAAAAAAAAGAATAAATATAAAAATAGTACGGAAATAAAATATTTAACTACTAAATATAATATTGATATAAATAAAGTTAATTTAACTGTTTTATATAATATATCCGCACTTTCTAATGCGTTTATAATTTCAATTACTGTTTTTGTAATAGGATTTGTTAATGAATTAATGTTAAAACTAATGGTCGGATTTATAGTTTTATTTCCAACAATTTTATTGGTATATCATATTATTGGAACAAATTTACAAAAAAAATATGGAAAGAAGGAATAGAATGAAAAATTTTAAAGAAATAGAAAAAAAATGGCAAAAAAAATGGGAAGAAGAAGAAACTTTTAAAGTAACAGAAGATAAAAATAAAAAGAAATTTTATATGCTTGTTGAATTTCCATATCCATCAGGCGCGGGTCTTCACGTTGGTCATGCCCGTTGTTTTACAGCTTCTGATGTTCATGCTAGGTATAGAAGAGCCAAAGGATTAAATGTACTTTTCCCTTTTGGATTTGATTCATTTGGAAATCCAGCTGAACAATATGCAATTAAAAATCATGAACATCCATCTATTATGACTCATAAATGTATTGATGTTTTTAGAGCTCAAGCAAAAAGTTTAGGACTTTCAGTTGATTGGTCAAGAGAGGTAAGTACTTGTGAACCAGAATATTATAAATGGACACAATGGCAATTTATAAAGTTTTTTGAAGCTAAAATGGCTTATAAAGATGAAAAAGAAATTAATTGGTGTCCCAAATGTAAAATAGGATTATCTAATGAAGATTCTCAAGGTGGTAGATGTGTTAGATGTGATACACTAGTTGAGAAAAAATTAAAAAATCAATGGATGCTTAAGATGAAAGATTATTCCGAAAAATTAATAAAAGGTTTAGATGATACTGAAATACTTGATAAAGCTAAAACAGCCCAAGTGAATTGGATAGGTAAATCAATAGGTGCGAATGTATCTTTTAAAATAAAAGAAATTAAAGAAAAATTAGAAGTATTTACAACTAGATGTGATACTTTATTTGGAGTAACTTTTATGGTTATCTCACCTGAACATCCTATTTTAAATAAATATGAAAAAGATATAAAAAATATTGAAGAAATAAAAAAATATCAAAATGAAGCTAGATTAAAATCAGAAATTGAAAGAACTGATATGACTAAAGAAAAAACTGGTGTTAAAATAGATGGACTTACAGCAATTAACCCAGTTAATAATAAAGAAATTCCTATTTATATAAGTGATTATGTATTAATGTCTTATGGTACAGGCGCTATTATGGCTGTTCCTGCTCATGATACTCGTGATTATGAATTTGCTAAAAAGTTTAACATTGATATTATTCCAGTTTTAGAAGGTGGAGATATTTCTAAAGAAGCTTATACTTTAGATGGGATTCACATTAATTCTGATTTTATAAATGGATTAAATAAAGATGAAGCTTTAAATAAAATGTATGATTATTTAGAAGAAAATAAAATAGGTAAGAAATTTACTAATTATAAATTACAAGATTGGATATTTAGTCGTCAAAGATTTTGGGGTGAGCCAATTCCAATGGTTCATTGTGATGATTGTGGCTGGGTACCAGTTAAGGAAGAAGATTTACCAGTTGTTTTACCTAATGTTGAATCTTATGAACCTACTGATGATGGAGAAAGTCCACTTTCTTTATTGGAAGAATTTGTTAATACACCTTGTCCTAAATGTGGAAAAATGGCTAAAAGAGAAACTGATACAATGCCTAACTGGGCAGGTTCTTGTTGGTATTTCTTAAGATATATGGACCCTAAAAACGATAAAGAATTTGCTTCAATGGATAAAATGAAATATTGGGGTCAAGTAGATTTATATGATGGTGGAATGGAACATACAACTCGTCATTTATTGTATGCAAGATTTTGGAACATTTTTTTGCACGAACAAGGTCTAGTACCTTATAGTGAACCATTTTATAAACGAATTGCCCATGGAATGATTTTAGCTAGTGATGGTAGCAAAATGAGTAAATCTAAAGGAAATACTGTTGATCCAACTGAAATGATTGAAAAATATGGTGCGGATGCTTTAAGACTTTATGAAATGTTTATTGGAGATTATTCTAAAGATGCAGCATGGAATGAAGATTCACTTAATGGATGTTATAAGTTTTTAGATAGAGTTTGTAAGTTAGGAAACATTTTAACTGATGAAGATGTTATTTCTAAAGAAAATGAAAAAATAATAAATAAAGGAATAAAAAAGGTATGTGAAGATATTGAAAATGTAAAATATAATACAGCAGTATCTACATTAATGACAATGCTTAATGAAATTAACAATAATAAAAAAATTACTAGAAAAGAATATAGAATATTTTTACAATTATTAAATCCATTCTCACCTCATATAACTGAAGAGTTGAATGAAAAATATGATTTGGGTGAAGAATTATCTAAATCAATTTTACAAGATTATGATGAAGATAAAATAATTGATGAAACATTTGAAATGGTTGTTCAAGTTAATGGTAAAGTAAGAGGAAAAATAATTGTTTCAACTGATACAACTAATGAAGAAATGGAACAACTTGCTTATAAGATTGATAATGTTCAAAATCATATTAAAGATAAAAATATTGTAAAAGTAATTACTATTCCTAAAAAACTTGTTAATATAGTTGTTAAATAAGAGTAAAGAATAAAAATCTTTGCTTTTTTAATGTTCTTCAAGTATTTACTTTTAAACATAAAGAATATATAATTGGTATAGGAGTGAACATTAATGGAAAAATTTAATTTAAAAACAAATTTAGGTAATGATATAGTAGCAGTATTACAAAATAAAGAATTAATATATGGTGTTACAGCAATAATGATTGGGTTAAAAACATCATATTATGAATGTTATAAAGAAGGACTTATAGAAAATGAATATGTAATACATCCTTTAACAAATGAAAAATTAGATATTATTGCTGTTAATAATAAAGAATTAGAAAATAATGCTGTAATGATGGTTCCTGCTCATATTCAATTACATTTTGATTTAGCAAAAAAATATAATTTAAAATTTAAACAAGTAGTCGCACCATATTTTTTAGGTAAGGATAATGAAGCAATAAGACAAGATGTTGAAACACAATTTAGAAGAAGTATAATTGCTGTTGTAAAAGATAATGATAAATATTTATGTGTACGTGCTAAAAAGAGATTATGTCAGTCATTTGTTATGGGTGGAATTGAAGAAAATGAAACTTTAGAAGAAGCTATGTTAAGAGAAGTTTTAGAAGAAACTGGATATTCTAATATTAGAGTAACTTATACAAGTTTATTTGTTCTTCATAATCATTTTTATGCTGAATATAAAGGTGTAAATAGATATGCTCATCTTTATGTTGTTTTTGGAGAATTAATTGATAATGAACGTCAAGAAATAAGTGATGAAGAAAAAGAAAAACAAAGTACTTTATGGTTAACAAGAAATGAATTAAAAGATTTTTTAACAGTTAATAATAATATATTTGTCTATGAAAATTTACTTGATGGTGATAAAGGCCTTGATATTGATGGCATTATGATTAATTCAAAAGAATATAATGGTAAAATGAGAAGTGAAATACAAGTTTGACTTGTTTTTTAATAATTGTAAAGTTGATATAAACTATTTTAAAAGAAAGGAATTTGTTTAATGATTGATATAATAGGTGGCGAAGGAATAATTTTACATAATAAAAATATTGTATTGGGAATGCAAAAAGAAAAACGTTGGTATAATATGTCAAATGGTCAAAGAGGTGCTGTAGTAAAGACAATAGGAGGACAAATTGAAAAAGAAGATAATGGAAGTTTAAAAAACGCATTAATAAGAGAAACGATGGAAGAAATTAAAAATATTTCTTTAAGCGATATAATAATATCTCCAAAAAAAATATTTGAAAAAGAAATTTTAATGAAGGATTTAAATCCATTTGAAAAAACATCTAACTTAAAAATGAAAGCAAAATTTTATTTGATTAATATTAAAGATAACAAAACTATATTTCCAAATGATTTACCTTTTTTATTTGAAATTCCTATAAAAGATTTTATTGAAATAGAGATTAATAAAATTATTAGCATTGATGAGATAAAAAGATATATGATAAATACAAATAATGATATAGAACTTCCAGAATACATTTCACTTTTTATTCCTATAGAAGTTAAAGAATATTTGAGGTTAAACTATAATGAATAAAAAATATAATTATAATTAAATTTTCAAGTTTGACTTGTTTTTTTTAATTTTGTATAATCATTATAGAGGTTGATATAATGGATTTATATAAATATGAAAATGAACTTTATGAAAAAGGAATAAAATATATAGGGGGAGTAGATGAAGTAGGAAGGGGACCATTAATAGGACCTGTTGTTGCATGTTGCTGTGTATTACCTAAAGACTTTGTTTTAGATGGTTTAACGGATTCAAAAAAATTAAGTGAAAAAAAACGAAATTTATTTTATGAATATATAACAACTCATTCTATTTATGGAATTGGAATAGTATCACCAGAAGAAATAGATGAAATTAATATATATCAAGCTAGTAAAAAAGCTATGTTATTAGCTATAGAAAATGTTAGAGCCCAATGTAATTTAGAACATGTTTTAATTGATGCAATGCCACTTGAACTTGATATTGAAACTACTTCAATAATTAAAGGTGATTCTAAAAGCATCAGTATTGCTGCAGCAAGTGTAGTAGCTAAAGTTACAAGAGATAAAATGATGTATGATTTAGATGAAAAATATCCATTATATGGATTTAAAAATCACAAAGGATATCCTACTAAAAAACATTTGGAAGCTATTAACAAATATGGCTTGATAGATGGGTATAGAAAAACATATGGACCCGTAAAAAAAATAATAGAAGGTGATTTATGAAAGTTAAAAAACTTATAGTTGGACCACTTGCAACAAATTGTTATATATTAATTGATAACAGCGATTGTTTAATAGTTGATCCTGGAGATGATTATGAAATAATAAAAAATGAAATTGGTTCTTTAAATGTATTAGCTATTTTAATAACTCATTATCATTTTGATCATATTGGAGCACTAGAAAAATTAAAACAGGATTATGATGTTTCAATATATGATTATAAAATGAAAGAAAATAAATATAAAATTAACAATTTTAAATTTGAAATAATTTACACACCTGGACATAAAGATGATGCAGTTACATTCTATTTTAAAGAAAATAAATTAATGTTTGTTGGCGATTTTATATTTAAAAACTCTATTGGAAGAACTGATTTAGAAACAGGCGACTTTAAAAAAATGCAGGAAAGTTTAAAAAGAATAAAAAATTATAATGATGATATAGAATTATTACCTGGTCATGGTAATAGTACAGTACTAGGAATTGAAAAACAAAATAATTACTATTTAAGAAATATTTAAATCTAAATATTTTTTTTAACCATATTTTCCCATAATTTTATTATATTATTACCACAATTTTATTATACAATTAATTCATACGGAGGTGATATATGAGAAAAACATAAATTAAAAAGTTAAATTAATTAAAAAAATACACTCCTAGTTAATAGAAAGAAGTTGATAAATGTAGAAAAAATAATTAAATAATGTTATACTTTTTATAAGAGGTGTTTAGATGTATCGAATTTGTTTAGTTGAAGATGAAGTTAATCTTAACAATTTAGTTAAATCTTATTTAGAACGGGCTGATTATGAAGTTGTTAATTACTATAATGGTGAAGACGCTTTTGATTATATAGGCAAAGAAAAGGTCCATTTATGGATTTTAGATATAATGCTTAATGATAGTATTAGTGGATATGATTTAATAAAAAAAATTAGAGAAGTAGATCAAAACGTTCCAGTAATATTTACATCAGCTCGTGATCAAGACTTGGATAAAATAATTGGTTTAGAATTAGGAAGTGATGATTATATAACTAAACCATATTCATCTAAAGAATTGGTTTTAAGAGTTAATAACATAATTAAACGTGTTTATAAGAGTACTGACAACATAATTACATATGCAAATTATAAAATTGATTTAAATAAAAGAATTGTTTTAGAAAATGAAAAAGAAATTAATTTAACAACTTTAGAATTTGAATTATTAATTTTATTAACTGATAATAAAAATAAATCATTTAGTAGAGATGATATTTTAGTTAATGTCTGGGGAAATGATTATTTTGGTAGCGATCGTGTTGTTGATGACTTGGTAAGAAGATTAAGAAAAAAAATGCCTAAATTGCGTATAAATACAATTTATGGATTTGGTTACCGTTTATCATGAGTGATTTAAAACATAATTTACTTAAACAATTAATCTCAATCACAATTTTAATATTAGTATTAATATTTGTTTCTTTAAGATTATTCTTACCTAAAGTGTTACTACCGATTTATGAAAAAAACGTTTATCAAAATTTAAATCAGCCTATGAGTGATGTTACGACTGATGAGGGCTTTAATGAATTGATAGCTTATGTTTACGTTACAAAAAAAGAGATAGTTACATCACAAAATTATCAGGATGTAGTTTCATTTTCTCCAAAACTAATATTAGATAAAATTAATTCTGATCATGGAAAATTCACAATAAAATCAAAAACATATTATTATGTTCAAGTTAGTAATTCTTATATAACTAAAATAATTATTACTAACGATACATTTACTAAACAAGTAAAATATGACGTTTTAACAGCTATATTTCCAATTATGATAGCCACATTTTTAATTATATTGGCCCTTATAGGGTGGTGGACACATAATTTGGTATTAAAAATTCAACGTCTAAAAGAAAAAATCGATAATCTAGATAATGATCAATATGTTGATAATTATTATTATCAAGCTGATGATGAATTAAAATTGTTATCAGATGCAATTGATAACATGAAAGAAACTTTAAAAGAACAAGAAGAATATAAAAATCAGATGTATCAAAATATTTCGCACGACTTTAAAACTCCCTTAACAGTAATAAAATCATATATTGAAGCCATAAAAGATGGGATTCAAACTAAAGAAGAAGGTTTAAAAATAATCGAAGAACAAGTTGATAAATTAGAAATGAAAGTACACTCCTTACTATATTTAAATAAAATAAATTATATAAAAGATTCTAATTGCGACTTGAATAAATTAGTAGATGTTACCCCAATTATAACCTCTTCTGTTTCAAAATTTAAAATTCAACGCAGTGATATTAAATGGATTTTGAATATTGATAAAAATAAAAGCATATTTAATGGAACAGATGATATGTGGGAAGCTGTAATTGATAATATATTAAATAATTTTATTAGATATGCTGAAAAAGAAATAAAAATAACCGTAAAAAATAATAAAATAACATTTTATAATGATGGACCTAACATTGACGAAAAAGTTTTAAATGATATTTTCATTCCCTACAAAAAAGGTATCAAAGGTCAATTTGGATTAGGTTTATCAATTGTTAAAAAAACGACTATGCTATTAGGATATGAAATAACCGTTAAAAATGAAAAAAAAGGCGTAAGTTTTATAATAAAATGACATCAAATGGTGTCATTTTATAATGGCTAAAAATTAATTTTACTTAAAAAATATATATGTTTTTTAGTAAATTTTAACAATTAAAAGTTTACAACATATAATAATAAATGATATAATTAACTATAGAAGGGCTGATATTATGTTAAATAGAAAAAATTTTGATAAAATTAATTATCGTAATTTAAATGAAGTACTTTCTTTATCAAAAAATTTATTAAAAATAGCTTATTTTTTAGTAATTCTTTTTGGAATATATGGAATTATTATATTATTAAAAGAATTAAAAATAGTAAACTTTTTACTTATTGTTCTTAAGTTATTAGCGCCTTTATTCATTGGAATATTTGTTGCATGGCTATTTGATCCAGCTGTAAAATGGTTAAGCCATAAAGGTATGAGAAGAGGATTAGGTGCTTCTTTAGTATATGTTGTTTTTTTAGGAATTTTATTTTTAGTATGTTATTCAATTGTTCCAGTTTTATCGGAACAAATAAATGATTTTATTAGATTAATTCCAAGTGTATTTAGTAGTATAAAAGAATGGGCAACTGATTTTTTTGTTAAATTAAATCAAATTAAAAACTTTGATGCTATGGCATTACAACAAAACTTCTTTAATCAAATAGAAAATATTGTTCATAATTTGACTATTTCAATTCCAGCTATGATTGTAAAATATGTAACATCATTTTTCTCATCAATTATAACAATTGCAATTGGCTTAATAATAGGATTTTATTTATTGGTAAGTTTTGATAATGCAACAGACTCAATAATAACAATATTACCTAAAAAAATGCATAAGGATGCTAGAAATTTAGCTAATGAAGTTAATACATCATTAAGAAGATTTATAATAGGAGCTTTAATAGATTCATTTTTAGTTTTTGTTGTTACATCAGCTGGCTTTGTATTAGTTGGTTTAAAAGCCCCATTATTATTTGGACTATTCTGTGGACTTACTAATGTTATTCCATATGCGGGACCTTATATAGGAGGCGCGCCTGCTGTTATTGTTGGATTTTCACAAAGTCCAATAATAGGAATTTTAACTTTAGTTGTAATATGCGTTATCCAATTTTTAGAAGGAAACTTCTTACAACCAGTAATTATGAGTAAAACAGTTAAACTACATCCAGTAACAGTTATTATTGGCTTACTTATTTTTGGGCATTTCTGGGGTGTATTAGGAATGATTGTATCAACCCCTTTAATAGCATCAGCTAAAGCTATTATTAAATTTTTTGATGAAAAATATAACTTTTTAAATAGTAAAGAGGTGCAGTATGGAGAGTAAAAATCCTAAAATATTTTTAATATCAGGTAAAGCAAGAAATGGTAAAGATACAGTTGCTGATTTAATTATTAAGAATTATCAAAATAGCGGTTTAAAAATATTGAAATTAGCATATGGAAGTTATATAAAAATGTATGCCAAAAACATTTCAAATTGGGATGGTAATGAAGAAACTAAACCAAGAGAATTATTACAACAATTAGGAACTGATCTTATTCGCAATAAAATAGATGAACTATTATTTGTTAATCGTATTTGTGAAGATATAAAGGTTTATTCATATTTTTTCGATGCTCTTATAATAAGTGATGTTAGAATGAAAAATGAAATGGAAATTCCTGAAGCTTTATTTGATAATGTTGTTAAAATAAAAGTTGTTAGACCAAATTTTGAAACACCATTAACTGAAACTGAACAAAATCATAAAACAGAATGTGATTTAGATAACTATAATGATTATGATTATATTATTAATAATGATAGTGATTTAAACGAATTAGAAAAAAAAGTAAATGATATTTTAAAGGAGGTAAAAAATGAACATTAAAGATTTATTTATAGATTTTTTTGTATCAAAAGGGCATAAACAAATTCCAAGTGCTCCTATAGTACCAGAAAATGATCCTTCAGTATTATTTAATACTGCTGGTATGCAACCACTTGTACCTTATTTAATGGGACAACCTCATCCATATGGAAAAAGATTGTGTGATTATCAAAAATGTATGAGAACAAATGATTTAGATGAAATAGGTGATAGAACTCATCATACATTTTTTGAAATGTTGGGTAACTGGTCTTTAGGTGATTATTTTAAAGAAGAATCAATAAAATGGTCATTTGAATTTCTAACTGAACATTTAAATATCCCAGTTAATAAATTAGCTGTAACGGTTTTTAAAGGAAATGATTTAGTTAATCCTGATAATGAATCTTATGAATTATGGCAAAAACAAGGTATTCCCAAAGAAAGAATTGCTTTTTTAGGAGAAAGTGATAACTGGTGGGCTCCAGGAGATACCGGTCCATGTGGTCCAGATACAGAAATATTTTATTGGTCAAGTTCTATAGAACCACCTTTAGAATTTGATCCTAATGATGATAATTGGGTTGAAATTTGGAATAATGTTTTTATGGAATATAATCATTTAGAAAATGGTGAATATGAAAAATTAGTTAATAAAAATGTTGATACCGGAATGGGCGTAGAAAGAATTACAGCTGTTTTAGAAGGTAAACATGATAATTATCAAACTTCTATTTGGAAAAATGTTATAAATAAGATAGAAGAAATATCTGGTGAAAAATACTCTGATAAAACTAAAGAAATGAGAATAATTGCTGATCATATTAGATCAATTGTCTTTATAAGTGCGGATGAAGCAAAAATAATTCCATCAAACACTGATCAAGGTTATATCTTAAGAAGATTAATAAGAAGAATGTTAAGATATGCTAAAAAAATAAATATTGATATTAACAGTGATTTTGAATTACAATTAGCTAAAATAATTATTGAACAATATAAAAAATATTATAGTGAATTAGAAAAAAATGAAGAGCAAGTTATGAATGTTTTAAAAAATGAAAAAAATAAATTTTCTAAAACATTAGAAAAAGGTTTAAAAGAATTTGAAAAAAGCATAAAAAATATTGATAAAAAAATTGATGCTTCATTAGCGTTTAAACTTTATGATACTTATGGATTTCCAATTGAACTAACTGTTGAACTAGCATTTGAACATAATTTGGAAGTAGATGTTGATGGATTTAAACAAAAATTTAAGGAACATCAAGAAAAATCAAGAAAAGGAATGAATAATAAATTTAAAGGTGGTTTATCAAGTAATAGTGATATGGATATAAAATATCATACAGCAACTCATTTATTAAATGCAGCTTTGAAAGTTGTTTTAGGAAGTCATGTTCATCAAATGGGAAGTAATATTACCCCTGAACGTTTAAGATTTGATTTTTCTCATGATAGTAAATTAACTAAAGAACAAATACAAAAAACTCAAGATTTAGTTAATAAATGGATTAATGATAAATTAGATGTTAGTTATGAAATTATGCCTAAAGATAAAGCTTTAAAATCAGGTGCTGAATGTATGTTTATTGAAAGATATCCTGATGAAGTAACAGTTTATTCAATAGGTGATATTTCTAAAGAATTATGTGGTGGCCCACATGTTAAAAACACTTCAGAATTAGGTGAATTTATAATTAAAAAGGAAGAATCTTCACAAGCTGGTGTTAGAAGAATTAAAGCAATTTTAAAATAGTAGGTAATTCTACTATTTTTTGAAAAGAGGTTAAAAATGAAAGAAAATATGTTAAAAAATGAAGTTAACTTAAGTAAATATGCTTGTTATGATAAAATGGCTATTAGATTGAAACCTATTGTTGAAGATATAAGACCTAATTATTTTAGAGATATTGATAGAATTATTTATTCATTATCATACGCTAGATATATTGATAAAACTCAAGTATTTAGTAGAGTTGGTAATGATCATATTAGTAAAAGAATAATCCATGTTCAAATGGTTAGTAAAATTGCTAGAACAATAGGAAGAGCTTTAAATTTAAACGAAGATTTAATTGAAGCAATTGCATTAGGTCATGATTTAGGACATGTTCCTTTTGCCCATACAGGAGAAAGAATTTTAAATAAAATAAGTTTAGAAAATAATGAAGGAACATTTATGCATAATGCCCAGAGTGTAAGAACATTAATGTATGTTGATAATCATGGCCTTGGTGAAAACTTAACAATTCAAGTTTTAGATGGAATTTTATGCCATAATGGCGAATTAGAACAAATAAAATATTATCCAGTTTCTAAAACTATTGAAGACTTTTTTAAAGATTATAATGATTGTTTTAAAGTAGAAAATAAAAACTTAAAACCAATGACTTTAGAAGGTTGTGTTGTTAAAATAAGTGATATCATTAGTTATTTAGGAAAAGATGTTGAAGATGCTATTACATTGGGAGTTATTAAAAGATGTGATATCCCAGAAGATGTTGTAAAAGTTTTAGGAAACAATAATAGTAAGATAATAAATACAATTATATTAGATATTATAAATAATAGTTTAGATAAACCTTATATTCAAATATCTCCAAAAATATTTGAAGCTATTACAAAATTAAAAAAATTCAACTATGAATTTATCTATAGTAAAGCTAATACAAAAAAAAATTTAAAAAATTATGAAAATATGTTTAGAAAATTATTTAATGCTTGTTTAAATGATTTAGAATTAAATCAAAATAAAACTAATATTAAAAAAACATTTTTAAGTGAAATGAATGATGAATACTTAAAAAATACTAGCTTAAAAAGAAAAGTAATTGATTATATTGCTGGAATGACTGATGAATATTTTGTCAAGCAGTGCCAATTAATTGACAAAAACATTGATAAAGTTTGTAATAAATGATAGAATATTATTGTATTCATATTGAGGTGATTTGGTGAGATATTTAGGTCTTGATTTAGGAAGTAAAACTTTAGGACTTGCTATAAGTGATAAAACTGGATTAATTGCAACTAGTTATAAAACAATTTTTTATGATAATGAAGATAAATTATTGACTGAATTAAAACAAATAATTGAAGAAAATGAAATTACTTCATTAGTATTAGGACTACCTAAAAATATGAATAACTCAATTGGTTTTAGAGGAAAAGAAACTTTAGAATTTAAAGGAAAATTAGAAAAAAAATTTGGTTTAGAAGTTAACTTAATTGATGAAAGATTAACTTCTAAAGAAGCAACTAATTATATGTTAGAAGCTAATGTTTCAAGAAAAAAAAGAAAGAAAAAAATTGATAGTTTAGCAGCGATGATAATTTTGCAAACATATTTAGATAGGAAGGAAGGTAAAAAATGAGTGATGAAAGAGTAACATTTAAAGTTAAAGATGAGGAAGGAAAAATAGTTGAATGTGAGGTTTTGTTTACTTTTGAATCTGAAGAAACTAATAAAAATTATATGGTATATACAGATTATACTAAAGATGATAAAGGAAATACTAAAGTATATGCTTCAATATATGATCCAAAAGATGAAGACCCTATTTTACAACCTATTGAAACAGAAAAAGAATGGAAAATTATTGAAACAATTTTAGAACAAATCCAAAGTGAAATGTTAGAAGGAGAAAATAACGAGTAATCGTTAAAATTTTTATGAATAAAAAGAGTAAATGGAGGATTTTTAGACATAATTTAAAAGTTATTTATAAGAAACATAAATTAAGAAATAATTTAATATTATTTAGTATTACTTTAATAGTATTATTTAGTGTTTCTTTAATTATTTATCAAAAGAACTTACAACCAGTTTTAAAATATGCAGATAATATGTCTTTTACAATTGAACCTGGTGATACTTATAATAGTATAGCTCCAGTATTAAAAGAAAACAATTTAATTAAATCAACTCTAGCTTATAAAATTTATGTTAAATTACATAATCCCCAAAAATTAGAAGTTGGTATTTATTCATTAAATCCTAGTTGGAATGTTAAAAGAATTGTTAATACTTTAAAAAAAGGCACTAAATACCAAGAAAATGCAGTTGTACTTACTATTCCAGAAGGTGTCCGTTTAAAACAAATTGCATCAAAAATAGCTGATAGTACTAACAATAGTGTTGATGATGTAATTAATAGTTGGCAAAATGAAGAATTTATTAATGAGGTTATTAATAAATATTGGTTTGTTACTGATGAAGTTAAAAATCCTGAAATTAAATATGCTTTAGAAGGATATTTATTTGCTGATACATATTATTTTAAAAATAAAGATGTAACACCTCAAGAAATTGCTTATAAAATGCTTGATCAAATGGATAATGTTTTAACAGAGTATAAATCATCTATTGATGCTAGTCCATATACTGTTCATCAAATCTTAACCCTTGCTTCAATTATTGAATTAGAGGGATCTAGTGAAAACGATAGAGCAGGAGTAGCAGGAGTATTTTATAATCGTTTAAACAATGGTTCATCTTTAGGTAGTGATGTAACAACTTATTATGCTGTTGATAAAAGTTTCGGTGAAGAATTAACAATGAGTGATTTACAAACATGTAGTAAATATAATACTAGTTCAAATAATAGCTGTTTAATTGGTTTGCCAATTGGACCAATAGATTCCCCATCAACTGGATCTATTGTTGCCAGCATAAATCCAACTAATCATGAATATTTATATTTTGTAGCTGATAAAAATAAAAAAACTTATTTTTCTAAAACATATGAGGAACATAATCAAACAATAACAACTCTTAAGGAACAAAATTTATGGTACGAGTATTAGAAGAATATGCTATAAAAAATAATATTCCGATTATGTCTAAAGAGGGAATTACATATTTAACTAAATATATAAAAGATAATAATGTTAAAACTATTTTAGAATTAGGAACAGCAATAGGGTATTCAGCTATTTCGATGGCTTTAGTTGATAAAAATATTAAAATAACTACTATTGAAAGAGATAGTATTAGATATAATGAAGCTTTAAAAAATATTGCTAAATTTAAATTAGAAGAACAAATAAAACCAATCAATAGTGATATTTTTGATGTTGAAATAACTGATAAATTTGATTTGATTTTTATTGATGCAGCTAAAGCTCAAAATATTAAGTTTTTTGAAAAATTTAAGAATAATTTAAATGATGGTGGAACTATAATTACTGATAACTTAAAATTTCATGGGTTAGTTAATTCTAATAAAGAAAACTTAAGTAGAAATGTAAGAGGATTAGTTTCTAAAATTGAGAAATATATTCAATTTTTAAAAGAGAATAAAGAATATAAAACAAAATTTGTTGATATTGGTGATGGGATAAGTGTGAGTAGAAAGGATAATTAAAATGAAAATTAGAGGAGTAATTATTTTAATTATAATTATATTTATGGTTTTTATAACACATATTTATCTTCAAGATAAAAAGAAAATAGCTGAAAATATAATTTTATCAGACGCTAATGTTCTTTATAATGATATTAATATAAATGTAAGTAAAATTAAATTTAAAAATTTTAGATTTATTTATGAAATGGATTTTACTTATAAAAAGGTAAATTATAATTATCAAGTTAATTTATTTACTGATGAAATAATTAATCAGAATCAAAAAAATAAGAAAATTAATTCTAATGATGTATCTATTTATGATAAAATAAAAAATATTGCTTTAACAGATGCTAGAGTACCAAGTAATCTAGAAGATGTTATTATTAAAGAATTAGAAGATAATGGAAAATTAGTTTATAAAGTGGAATTTTCTTTTGATCAAATGAAATATCAATATATTATTTCTAAAAAAGGAGAAATAATTAATAAAACAAAAGAAGTAGTTGATAATGTTATAAATTAAGGGGGAATATATGAAAAAAAATATACCTAATATTTTAACTGGGTTACGAATAGCTTTAACACCAATTATTATTGTTTTTGGGTTAAATAATAATTTAAAAGTTGTAATAATTTTAACCATTATAGCTTCTTTAACTGATATGTTAGATGGGTTTTTAGCTAGAAAATGGAATGTTATATCTACTTTTGGAGCTAAATTAGATACTGTAGCTGATAAATTTTTTGCTATCAGTTTAGTTATTTGCTTAATGAAAAAAAATTCATTATTAATACCAGTTTTTATTTTAGAAATACTTATAAGTGTGATAAATTTATTTTATTATATTAAATATAATAATGTAAAATCATTATTTATTGGTAAAGTAAAAACAACATTTTTATTTATTACTTTGATTTTAGCATTTTTAACTAACATATATGAAAATATTAATTTATTTGTAAATATTTTAATTATAGCTACTTTAGTTTTACAAGTAATAACTATTATAAAATATTTATTATATAATAAATTGGAAGTTAATTTAGAATTTGAAAAATCATACTAGAATGTATGATTTTTGTTTTTAATAAATTCTCTTAACATTTTTGTTAAAGCTCTTTTTTCAATCCTAGAAACATAACTACGTGATATTCCTAATTCTTTAGCAATTTCTTTTTGAGTTATTTCATCATTATCATTAAGACCATATCTTTTAATTATGATTTCCCTTTCACGGTCAGTTAAAATATTTAAGTATTTTTTTAATAAAGCAATATTATTTTTGGTATGGATATCTTCATCAAAATCAGGTTTTGGTGTTTTTAAAATATCCAAAAATGTTATTTCATTGCCATCTTTATCAAATCCAACTGATTCATTAATGCTGATATTTTTACTGTTTTTTTTATCACTGCGGTAATGCATTAGAATTTCATTTTCAATACATCTTGCACAGTAGGTGGTTATTTTAGTACCATGTTTGTGGGAAAAACTATCTACTCCTTTAATTAAACCAATTGTACCAATGCTTATTAAATCATCTTCATCTTCTTTTCTATGTTCATATTTTTTAACTATATGGGCAACTAATCTTAAATTATGTTCAATTATTTTCGCGCGTGCTTCTTTATTTCCTAAAAGCATTTCATTAACATATTTTTCTTCTTCTTCTTTTTTTAAAGGTTCTGGGAATAAGTTGTTTGAATATGATGTTGTTAAAAAATATAAATCGTTAAAAATATTTTTAAAAAAATCTAACATAAACTCCTCCTATTTAACAATATGTTTAAATTTACAAAATTTATTTTGTCCTCAAAAATAAGTATTAAAATTTAAATATTGATAATAATATATTTGGAGGGATATAATGGAATATAAATTTGTACCTAATATGATAAGTTGTAAAGATTTAGATTATTTAAGTGATATGTTTAATTGGAATTATGGAGCATATAAAATGATTGTTAATCTTGAGGTAATGGATGAAGAAATTAAGAGTGTTTTTAATAAGGCAAGTGAAATATTTTTAAACAATATGAGAGAAATTTTAAATATTTTAGAAGGTGAAATTAATGGAAATTAAAAATAATAAAGTAGAAGTACCTAATGGAATAGGATTGAATGACAAAGATTGTTTAAATTATTTATTAAATACTCTTAAAGAAATGAATAAAAATTATATAGTAGCTATAACAGAAGCAAGTAATGAATTTTTATATAAAAGATATAAAGAAATGCTTGAAATGTATAGTGAATTACAAAGAGAAGTATTTGAAATGATGTTTAGGAAAGGTTGGTATGTATTAAAAAGTGCTTCTAAAGAAGAAATTAAATCTAAACATCAAACTTTAAATACAGAATTAAATGATATGGAGGCTTAAGCCTTTTTTTTATTTTCTGGATAAAAATAATTTATGAAAATAAATATTTAACATAATTTATATTAGGAGGCATTGTATGATAGATTATAAAAAGATTTTAAAAAAAATAGAAAATGATCAAAAATGTAAACCATGTTGTGTGGTTGGAACTATTGGACCTAAAGGAGATAAGGGTGAACAAGGTGAAATTGGTCCAAGAGGATTACAAGGTGAGATAGGTCCAACTGGTCCTAAAGGTGATAAAGGAGACCCAGCAACTGGGGTTCAACGTTCAACTTATTTAGTAACCTTTAATAATTCAAAATTTCCTGATGGAGTTCCAGTTGAATCTAATCGTAATTTACCAATTGAAAGAATAGAACTTGATGTTGATAATCTAATAACTTTAGATACAACTAATAATTTAATTAAATTTAATATTCATGGATATTATAAAATAACATTTACTGTATCAGCTTATCCATTTGTAAATAGTGTTGATTTTGATCCAACAACCGATATTGTTTCATTAGGTTTTAGAGAAACAGGTACTGATAACGTATATGTTGGAGTAGGTCAATGGGTTTATAATGGTGAAGCAATTGAGTTATATGCTCAAGGAATACTAGCAGTTGCTGACACTAACAAAACCTATGAATTAGCTAATTTAAGTAAATCAACAATTTATTTATCAACACCAGATATTGCTAATATTGCTTCTCATTCATTTTTTAGCAATTCACTAATAACTATCCTTATAGAATATTTAGGTGAAGAAAAATAAATAATTAAAAACAGAAACGAAATAATGTTTCTGTTTTTATATATCAGCATGATATTTTTTTATGACTAAATTAACATTAGTAAAATCTATATTAGCCGTACTACTATCACCAATAATACCACAACGTACATATAAAGTAGTAGGGTTATTTAATTTGGTAATAATAGTTTCGGAACAATCCATTCTAGTAGTAGAACCAGCTTTTACTTCAAATGAAAGGTCTTGGATTACAGCTCCATTAGTATCAGATAAATAGAAAATTGCTCCATGAGATTGGTCAACACCAGATATTTGACCACAAAGAGTAATTTCATAAATACCAGGATTAGTTAAAGCAATATTTTCTTTATCAATTAATTTAAAATATTCGCTGTTTTCAGGAATTTCTACTGTTTCTTGAAATGTCATAATTTTAGAATAATTAGCTTGAGCAAAACTGACAAAAAGGATACCATCATAACTAGTTGAAGTATTGATAGATGTTCCTGCTGGACCAGGTGGACCAGCTTCACCTTGTAATCCTCTTGGACCAATATCTCCCTTATCTCCTTTAGGACCTGTTGGACCTATCTCACCTTTAGGTCCTTGAATATTACCAGCTTCTTCCCATTTATTTAAATCATTGTTCCAAACATAAAGAATACCATTAATTAAATAACATTCACCGATTTTACCAGTTGGATGATTTCTTTCTAATTCTTCAAGACTTCCATAAGAACCAGATATTTGTAAATCTTTGCCTTTAGGTCCAGTTGGACCAACCATTGGGTAAATACCTGCATCAAATAATTTTTTTCTTATCTTTTGATTTGCAATGATTTTATTAATTTTATTTTCAAATTGCATACAACCACCTCTTAATTATTTTATGATAAATTTTATACTTTGTTTAGAGTAATATAATTAAAGTTAATAATTTAAATAAAAAAAGAACCCTAATTATTATAGTGTTCTTTATAATAAGCCTTATTAGCTAAAATATAGTTATGTAAAATATAATCGAATGAAGCTTGCTCTCCAACTTCAAGCTTTTCATTAGTTTTTGTTAAAATAGGTTTAGTAGAAATTTGATAATCAAAGTTATCTGTTAAAGTATTATCTTCATTGATTATCATGGTATTGGTTTTATCTGAATCATGCATTCCATCTGCATCATTACCCATTTCAAACATATAATTTAAGTAAATTATATTATCAACAATTGTATAGTTACCTGCCGCACGACTTGCAGTTTGTCTTGCTATAGTATAATAAAATGTACCTTTTTCCTCTAATTGTAAAGTTAATCCCATATTATCACTTCTATATATATAAAATCCAGCTATATCTTTATAAGTATAGTTTTTAGAACATAATATCTCATCTTTATTTTCTTCTTCTTCCTTTTCTTTATTTTCCTTTGTAACTTCATCTTTTGTAGTAACCTCATCAACTTTAATGAATTTATCATAAACAATAAATCCAACTAAACCTAAAATAATAATAATTAAAAAAATAATTAAAATAGTTTTTCCTTTTTCCATCTAAACTCCTCCTATAATTAAATTTTAACACAGTAATTTATTAATAGCAATGATAACTAGTTTTATAAATGTCTAATAATGTAAAGATATCAATATTAATGTATATAAAAATAATCATAAAAACAAAATTAAAAAATGTTGACAAGTGTAATTTAAAATGTTATTATAACTTTAATGGCTGTGAATATATCTAGTAGTTTATTTGAACTCTTAAAGAGAGGAAAATCAATGGCTGAAAGATTTTCTAAGATAAACAAATAAATGAATTTCAATATAGGAGCTAAATCGTAAAGTATGCGTTAAATCTTTAAAGTGCTAATTCGTTAGAATTAAGGTGGTACCGCGATTAATTCGTCCTTAAATTAAGGGCGTTTTTTTAATTTTAGAAAGGGTGATATTAGTGAAAGACTTAAAACAAGAATTAGAAGAAATGAAAATTAATAATGAAAAAATTAATAAAATTAAAAATGATTTCTTAGATAAAATCAAAGAAATAACTGATGAAAAAATATTAAATGAAATAAAAATAATGTTTCTAGGTAAAAAAGGTTTAATAACAATGCTTTATAAAGAAATGGGTTCTTTAAAAGATGAAGAAAAAAAACATTTTGGAGCTGATTTAAATAATTTAAAAAACAGCATTAATGCTTATTTAGAACAAATGCTTAATTATTTAAAAAAACAAGCTATTTCAAAAAAACTAGAAGAAGAAACTATTGATATTAGTTTACCAAGTACTAAAATAAAAACAGGTTGTCCTAATATATTAGAAAAAATGATTGAACAATTTGAAGAATTATTTATGTCAATGGGATATGATGTGGTAGAAGGTCCAGAAGTAGAACAAGATTTATATAATTTTGAATTATTAAATTTACCAAAAGGACATCCTGCTAGAGATGCTCAAGATACTTTTTATATAAAAGATGATACTCTTTTATTAAGAAGTCAAACATCTCCAGTTCAAATAAGAACTATGTTAGCAAATAAAGAAAAAACACCTATTAGAATTATTTGTCCAGGAAAAACATATAGAAGAGATGATGATGATGCAACTCATTCACATCAATTTACTCAAGTTGAAGGATTGTTAATTGATGAAAATATCTCTTTGGCAGATTTAAAAGGTACTTTTGATGAAGCAATAAAAAACATCTTTGGAGAGCGTGAAACAAGATTTAGACCATCATTTTATCCATTTACTGAACCATCAGTTGAACTTGATATAAGTTGTTTTAACTGTAACTCTAAAGGATGTAATATTTGTAAAGGAACAGGTTATATAACAGTTGGAGGAGCTGGTATGGTTCATCCTAATGTATTAAAAAACTGTGGATATGACCCTGATAAAGTAACAGGATTTGCATTTGGATTTGGTCTAGAACGATTAGCAATGTTAAAATATGGAATTAATGATATAAGAACATTTTACTTAAATGATTTAAGAAATAATGATACTTTTAATAGATTGGATGTGGAAGAATGATTAGTTTAAAATGGATTAATGATTATGTTGATTTAAAAGATGTTGATTTAAATGAACTAGCATTAAAAGTAACTAAAGCTGGAATAAATGTTGAAAAGGTAGAAACAACTAATATTGATAACTTGGTTATTGGAAAAGTTATAAAATGTATTCCTCATCCTGATAGTGATCATTTAAAAATCTGTCAAGTTGATATTAAAGATGAGATTTTACAAATTGTTTGTGGAGCTTCTAATGTAAGAGAAAATTTAAAAGTAATTGTTGCTAAAGTAGGCGCTAAATTATGTAACAATGATGGAGAAATAATAATAAAAAAAGGTAAAATTAGAAATCAAGAATCTAATGGAATGATATGTGCCTTATTTGAACTAGGTTTAGAAGAAAAAACCAAAGAAACATATGATGCCGGAATTACTGAATTAGGTGATGATGCTAAAATAGGAGAAAATCCAATTGAATATTTAGGATTAGATGATACTATTTATACTTTAGATTTAAATCCTAATAGAAGTGATTGTAATAACCATTTAGCATTCGCTTATGAAGTTGCTAGTGTATTACAAAAAAAAGTAAAACTACCATCTGATGATTATCAAGTAATAGATAAAAATATTAATGATTTATTTAAATTAGAAGTTTTAACTGATAATTGCTATTTATATAATGCTAAAATGGTAACAGATGTTAAAGTAGGAGAATCTCCTCAATTTATAAAAAATAGATTAGAACATGCTGGTATGCGCTCAATTAATAATGTAGTTGATATTTCTAATTATGTTATGCTTGAATATGGACAACCTCTACATTTCTTTGACTATGATAAATTAGGTAACAAAATAACTGTTAGAATGGCTTATGAAAATGAAGAGATTATAACTTTAGATAAACAAAAAAGAATTTTATCTAATGATGATATTGTAATAACTGATTCAGAAAAACCAGTTTGTATAGCAGGTGTTATGGGTGGAGAAAATACTGAAATTGATAATAACACTAAAACAATTTTAATTGAAAGTGCGATATTTAATCCCTATAATGTTAGATATACTTCAATTGGATTAGACTTAAGAAGTGAAGCTAGTAAAAGATATGAAAAACTACTTAATTATGAATATTCTTTTCTAGCATTAAAAAGAGCTTGTCATTTATTAGAAAAATATGCATCTGCTAAAGTATTAGATGGAATTGTAACAATTGATAATATGGATAAAAGAAAAAGAGAAGTTAATGTTAATTTAAAAGAAATTAATAATTTATTAGGAATGGAATTAACAATAGATGATGTTAAAAAAAGTTTAGATAGATTAGATTTTGAATATGAATTAGATAACGAAGAATTTTTAGTTACTATTCCTAATCGTCGTTTAGATGTTGAAGAAAATAAAGCAGATATCATTGAAGAAGTAGGTAGATTACATGGATATGATTATATTGAATCTAAATTACCTACATTACCAATTAAAGCTGGTAAATATATTGGAAACGTAAAATATCGTAAAATAATTAGTAGATATTTAAGAAGTTTAGGACTAAATGAAGCTAAAACATATACTTTAATAAGTAAAGAAGAAAGTGAAATGTTTGATTATAATCATAAAAATATAGAATTATTAAGACCTATGAGTTCTGATAAAAAAATAATTAGACAAACTTTAATTCCATCTTTATTAAAAGTAGTTGATTATAATATAAATCATCAAGTAAAAGATATTTGTTTATATGAAATTGCTAATGTATATTATGATGAAGATGTAGAAGAAACAAAAATAGCTTTAACTTTAAAAGGAAATTATATTAATAATTCATGGAATAAAGAAACAATTAAAGTAGATTTTTATTTAGTAAAAGGAATAATTGAAAGTTTATTTGAATATTTAGGATTAAAAAATCGTTATAAATTTGTCAAAAAAGAAATAAAAAATATTCATCCTGGTATAAGTGCATCTATTTTAATTGATAATGAAGAAGTAGGATTTATAGGTAAAATTCATCCTAATTTAACAAAAGAAGATATTTATGTAAGTGAAATAAGTTTAAGTAAATTAATTGATAAAAAAGTAAAACCAATTAAATTTAAGGAAATATCTAAATATCCAGTTATTAAAAAAGATTTAGCATTTGTTTTAAATAAAGATATTTCTAATGAAGAAGTAATGCATGCTATTAAAGTATCTGGTGGAAGACTTTTAACTAATATAGAAGTATTTGATGTTTATACAGGTGATAAAATTAAAAGTGATGAAAAGTCATTAGCGTATTCATTAACATTCAGTGATAGTAATAAAACATTAAATGGAGAAGAGGTAAGTATTTTATTTAATAAAATAATTGATGAAGTTCAAAATAAATTAAACGTAAAATTAAGAAATAGTTAGGGTAATAATGAATTTTAAATTAAAGGAATTTCTAAAAACTGAAGAAGGTAAGAAAAAATTTGAAGAATATTTAAGATTAAATGATGAATTTGATTTATCTGGTTATGATTTATATGATATTTTCATAACATATGAAAAAATATATGAAGATTATAATTGTTCTTTTGATGATAGTTTTAATGATTATGCTGAAAGATTGAGAATTTTTAAAGGAATGGAAAAAATTGATTTTGGTCATTTAAAATATCGTGTTCTTCATAAAAAAGATGTTCCTCTTTTAATAAAATACAATATTCCTCTTTATCCTAATTGTATTTTTGAACGTGATTTAGTTGATTTGAAATTACGTGGAGCGAATGTATTAGGAGAATTTACTGGGTGTGATATAAGTGGTGTTGATTTTACTGGAAGTAAAAATGCTTTAATTGATTTAGATTGTGTTAAATATGATGGTAAAACTAATTTTACTGATGCTAAAATATTAAAAAAATATAGAAGTTTTAAATGATTTTGGAGTATAATTATATACTCTTTTTTCTTTACTTTAAAAAAACATTTTGATAAAATATAAAAGGAGGGTAAGTTATGAAAGTAAAAGTAGGAATATCTAATCATCATGTTCATTTAGATAAAAAAAATTTAGAAATTTTATTTGGTAAAGACTTTGAATTAGAAATTAGAAATAATTTAATTCAAAAAGGAGAATTTGCAAGTTTTAGTACGGTTAAATTAATTGGACCAAAGGGTAGCATTGACAATGTTAGAGTTTTAGGACCAATTAGGAATTATACTCAAGTTGAAATATCTAAAACAGATAGTTATGTATTAGGAGTTAATCCTCCTATTAGAAATTCTGGTGATTTAAAAAATAGTTCTTCTATTAAGATAGTTGGACCAAAAGGTAGTGTTGAATTAAAAGAAGGTGTTATTCTTGCTAATAGGCATATTCATTTAACTAAAACAGATAGAATTAATTTAGATTTAGTAGGAATAGAGAAAGTAAAAATAAAAATAGATAATGAAAAAGGTGGAATTTTAGATAATGTTTATTTAAAAGAAAGTGATAATTTTGTATTAGAATGTCATTTAGATACTGATGATGGAAATGCAAATGTATTAAAAAATGGTGATTTAGTTGAAATATTAAAATAACATATTTACTTGTTTAAATAAATGTGTTATTCTTATATAAGAATAGAAAGGATGATAAGAATGAATGAAAATAATTTTAATCAGCAACCTAATAAAGGTAATACAACAGGTGTTAATTTAAATCCAAATGAACCATATAATCCAAATGTTAATTTAAATCAAAATGAACCATATAATCCGAATGTTAACTTAAATCCAAATGAACCATATAATCCGAATGTTAACTTAAATCAAAGTGAATCATATAATCCAGGTGTTAACTTAAATCAAAGTGAACCATATAATCCAGGTGTTAACTTAAATCAAAGTGAACCATATAATCCAAATAATAATCAATTATATGGTCAAAATACTATGGCATATAATCAAGTTAACAACAATATAAGTGAATTAGGAACTAATCAAAAAGTTGATTTAACTCCTAATAGTCCAATCGATGTTCAAGTAAGTCCAGTAAAACCTCTTGAACAAGAAGTAAGAAGAGAAAATACTTCAAGACATAAGGTTGAAAACATTGAATATGATGAACCAAAACCTAAAAAAAAGTCACATAAAGGTTTAATTGTATTTTTAATTTTGATTATACTAGGATTAGGTGGTTATATTGCTTATGATAAATATCTTTATAAGTATATTAATCCTAAAGAAGTAGAAAAGGATACTACTAAAGAAACTAAAGATACTACTACGGAAGAAAAAGAACAAACTTCAATAATTGCTGATAAAAATGAATACTTTATAAGTGCTGATAAAAAATATACTTTAACTTTAGTAAAAGAAGTAAATAATTTAAAAAACTTTATTTTAGTTTTAAATGATGAACAAGGAAATCATTATATAACTGGTCAATATAGTATTTTAAATGAACAATTAACTTTAAATATTTCAACTGGTTGTATTGATCAAGAAGGAAAACTAACTTGTACTTTACCAACTGGTGTTGAAAATGTAGTTGGTACAGATAAAACAAATACTATAACTTTAAGTTATAGTAATGATAAAATTATGTTAGGTAATGTTGAATTATTAAAAAATTAGAAAATCAAGTGTTAACTTGGTTTTCATTTTCTTTAATTGTAGGAATTAATGTATCTAAATTAGGATTTGTTATTGATGGTTCAGTTCCTTTTAAATAGTAAATTAATTGTTTATGTTCACTTTCATTAGTAGCTAATAAACCTGTTTTAGGTTCAACTAAAACACCAACTACATTATCTGGAGTTTTATACCAACTTTCTTTATTATCTTTTAAAACATTTTCCATCATATCAGCCCATGCTTTTTTATTTTTACTACCACTTTTAACAGATAAAGCTTGATTATTATCATATCCTGTCCACATTCCTACTAATAAATCTTTATTATAACCGAATATCAAACTATCAGTATCAGTAGTACCAGTTTTAATCGCATATTTTTTGGTTAATTTAGCTGCAATTTCCATACAAGTTGGATAATTATAATCGATAAATTCTCTAGAATAAGAATTAGTTAAAAGTTCATTTAAAATATACACTAAACTTTTATTTAAAACAGTTTCTTTCTTTTTTTTATGTTCATATAAAACATTCCCATCCATATCAGTAACTTTACTAATTAAATATGGTTTAATTTTAACTCCTTCATTAGCTAAAGTATTATAAGCATTAACCATTTCCATTAAACTAATTTCATTTGTCCCTAACGCTAAAGAAGGGATAGGATTTAATTTAGTTTTAATTCCAACTCTTTTAGAGATATCAACTAAATTATCTTCACCTAAAAATAAGTGAGTTTTAACAGCATATATATTATCAGAATAAGCAAGCGCTGTTGCCATACTTATAGGACCGTTGGCATATTTTTCATCATAATTATGTGGACTATAAGTTTTATTTTCAGCAAATGCAAACGTTGTTTTTTCACTTGTAAAAGTAGTTGAAGGAGTAAATCCATTTTCTAATGCTGAATAATACAAAAATGGTTTTAAAGTTGAACCAACTTGTCTTTTAGCTTTAGTCGCACGATTATATTGACTTTTAGCATAGTCTTTACCACCTGTTAAAGCTATAATTTTTCCGGTATTAGGTTTAACCATAATACTAGCAACTTCTAAATTATCATCATCAATATATTCATCAATACTTTTTTCCATTATCCTCTGGGCATCTTGATCTAAATTAGTATATATTTTTAATCCTTTAGTTTCTAAATATGATTTAGGTATAGTTTTAATAGAACTTAATTCTTCAAAAACGGCATCTTGATAATACATAATAGTTTTAGAACCATTTTCATCTTTTTTTCCATAATAAACTAATTTTTCATTTAAAGCATTATTATATTCTTTTTCACTTATATAATTATTTAGAACCATTGATTTTAAAATAGTTTTTTGTCTTTCTTTCGCAGCTTTTTCATTAATTAAAGGGGAATATTTACTAGGCCATTTAGGTATACCTGCTAACATACTAGCTTCAGCTAAAGTTAAATTATCTGCTGACTTATTAAAATAATATTTAGAAGCGTTTTTAATGCCATATATTCCTCCATAATTAATAGTATTTAAATATCCTTCTAATATTTCATCTTTACTATAATGAGCCTCTAATTTAATAGTTAACCAAGCTTCTTCTAATTTTCTATTCCACTTTTTATCAAAATCTAAAAATAAATTTTTAGTATATTGTTGAGAAATTGTCGAAGCTCCTTGAAGAGTTTTATGATTAGTAATATTAATATAAAGGGCTTTTATAATTCTTAAGAAATCAAAGCCTTGATGTTTATAGAAATGTTTATCTTCAATCGATATAGTTGCATTTATTAAATTAGGGGAAATATCCTTAAGTTTAATCCAATCTTCATTTGAAGAAGTATATAATTTTTTATTACTATCATATAAATAAAAATTATTAGCTTCTTTAATTTCTAATTTAGGTAAAGCCTTGGCAATTAAAAAAACTGAACTATAAATAATAAGTAAAAAAATAGTTAAAATTAAAAATATTTTTAAAGATGTTTTTAATATTCTCATAGTATCATCCTCGTCTATATTTATTATTGGAGAAAAATTAAAAAATATTAGTAAAAAAAATACAAAAAATTAATAAAATTTAATGCAATTTATAATAACATGTGTTATAATTGTCCAAGTAAAGGTGATTTATTTGAAGGTTTTAATTAAAACAAGTATATTAAATAATGAATTAATTGAAGAAGATTTATTAGAATGTCAAGGAATAATGAATGATAATATTATAAAATATTATGATGGAAAAACCTTGGTAAAGTTAAATTTAAATGATATAATTACATTAACTAGAACTAATCAAGATCAAGAAATAATTTTTATGTTTGATTTAGATAATGAAACAATAGGAAAATATTATTTAAAAGATATAAATCAAAATTTAGAATTTAAAATAAAAACTAAAGAACTAACTATTTTAAATAATCAAATTAAAATTTCATATGAATTAGATTTACAAGATGAGGTATTTAATTTTAAATTATCTTATGAGGTGATAGAATGAAGGAAAAAATTAAACAAGCTTTGATGGAAGTATTAGAAATTGATGATGTAGAAGTAGATTTACCTAAAAAAAGAGAAAATGGTGATTATTCAAGTAATATATGCTTAAAAATGGCTAGTAAATTAAAAAAAAGTCCGAATGATATAGCACTTGAAATAAAAGATAAATTACATATTGATGGTGTTGATAAAATTTTAGTTAAATCAGGTTTTTTGAACTTTTATATAAAAAATGATGTTCTTTATCAAAATTTGAATAGTATTTTAGAAAATCCTGATTATGGAAAAAATAGTTTTGGTCAAGGGAAAAAAATAAATTTAGAATATGTAAGTGCGAATCCTACAGGAACTTTACATATAGGTCATGCAAGAGGCGCTAGTTACGGGGATTCTATGGCTAGAATTTTAAAATATTGTGGTTATGATGTAACAAGAGAATACTATATTAATGATGGTGGAAATCAAATAAATAATTTAGAAAAATCTATTAAAGCAAGATATGAAAATTTATGTGGCAATGATTATGAAATGCCAAGTGATGGTTATCATGGTAAGGAAATAATTGAAATTGCTGAAAGGATATATCAAAAATATGGAACAAATGTTGATGATGAAGTTATAAGAAGTTATGGCTTGGAATATTTATTAAAAGAAATTAAAAATGACTTAACTAATTTTAGGGTAGAATTTGATGTTTGGTCAAGTGAAAAATCTTTATATAATAATGGTTTAGTAGAAAAAACTTTAAACTATTTAAAAGAAAATAATTATACTTACATTAAGGATGATGCTCTATATTTAAAAACAAGTGAATTTTTTGATACTAAAGATAGAGTTTTAGTAAAAAGTGATCAAAATAATACGTATTTACTTCCTGATATTGCATATCATATGGATAAGTATCAAAGAGGATATGATAAATTAATTGATGTATTAGGAGCTGATCATCATGGATATATTCAACGTTTGAAATCTAGTATTAAAATGATGAATGAAGATCCTAATAAATTAGATGTTAAAATTCTTCAAATGGTTAGATTAATTAAAAATAATGAAGAAATAAAAATGAGTAAAAGAACTGGTAAAACTTTAACAATGAAAGATTTAGTAAATGAAGTTGGAGTTGATGCTACAAGATATTTCTTTGCTATGAGATCATTAGATACTCAAATGGATTTTGATTTAGATTTAGCTGTTAAAAAATCAAATGATAATCCAGTTTATTATGTTAGTTATGCTCATGCAAGAATTTGCTCAATATTAAAAGATAGAAAAATTAATCATATTGAAAACTATCAAACATTAAATTCTAGTTATGTACTTGATTTATTATTCAAGTTATACCAATTTGAAGATGTTATTATAAAAAGTGCGAATAATTTAGAACCACATCTTATAACAAATTACTTATATGAATTAGCAACTTTATTTCATAGTTTTTATGCTAATGAATATGTTTTAACGGAAGATGAGGTTTATACAGAAGAAAGATTAAATTTAATTAAAGCAGTTGCTTG
Source organism: bacterium (assembly GCA_019421005.1). Lineage (GTDB taxonomy): Bacteria > Bacillota_I > Bacilli_A > RF39 > UBA660 > CALVXC01. The sequence continues at coordinate 36,862 of JAHZGA010000002.1, read as the reverse complement.
TGTAATAAAAAAAGCACTTAAATTAATTGGTGTAGAAGCACCTGAAAAAATGTAGAAAGTTGAGGAAAAAAATGAAATTAAAAAATATACCAAAAGAAGAAATTGAACAAATGTCTTATACAGATTTAACTTATGAATTATTAAAGGAAAATAAAAAATCAATGACAACTCCAGATATTTTTAGAAGTATTTGTGATTTGCTTGGTTATACTGAAAATGATTATCAAAATAAGATTGGAGATTATTATACTTCATTAACTATTGATAAACGCTTTGTTTTACTTGATGATGGTAAATGGGATTTAAGAGATCATCACTCTATTGAAGTAATGGATATAGATGATGAAGATGATATAGAAACTGAAGAAGAAGAGGTAATTGAAGAGGAAGTAATCAATGATATTGATGACATTGATAACATTGATGAAGAATTAGATATAGATGAAGAATTAGATGATTTAGCAATAATTAAAGATGAAGAAATAGATGTTGATGAATGAGCTTTAGGAGGTCTTATGTTAGAACGTTTAAATAATATTGAAAAAAGATATTTAGAGATTAATGATGAAATGATGAATCAGGAAATTGTTAATGATATAAAAAGAATGATGGTTTTATCTAAAGAAAAATCTGGATTGGAAGAAGCATATCAATTATATCAAGAGTATAAACAAGTAATAAATGATATAAAAGACGCTAAAGAGATGGGAAGTGATCCAGAATTTATTGAATTTTCTAAAGAAGAGTTAGAAAGATTAGAAAAATTAAAAACTTCTTTAGAAGAAAAACTAGAAATAGTTTTATTACCTAAAGATCCTAATGATGATAAAAATGTTGTTATGGAAATTAGAGGTGCAGCTGGTGGAGATGAAGCTAATATATTTGCTGGTGATTTATTTAGAATGTATACAAAATATTGTGAAAAAGAAGGCTATAAAGTTGAAGTAATGAATGAAGAAGTTTCTGAAGCAGGAGGATTTTCTCAAATTGAATTTTTAATTAAAGGAAATAATGTATATTCAAAATTAAAATATGAAAGTGGTGCTCATAGAGTGCAAAGAGTACCTGTAACTGAAACTCAAGGTAGAGTTCATACCTCAACTGCAACAGTATTAGTTATGCCTGAAGCTGATGATAATGTTGAAATAGACATTAATCCTAATGACCTTAGAATAGATGTTTATCGTAGTAGTGGAAAAGGTGGGCAAGGAGTAAATACAACCGACAGTGCGGTTAGAATAACTCATATTCCAACTGGAATTGTTGTAACTTGTCAAAATGAAAGAAGTCAAATTCAAAATAAAGAACATTGTATGAAAATGTTAAAAACAAGACTTTATGAAGAAAAAATAAGAAAACAAGAAGAGGAATTAGGAAAAGAAAGAAGAAATAAAATAGGTACTGGTGATCGTTCAGAAAAAATAAGAACTTACAATTATCCTCAAAATAGAGTAACTGATCATCGAATTGGTTTTACTTTAAAACAACTAGATAGAGTTATGGAAGGGGATTTAAGTGAAATTATAAATGCCTTAATTACTGAAGATCAAAAAAGGAAATTACAAGGTGAGTGATTTAGAATATTTAAAAAAATATATAGAACCAAATAAATTGGATGAAGCTATTTTAAAATTAAAAAATAATATTCCAGTTCAATATATTGTTGGAAATGTTAATTTTTATGGTTTGAAAATTAATGTTAATGAAAATGTTTTAATTCCTAGATTTGAAACAGAAGAATTAGTTAGTAGAACGTATAAATATATTTTGAAATATTTTTCAAAAGACATAAAAATAGCTGATATAGGAACAGGTAGTGGTTGTATAGCTATAACTTTGAAAAAAAAATTACCAGATTCTAAAGTGGTTGCAGTAGATATTTCTGATAAAGCTTTAGATGTTGCTAGAAATAATGCATTAGAAAATAATGTTGAAATTGAATTTTTATTAGGTAATTTATTAGAACCTATTTATGAAAAACAAGATATTTTAATTAGTAATCCTCCTTATATAAGTGAAGATGAAGAAATAGAAGATATCGTTAAAAATAACGAACCTAATATAGCTTTATATGCTTCAAATAATGGTTTAGAATTTTATGAAAAAATATTAAGTGGTTGTGTAAATTATTTAAATAAAAAAAATTTATTAGCCTTTGAAATAGGTGCTCTTCAAGGTGAGATGGTAAAAAATATAGCTTTAAAGTATTTTCCCCAAAGTATTATTAAGATTGAAAAAGATTTACAAAATAGAGATAGGTTTGTCTTTATATTTAATTTATAAAAATATGTTAAATTTAATATATTTTTTTTTAAATATTGAATATAACTTTTTAATATGTTATTATTAATTTAGAGGTGTATAAAATGATATATAGAATGAAATTACAAGATAATCCATTTCAAAAAATAAAAAATCAAACTAAAACAATTGAATTAAGATTATTTGATGAAAAAAGAAAAAAAATTCAACCAGGTGATTTAATTGAGTTTACTAATTTATCTAATAGTGAAGTAATTACTGTTGAAGTTTTAAAATTACATTTATTTGATAGTTTTAAAAAATTATATGAAAAATTTGATAAAATAAGTTTAGGATATAATAAAGATGAAAAAAGTGATCCCAATGATATGGAACAATATTACAGTGAAGATGATATAAAAAAATATGGTGTTGTTGGTATAGAAATTAAACTTATAAATAATGTCAATAGAATTGATAAAAATAATTATTATTTAAACATAGCTGAAACTGCTTTAGAGAGATCAACATGTTTAAGAAAAAAATGGGGAGCAATTATAGTTAAAAATGATGAAATAATTTCAACTGGTTATAATGGTGCCCCTAGAAAAAGAAAAAATTGTGATGATTTAGGATATTGTATTAGAGAAAGCCTTAATATTCCTAGAGGGGAAAGATATGAAATGTGTCGTAGTGTTCATGCTGAACAAAATGCAATTATATCAGCTTCAAGAAAAGATATGCTTGATGGTACTCTTTATATGGTAGGAATAGACTCAAAAACTCAAGAATATGTTGATAAATCAATGCCTTGTTCAATGTGTAAAAGAGTAATTATTAATAGTGGAATAAAAAAAATAATTATTCGTGATAGTAAAACAAGTTACCGAACTATATTAACTCAAGAATTAATTGAAAATGATGAAAGCCTAGAAGGTGTAAGAGGATATTAAAAGTAGTAAACAAGTGTTTACTACTTTAATGATATATTAACAGTTTTTTCATCATCTGCTTCAAAATATTCTTTTTTAGTGAGTTTTAAAATTGATCCTATAATCATTGATGGAAAAGATTCTAAATATTGATTATAAATTGATACATTAGAATTATACATTCTTCTAGATGCTGCTAAATGTTCTTCAACATTTAATAAAGATTTTTGTAATATTTTAAAATTTTCACTAGCCTTTAAATCAGGATAATTTTCAGCTATAATTTCAATTTTATTTATTGAATTATTCATTTTATTTAAAACTTCATTTTTTTCATTAATACTCATATGTTTTCTTAATTTAATTACTTCTAAAATAGTTTCTTTTTCATGTTTAGTATAACCTTTAACAACATCAACCATTTTAGTAATTAAATCATATCTTTTTGTAAGTGCAACATCTATACCTGAATCAGCTTCATCTACTTTTATAATTAATTTTTTAAATTTATTATAGGTTGATATATACCATATTAAAATTATTAAAACAATTCCTAATATTATCCACATATTAATTCTCCTTAAATAAGTTGTTATCTAAACCTAATTCATCAATAAAAGTTATTATTTCTTTGATATTATTATTAACTTCATTAGAAATTATATTTTCATCAATTTTTTTAAATATATTTGGTTCAAAAGAATCTTTAAGAGTATTTAAACCAATATGTAATTGATTATTCATAAATCCTAATACTATATAACCTTTAGTTTTTTTACATAGATTTTCAATATTATTCATAAAGTTAGGTGTCAAGATATAAAAAGCTTCATGATCATCATGGCAATATACTTTAAAATCCTTATTAAATGATACGCTTTCTAATTCTAGTTTATGTAATTTTTCATTTCCCCAATTTCTTTCATTAAATGTTTTAAAATCTTTTTCAACAATTTGAAGATTATTTTTAAAGTTTTTATTAAAATTAAAAATAAACCATTTTCCTAAAAAGACTGTTAAGTAATAAGTATTTCTATGACCATCACTATCGGTAGAGGTATGTTCTTCTTTAATTTCTACATCAGCTATTTCAAAACTAGTATTATGATATGTACCTTGCATATAATCATTTGAGGAATATATATCATCATATTTTAAAATATTAGTTTTCCTAAATCTTTCTTTACTTAAACCTTGATTAGGTTCATAAGTAAAATTATCGAATACTTGTTTAAAAGTATTTTCAACAAATTTTTCTTTATATTTTCTAATGAAAAAATTTAGATTTTTTTTATTAACAATATTATCTGTTATAGTAGTAAAGACTATAAAAAATACTATTCCGACTACATAAACAGCTATTCCAGCACCATTTTCAATATAAGTTTTAAGGTATTGGTTACATAAAATAATAAATACTGGGTAAAGGGCAAGGTAGATAAGATAAATAGTTACTTTGTTTAAAACAATTTTTTTTCTTAATTTTTCTAGTTCATTAATATCCATAAAATCACATCCTAATTTAATTATAGCTTATAAGTTTTATAAAATCAATTTCTATGTGTCAATGTTATGTAGATATTCCTATTACTAAATGATATTTTTGACTATAATTTTTATACTCATTATCAAAACTACAAGTTTGTAAAATAATGATTTTTTTATTATCTTCTACTTCAACATTTGTTTCATAAAATGATTTATTTTTAAGCTTTTTTAAATGTTCTAACCAAGTTAGTCCATTAAAACTTTCAATATTTAAGTAATCAAAATCACTAGTTTCGATATAGGTAGAAAAGATTTTAAATTTATAATTATTATCTTTAGTATATAAATATATATATGGATTTTTTATAAAGAAATCTTTATCTTTATAATTTGATAATTTAGTAAAGGGTAATGTTTTGGACTTATCACTGTGGCCATAAATTAATATTTTATTAGAATTATTTATATTAATTCTATAATCTAAAAATGTCGCTCCGTTGATATCTTTTTCATTGTTGATGTTATAGTTTAAATAGTATTCATTATCATCAGCTTGAACGATTGGTTCTAAAAGAACATTAGGAATTTCTACAAAAGCAAGAATGTTTTTGTTATCATAGTTTTTCATCAAATTATCAAAGTTATTTTGTTCTTTTATATTTTCTTGTTCTTTAATTTCATCAACTTTTTTTATTTTTTCAGTTTTATTATCTTTAGGAATATTAAAACTAAAAACAAGAATTATGAATATAATGACTATAGGTAAAATAAATTTTTTCATACGTATTCCTCCGTTCAAGTTATTTTAACATAAAAAAAATATATTTACAAATGATTTGACAAAGTAGAATAAATATTTTATAATGAATGTGTAAATTGTTTTAAAGAAAGGAGTGTGATTAATTATGAAAAATTTACGAATTATAAATAATGCAGAATTAATCGCACTTTTAATATACTAGATGTATCATTTTACTTTAATTAATTCTGCATTATGCAGAATTTTTTTAAAGGAGAAAGAAAATGGTATTTAAATTAGAAATTAATGATAGAGCCAGTGAAAGTATTAAAAAAGGTTCTAAAAAAATAGAAATAAGGGCAAATACTGGAAAGTATGATTATGGCAAATTAAGAAAAAACGATGTTATTGAATTTACTAGTAACAAATTAGGTATATTTTATGTAAGAGTAGAACGTGTAAATTATTATAATACGCTAGATGAGTTATTTACTTTAGAAGGTACAAAATATACAACATCTTCAACAAATAATAAAGAAAAATCAATTAAAAATGTAAACAAAATTAATGGATATGAAGAGGCTATTAAGAAAAATGGCGTATACGCTATTGAGGTGGAATACTTGTATAGTGAAAATACTGTTTGGAAAGAGTTATATAAAAAAGCTAAAATGGTTAGAAATTCTAGAAAAGTATCAGGTATGATTTATGCTGGTCAAGTTAGTGCAGCAATATTAACTAAAAATCATAATATTTATACTGGAGTTTGTATAGATACTGCTTCAAGTTTAGGAATGTGTGCAGAAAGAAATGCTATTGCAAATATGATAACTAATGGAGAAAATGAAATTATAAAATTGGTGTGTATTGATTCAAAAGGAAATGTTATTTATCCATGTGGAGTTTGTAGGGAATATTTAATGCAGTTAGATAAGAATAGTAAGAATATTGAAATATTAAAGGAATTAAAAAATAAAGAGACAATTAAGTTAGAAACTTTAATTCCTAGTTGGTGGGGAAAAGAAAGAGTATAAATGAAAAATATAAAATTAGTAGTTCCACAAATAAAAGAATACTCTTATGAACAAAAATTAGAAAGTGATCCAACTACAATGAGTTATAATGCTGGATATGATGTAACTTATTTTGGATATCATTATGATACAGGATGTATTGATTTTCCTAAAGAAAGATGGCAAGAGGTTTATGATAGAAGAATAAATGAAAATAGATATTTTGCATATATAAAAGATTGTGATATTAATGAGTATGTTGGATATGTAAATTATCAATATGATAAAGATAGTGATTATTATGATTGTGGTATAGTAATTGAGGCTAAATATAGAAATAAAGGTTATTCCAAGGATGCTTTAAAGTTATTAATAAAAGTTGCTTATAATAATGGAATAGAATATTTATATGATAGTTTTGAAATTGATAGAGAAAATACTTTAAAAACATTTTTAGATGTAGGCTTTGAAATATTTGAAGAAACCACTTGGAGAAAATTTGATAAGAATGTTAAAGGGGTTATTGTTAGAATTAAAACAGATAAAGTATTACCTTTATAATAAGGTTGATAAAATTTAGATATTTGATCCAACTTTATGAAAGATAAAAAATTTGAATAAGATATTAATAATTAAGATAAAGAGGTGATTTATAGTGAAAATGCTTGGTAGTAAAACAATAGAAACTGAAAGGTTATATTTAAGAAGTTCCCAAATGGAAGAACAAAAAAGATTATGGGAAATATTAATGATACCAGAGGTAAATAAATGGTATTTAGTAAGTTCTAAAAAACATGCGAATGATAAAGACTATTGGTCATGGAAAACACAAGAAAAATTTTATAAATCTAAAGTAGATAATGCTAATAGTAGTGATGTATTTGGATGGAGTGTATTTTTAAAGAATGAATATACCAATAGCGGTAAAGAAGAAGTTATAGGACAAGTTACTGCTCAAGAAAGTGGCGAAGATATTACTATTCGTGATGTAGGGTGGTATATTGATCCAATTTATCAAAGGAAAGGTTATGCAACAGAAGCTATTGAAGCAATGATAACTTATCTTTTTAATGAAGTAGGAATAAATGGTATTTCTTCCAGTGCAGTAAAAGATAATACAGCATCGTGTAAAATATTTGAAAAATTAGGTTTTAGTAAAACTGGTGAAGTAACAAAAGAATCACCTTATACCTTTTATGATGGAATATTAACTTTTTCCAAATATGAATTAATAAAGGATTATTATTTGAAAAATGAAAATATTAGAATACGAAGATAAATATTTAGAGGATGTAAAAGATTTATTAGTTGAATTAGAGGAATATATTTTATCAATTGATAGAGATAATTTAGATCAATTGCATTCAGAATATAGAGATAAAATGGCTATTTTAGATTTAGAAGAAGTAAATAATAATAAAGGAAAATGTTATTTAGCAAAAGAAAATGATAAAATAATAGGTTTAATTATGGGATATATTAGAACTTATGATGAGTATGATTATTTAGATTATAAATGCCCTAAAAGTGGTGAAATATCAGAACTTATAGTATCTAAAAAAACTAGAAGTAAAGGTATAGGGCAAAAACTAATGAATAAAATGGAATATTATTTTAAAAGTGTTGGATGTGAATATATTTATATTGATGTGTTTGCTTATAATAAGACTGCTATTGAGTTTTATAAAAAACAAGGTTATCATACTAGAGGATTAATAGATATAAAAAAAATAAAAGATAGTGATACAAATTATAAATGTGTTATAGCTAATAAAGACATGATTATAAAAAAATGGGATGAAGAGATAGCTAGAAATAATAATTCTTTAATGTGGAAACAATTTAAAAATATTTCTTTGAGAAATTTAGATACAAGAATTGTCTATATGGGATTATTAAATGAAGAAATAATTACTGAATGTACAGCAATTATTTCTAAAAATGATTTAGATATGCAAAATAAAGATGGTTTAATTGATAGTAAAAAAGCTTATTTGAGTGCTTTTAGAACAAATAAGGATTTTGAGAATAAAGGATATTTTTCTATGATTTACAAATTTATGGAAAAAGATTTAAAAGAAAGAGGTTTTACATCATTAACATTGGGTGTAGAACCATGTGAAGTACGAAATATGCAAATATATTTTAATATGGGTTTTACCAAATATATTAAAACTGGTTATGAATGTTATCCAAATGGGGAAAAAGTTATTGTTAATTATTATGAAAAAGAGATAGATTAATTATTAGTATAGTTAATATAAAATTGAAAAGATTTTATAAGGAGAGTTAGATATGAAGATATTATTTATATCAGATATACATGGTATTGATGTTAATTTAAAAAAAATAGAAGATATTATTAAGAAAGAAAAAATAGATAAATTGGTAGTCCTTGGGGATTTATATTATTCTGGACCTACATATAATCAAAAATATAAAATTAACAGTGTGAGTGTTAAAGATATATTAACTAAATACTCCGATAAAATTATTTGTTTGAAAGGCAATTGTGATTCTGATGTCGATATTAAGGCAAGTGATTTTCCAATATGTAATAATTTGGCTTTAATATGTGTGGACGGTTTAGATATGTATTTAACTCATGGAAATGAATATAGTTTTGAGAAACATAAAAAATATAATAGAAAAGGTATATTGATATATGGTCATGAACATATACCTTACATAAAAAAGAATGAAGATATGGTATACATTAATGTTGGTTCAATATCTATACCTAAAGAAAATAATAAACCTACATATATGATATATGAAAGCAAGAAATTTACAATTTATGATATAGAAGAAAATATATTTGATAGTATAAAATTATAAATTAGTATGTTAATATAAAACTGGAATTTATAAATTATTTGAATATTCAATTGATAATTTTTGTATAATATTTAAATATTTTACACAAAAACATGGTTTTCGTGCAAAATGTACGAAAAAGTCAATAAAAATATGTGTGTTTTGTACGAAATGTGTTAAAATATATATAGAGGTGATTTTCATGTATAGGAAAATAGAAGAAGAATTAAAAAAATGGAAGAAAGATTATAAAATGCCACTTATGTTAGTTGGTGCTAGACAAACTGGAAAAACATATATATTGGAAAAGTTTTGTAAGGCTAATTTTGATAATTATGTTTATATAAACCTGGATAAAGAGGAAAATATAGCTGAAATATTTGATAATACTATTGATCCAGATATAATAATAGAAAAAATTGAAATTATTAAAAATATAATTATTGATCCTGAAAAAACAATAATATTTTTAGATGAAATTCAAGTAAGTGAAAGGGCTATAACTTCTTTAAAATATTTTTGTGAAAGTAAAAAACCATATAAAATAGTTTGTGCGGGTTCTCTATTAGGAGTTAAGATTAATAGATTTAAATCATCTTTTCCAGTAGGTAAGGTGACAATCAAATATTTATATCCGATGAATTTTGAAGAATATTTAATTGCTTTAGGAGAAAAAAAATTAATTAATGAAATTATAACACATTATAATTCTAATGAATCATTAATGAAACCTATTCATGAGAAAGCACTAGAATTATATAAAAAGTATTTAGTATTAGGTGGAATGCCAGCTATTATTAATAATTTTTTAGATAATGAATGTAATATATCTCATGTTAATTTTGAACTTCAAGAACAAATTATTACCTCTTATTTAGCAGATATGAATAAATATACAGAAAATAGTGAAGGAATTAAGAATAATCAAATTTATAACTCTATTCCCAAAGAGCTTGCTAGAGTAAATAATACATTTAAATATAGTATTGTTGATAAGGATGCTAGAAAAATTAGATATGAAAGTAGTCTTGATTGGTTACTTGCAAGTAATATGGTACTTAAGTGTGATTTAACTGAAAAAAATGAATCGCCATTAAAAGCTTTTATTAATTCGGATAAATTTAAATTATATTTAAGTGATGTTGGATTATTAAGATCATTATCTAATTTAGATTATAGAGAAATATTAATGGATAAAAATGAAATGTTTAAAGGTGTACTTACTGAAAATTATATAGCTTGTGAATTATATCCTAAATCAAAAGAATTATACTACTATAATTTTGATAAATATGAAATAGATTTTTTAATAAAACTTGATGGAAATATAATTCCGATAGAAGTTAAAAGTGGTAGAAGAACTAATAGTAAAAGTTTGAATGAATATATAAAAAAATATAATCCTGAAGTAAGTATTCGAGTATCTTCAAAAAACTTTGGACTTGAAAACAATATAAAATCAGTACCACTTTATGCAGTTTTTTGTATTAATAAATAAATTAATGATTATTTTATATGAGGGTGGTGTATGTAATGGATTTTGATGTAAAAATAACAGATAAAAATTTGATAATATATTGTTCCAATAATTTGGAGAAATTTGCAGATGAATTTAAACTGTATTATTATGAAAACATAGAAAGAATTAAAAAGTTTTTCAACATTAATGGTAATATAGAAATAATAGTTGCATTAACAGATAAAACTGAAGAAACAAATTTTGTTTATGAAAAATCTTCTTTTTCTGGATTTTTTACTGATACAGGAGCTTATGCTTATATTGATTTAAATGGAGATAAATCAAAGGAATATATGTTTAAAGGATTAATGCATGAAATTACTCATCATTTATATAAATATTATGTTTATGGTAAAGAAAAAGAGAGATTTGTATGAAAAAATTGGAAATAAAAAATTCATTGAAATAATAAAAGATGAAAATCGATTAAAACAAATTGGGTCTACTATTATAAAAGAAATAAGTAATTCATATAATGTAGAAAATATATTGGATAGAAAGTTATAAATTAAATAAAAAAATTTAGAGTGTGTATTTATACATACTTTTTTTATAAACCATTATACATAAAAATATATGCTTGGACATATATTTTTTTAAGGGGTGAACCTTAATGTTCTTTAAAAAAATACATGTTAGAATTAAGGTAGTTTTGATTGTTATATTAATATTATTTTTTCTAATAATTTCTAAAGTTATTTATATTCAAGTATTTGATTATAAGAAATTAAATAAATATGCAACAGGTTTATGGAGTAGAAATTTGCCAATTGAAGCTGATAGAGGAATAATTTATGATACTACTGGAGTTGTTTTAGCAAACAATATAACAACTACTTCATTAGTATTTATACCTAATCAAATAAAAAATAAGGAATTAACAGCAAAAAAAATAAGTAAAATTTTAAATGTTAGTTATAAAGAAATTTATAAACATGTTACTAAAAAATCATCGATTGAAAGAGTTCATCCTGAAGGAAGAAGATTGTCATATGAAATTGCTGATAAAATAAATAATTTAAAATTACCTGGAGTATATTTAGTAAAAGAATCTAAAAGAAATTATCCATATGATCAAATGTTATCACATACTTTAGGATTTGTTGGAATAGACAACCAAGGTTTAAGTGGTATTGAACTTATGTATAATGATTATTTAACGGGAAGTTATGGTTCAATTAAATATTTTAGTGATGCTAAAGGGAAAAAACTAAAATTAAGTGAAGTATATGAACAACCTCAAAATGGTGTTAATATTTCTTTGACTGTTAATTATGAAATTCAAGCAGTTTTAGAACGAGAATTAAATAATGCTGTTTCAAAGTATAATCCAGATCAAGCTTTAGGTATTGTGATGAACCCTAATACTGGTGAAATTTTAGCTATTGCTTCAAGGCCTAGTTTTTCACCAAGTAAGTATAAAAATTATAAAACGGAAGAAATAAATCGTAATTTACCTATATGGTCAACTTATGAACCTGGATCAACTTTCAAAATAATTACTTTAGCAACAGCTTTAGAAGAAAAACTTATTGATTTAAACAAAGATACGTATTATGACGGGGGGAGTATTACGGTTGAAAATGCGCGAATCAAATGTTGGAAACACGGAGGACATGGAGCCCAAACGTTTATGGAAGTAGTGCAAAATTCTTGTAACCCAGGTTTTGTTGTAATGGGTCAAAAAATAGGAAAGGAAAAATTATTTGAATATATTAAAAATTTTGGTTTCGGGAAAAAAACAGGAATAGATTTAAATGGAGAAGGATCAGGAATTTTGTTTAATTTAGATAATGTAGGACCAGTTGAATTAGCTACAACATCCTTTGGTCAAGGAGTTTCAGTTACTCCTATACAACAAATAACTGCTGTAAGCGCTGCTATTAATGGCGGTTACTTGTATAGACCTTATATAGTTAAAAGTTTAAATGAACCAGAAACTAATGCTGTTATAAAACAGAATAAGAAAAAACTTGTAAGAAAAGTTATTAGCAATGAAACAAGTGAAAAAGTTAGAAACACTTTAGAGAATGTTGTGTCATTCGGAACTGGACGTCCAGCTTATATAGATGGTTATCGTGTTGGTGGAAAAACAGGAACAGCTCAAAAAGTTCAAGATGGAAAATATATGGTAGGAAATTATATAACATCTTTTATTGGATTTATGCCTGCTAATGACCCTGAAGTTGTTGTATATATTGCTGTTGATAATGCTAAAGGTGTAACTCAATATGGTGGAACTATAGCTGCCCCTATAGCACGTACAGTTTTAAATGATATTATTGGAATATTAGATATAAAAAAACCTAAAGGTGGAAGTGAAAAAAAATATAATTATATGGATAAAGTTTATAAAGAAGTACCAAATGTCATAGGTTTAACTCCTAGTGAAGCTACTAAATTATTGGGAGATTTTAAAATTGAATTTTCTGGAAGTGGGGAAAAAATTATATATCAATCACCAAAAGGTAAAACTAGAATTTATGAGGGTGAAACAGTTAGATTATTATTAAGTGATTAGGAGGGGAAAATAATGTTAATTTTAACTAAATCAGTTTTAGTTATGATGACTTGTTTTTTACTAGCAGTAGTAGTGGGGTTATTATTAATTCCTTTTTTAAAAAAATTTAAAGTTAATCAAGAATTAAATGTATATTTAAAAGATCGTCATAAATCTAAAGCTCATACTCCAACTATGGGAGGAATTATATTTATTGTTCCTACTTTGATTACTTTAACTATTTTATATTTATTAGATAAAATAGATTTAAGTTATAGTTTATTTATTGTTGTTTTTACTTTTATAGGATACGCTATAATAGGGTTTATAGATGATTATTTAATAATTAAAAGACATAATAATAAAGGATTAACAGAAAAAAGTAAATTACTTTTACAATTGTTAATTGCTATAACTTTCTTTTACTTTTTTATGAAAGGTGGAAATGAACCTTTATTTTGGATACATACCTTAAAAATTAAAATCAACATTGGTTGGTTTTATGGATTATTCATTTTATTTATTTTATTATCAAGTAGTAATGCGGTTAATTTAACTGATGGACTAGATGGATTAGCTGGAGGACTATCAGCAATCGCCTTTTTAACACTTGGACTTATTACTTGGAATACAGGATGGCTAGATGGTTATGAAGAAATTGCAATATTTTGTTTTGCTTTACTTGGAGCTTTATTAGGATTTTTGGTATTTAATGTAAGCCCTGCTAAAGTTTTTATGGGAGATACTGGTTCTTTATGTTTAGGAGCAACAATAGGTGCAATTTCAATCTTAACAAGACATGAGTTATTATTAGTGCTAATTGGAATTGTTTTTGTTATAGAAACATTATCTTGTATAATTCAAATATCTTATTATAAATTAACTAAAAAAAGATTGTTCCCTATGACACCAATTCATCATACTTTTGAAAAAATAGGATGGAATGAAAGAGATATTGTAAAATTATTCTGGATAATTGGTTTAATTGCTTCTATGGCTTCTATTGCTTTTGGAGTTTGGATTTAAAGGAGGTAAACAAATGCCTAAAAAAATTAATCTTTTATTATTTTTTAGTGTAATTTTAATAAGTGTTTTTGGTGTAATTATGATATATTCTGCATCAGCTATATGGTCAGAATATAAGTTTGAAAATCCATATAAATATGTTATTAATCAAAGTATTTTTCTAATATTAGGCTTAATAATAATGTATTTAGTTAGTAAATTTAATTATAATCATTTTTATAATAAAGCTAATATAATTATAGTTATTTGTTTAATTTTATTGGTATTAGTTTTAATTCCAGGAATAGGAAGTGTTAGAAATGGAAGTAGGAGTTGGTTTGGAATAGGTTCATTTGGATTACAACCTAGTGAAGCTGCTAAATTAGGACTTATTATTTTTACTTCTAAATATTTGACTAAAAATCAAAAGCAAATAAAGGATATAAAAAAGGGTGTTTTACCTATTTTAGGTCTAACTTTATTAGTATTTGGATTAATTATGTTACAACCAGACTTTGGAACAGGTGTTATTATTGTTATGAGTATTGTTGGTCTATTGTTTGTAGGTGGTGTAAATTTCAAATTCTTTTTAAAGATGGGATTATTAGGAATTGCTTTAGTAGTTGTGTTAATCTTAATCGCACCTTATCGTTTAAAAAGAATACTATCATTTTTAAATCCTTGGAGTGATCCATTAGGTAGTGGTTTTCAAATTATTCAGTCATTATATGCAATAGGTCCAGGTGGATTATTTGGATTAGGATTTGGAAATTCTATTCAAAAACATTTTTATTTGCCTGAACCTCAAACTGATTTTATTTTTGCCATTATCAGCGAAGAATTTGGTGTTTTAGGTATAATCATTATAACAACATTGTTTTTAACTATAATTATAACAGGTTTTAAAATTGCTTATAATTCTAAAGATTTATTTGCCAAGTTTCTAGCATTTGGGTTAACTTTTCAAATTGCTTTTCAAACAACCTTAAATTTAATGGTAGTAGTTGGTCTTATACCAGTAACAGGTGTAACACTTCCATTTTTAAGTTATGGTGGTTCTAGTTTGTTAATTACTTTATCATCTATAGGAATAATTTTAAATATAAGTAGATATAATAAAAAGTTTTAAATGAATTACACTATAAATTAGTATAGTATATAGAAAAGAATTATTAATAAGAAATAATGATACCAATTAATCGTGGTCATTATTTTTTTTACTAAAATAATAATTATAAATGATTTGCTAAAAATTTATGGTATAATATAACCAAGATAGGAGAGTTAAAATATGAAAACAAGAATTGTACTTACTGGTATTTTAAAAGATAATCATTTACTTTTAGCAGTGAAAAGAAATGAAAATGATGAAATTATTAGTAATTTGGTACTAGAATTGGAGGAAAAATGTTAAGTATTGAAGATTTTAATAAAGTAGATATGAGTGTGGGGACTATTGTTGATGTTGGAGTAAATAAAAGAGCAAGAAAACCTGCTTATAAAATAAAAATAGATGTTGGAGAGAATATAGGAATTAAAAATTCATCAGCCCAAATAACTGATTTATATTCAATGGATGAACTAATAGGAAAGCAAGTAATAGTTGTTACAAACTTTGAACCAATGCGGATAGCAGATGTAAAAAGTGAAGTTAGAATATTAGGTGCAGACACTAAAGAAGGATGTGTAATTCTTAATCCAGAAAGAAAAGTTGAAAATGGTAGTAAAATATTTTAAATACTGTAAAATTAAAAAAACTAGACATAAATTAATTTTTGATGTTTTTGTATATTACAATTAGTAGGTGATTAACTTGGATAGAAAAGATAAAAGAGTTTTAACTTTAGGTATTTTTGCGCATGCAAATGCAGGTAAAACAACCATAACAGAACATTTGTTATATCATACTAAAGTTATAGATAGTATTGGAAGGGTTGATACTGGTAATACAGTTACAGATAATATGAAAGTTGAAAAAGAACGGGGGATAACTGTTAGAGATTCTATTGTTTCGTTTGATTTAGACGGAAAAACTATTCAACTAATTGACACTCCGGGTCATGTTGATTTTTCAGCAGAGGTTGAAAGGGCTATAAATGTTTTAGACGGAGCAATTTTGGTTATTTCTGGTGTTGAAGGATTAGAAGCACAAACCTATACTATTTGGAGAGCACTACAAGAAAAAAATGTTCCAGTAATAATTTTTATTAATAAAATGGATAGACACGGTGCAGATTATGATAGAGTTGTTGCAGAATTGCAAAATAATTTGAAAGTACCTATCTTAACCTTAAAGCATGTAAGAAAAAATGAAGATGGTTCTTTAACTATTGATGAATCAAAAATTGAAGATATTATTGAAGAACTATCAATGATAGATGATGAAGTTTTAGAGAAATATACTAATGGTTTTGATATTGATTGTGATTGGTTAACAGAAAAAATTTATAATTTAACTCATAGTTGTAAATTATTTCCAGTAATTGGTGGGAGTGCATTAATAGATGTTGGTGTTGATGACTTGGTAGAAGCAATTTCCAGATATATACCAACAACAATCAAAAAATTAGATAGTGAATTATCTGCTTATGTTTTTATGATTAGAGTTGGCGATAATGGAAAAAATGCATATGTTAAAGTTTTAAATGGAAAGTTAGAAAATCGTGATACAGTTAAAACCACTGACGAAAAAATAGAAAAAATTAAAAATTTAACTATTGCCAGTGGTACTAAAATGCTTTCTGTAGATAAAGTTTATAGTGGAGATATTGCTATTATTAATGGTCTTGATGTAAAATGTGGACAAATTATTGGTAATAAACAAGGATTTGATAAATATATAAGTTTTGTTAAACCGCTACTTACAATGGAAATAAATCCAGAAAAAAAAGAGGATACAATAGAACTTATGAAGGCATTGAAAATATTAAATGAGGAAGATCCTTATTTAAATGTAAGATATAATGAACGAACAAATTAGATTTTTTGTAGTTTAATGGGCGAAGTTCAAGCACAAATTGTTAAAACTTTATTAGATGAAAGATTTGGGTTAAAAGTTAATATTGAAAATCCAGTTGTTATTCATAAAGAATTTCCAACTACTACATCTCGAGCAAAAGCAACCTACACAACGGTTTCTGGTATCGAATTAGAAGTTACTCCTTTAGAAAGAGGAAGTGGCTTTAAATATGTTTCTAAAGTTTCTACTGACTTTTTACATTTAAAATATCAGAGACAAGTTGAAAGATTAATTAACTATTATTCTAAACAAGGTTTAAATGGTTGGGAATTAACAGATATGGAAGTAGCATTAATTGACGGGCAATTTGATTCAATGGGAAGTGATCCAATGCACTTTAATATAATTACACCACTTGCGCTATTTAGATGCTTAAAACAAGCTAAAATGAAATTATTAGAACCAATATTAAAATACATTATAACTTTACCAGAAAAAGATTTGAGTTCTGTCATTAAATTATTATCTTCAAAAAATGGTTTATATGAGATTACTAATCATTTTGATCATGTGATAACTTTAGAAGGTGAGGTTCCAGCATCTAATATGATGAATTTTCCTTTAGAATTGTCTATGGCAACTAGTGGCAGAGGTACATATACTTCGTATATTTCAAAATATGACATTAGCAAAAATCAAGACGCACAAATTGAATATATTGGTGCAGACCCAAGAAATGAAACGACTTTTATTATAAACGATATGAAAGCAAGTATGGAACCTTTAGATAAAACTTTGATGAAGAAGAAAAAAGAAAGTCGTTCAAAGTTTTTTAGGCAACAAAAAGAAAAAGAATATGGCATTAAAAGGTAGGGTGAAAAGTTTTATGGAAAAAAGAGATTTATATGATGAAAACAGAGTTTTTACTGGTAATACTATTTATAAAGGGAAAATAGTTCCCGATGGTTACTATTGCTTAATGGTAATGATTTTTATGGAAAATAATGATGGTAGATTTTTAATTCAGAAAAGAAGTAAGGATAAAGGTGGTAAGTGGGCTACAACAGGTGGACATCCAAAATCTGGCGAAGATAGTATGACAGGATTATTGACAGAAGTAAGAGAGGAACTTGGATTAGATTTAGCAAATGAAAATATAAAATTACTTAAAACTAAAGTTGGTCATGGTGCTATATGTGATTTATATCATGTAAAAATGAATATAGATATAAATAAAATTGCATATCAAAAAGAAGAAGTAAGTGATATTAAATTGGCAACAGTAAATGAGATAAAACGAATGATTAATGCTGGTGATTTTCATAAAGGACACGGACAGACCTTTTTATCTATTTTAGATTATATCAAAGAAGTATAATAACATAAGGTTCTATGTTAAGTAATATTGTTTTAATGTAATTATTGAAAGTCAAATTTTGACTTTTTTTAATAGGATTTAATAAACAAAAATATTAAACAGTATTCACTTTTATAATAAAAGATTATATAATTAATTTAAGATAAATAGGAGGTAACTAGAATGAATAAAAAAGCAATAATAATATTGTTAATTGTTCTAGTATTTTGTTTATCAATAGGATATGCAGCCTTAAGTAGTAATTTAAATATAACTGGATCTGTTAGATTAGGAGCAACAGCAACTAATTGGAATATAAATTTTAAAAATGCGAAATGTACAGCATATAACTATGCTGAAGTAGGAAATATTGAAATAAAAAATAACACAACACTAGAACTAAGTAATATTAAATTAAAACTTCCTAATGATTATATAATATGTAACTTTGATATCGTAAATGAAGGAAAAATAGATGCCAAAATAACAAATGTAGTATATCCTAAAAAAGATAAATTTACATATACAGGAAGTGGGAGTACTAAAACAACTGATGAAGAATTAATAGAAAATAATTTAATAACTGAAATGAAATATCAAGATAATACAAGCATAAAAATAGGCGATGAACTAAAAGTTAAAGAAACTAAAAAAGCTTATATAAAAATAAGTTTATCAGAAAATATGGATAATGTTCCTACTAATAATATTTCAATAAGTAATATATTTGGTCAAATAATATATGAGCAATACAAGGTAGGAGATACAGATATAACAGATGAAATAATAAAAACATATAAAATAGGGGACATGGTATATTATAATCCAGAAACAGGAGAAAAAGATTGTTCTAATTATACTAAAAGTAATAGTTTAAATGAAAATAAAACAGGTTGCATGAAATGGTATGTAATAGCAAATAATGATGAAACATTAAATTTAAT
Organism: bacterium; assembly: GCA_019421005.1. Lineage (GTDB taxonomy): Bacteria > Bacillota_I > Bacilli_A > RF39 > UBA660 > CALVXC01. The sequence goes on along the minus strand of JAHZGA010000002.1, from coordinate 17,348 downwards.
ATTAGATCATAATACAACCTATAATGTAGCTTGGAACTCAAGTGAAAATAACAGTGCCGGTGCAGTAACAGCTAATGAAAAATTAAAAAGTGATGTATCTAGTTGGACTAGTGAAGCAAAAAACACAGCCAGAATGATAACAGCTGATGAAATAATAATATAACATCATCAACAAATGGAGTATCTAATTGGAGCTCATTAACATCAACAAGTGGTTTTTACTTTGAAGGTGGTCAAAAGACAGGAGTAGGTACAAGTAAATATAAATGGCTATTTAATTATGCAGCTATTTGTACTAATTACGGATGTGAAGAACTAGATAATGGAACTTTTGGATATTGGACTTCCTCAACACTTGTTGGAAACTCTAGTTTTGCATGGCGAATTGATTGTGATGGTAAACTATATGAATATGGTATTACAAGTACAAATTATGGTATTCGTCCAGTTATAACAATAACAAAATAATCGTAAATATTTAAAAATATTTATGATTTTTTAAAATTGTTGAAGAAAATTTAAAAATATTATATAATACATTTGGAGGTGCTTTATGGAAAATATAAAACAAATTGCTAAAGAATTTGCTATAAAAGCTCATGCAAATCAAGTTAGAAAAAATGAACCAGATAAACCATATCAATTTCATCCTTTAAGTGTAGGTGCTAAATTAGAAGAATACGGATGTGATGATATAACCGTTATGGCTGGTTATTTACACGATGTTGTAGAAGATACCAATTATAAAATAAATGATATTCAAAATAAATTTGGTTTAGAAGTTGCAAATATTGTAAATGATGTTTCGGAAAACAAAACTTTATCATGGGAAGAAAGAAAAAAAGAAACAATTGATAAAATAAGAAAAATGTCATTAAATAGTAAATTAGTTATATGTGCAGATAAAATAGATAATTTAGAAGATTTAATGATTAAATTTCAAAAAACAGGTACTAGAGATTTTTCTAAATTTAAAAGAGGAGAAGAAAAACAAAAATGGTATTATAGTGAAATTTATAAAAGTTTAACTTCTGATAATCAAAATCATCCTATGTTTGATGAATTAAAAACTATATTAGATAATGTTTTTAACTATAAAGAAGATGAATATTTAAATAACGTAATATTTGATGATAATAAAGAATATTATCAAAATTTAAAAAGATTACATGCTCAAAAATTAGAATTGAAAAAATTAAAAAAAATCTGTACTTTGTTAAAACCATTTGTTGTTGAATTTAGTGGAACACCAAGAACTGGTAAAACAACAACAATAAATAATCTATATGACTTTTTTAAAAAAGGTGGATTTAATGTATCAATAATTGAAGAATTTACAACTTCAAAATATTATAAAGAACACTTAAAAAAAGAATTAGATAAATTAAGTTTAGAAGATAATAATCTTGCTATTGCTGATTTAGTTTATAAACAATTATTAGATAATTTAAATAATAATGAAATTATATTAATTGATAGATCTATAAATGATCGACAAATTTGGAATTATCGTAGATATGTAAAAGGTGATATATCAGAAGAAAATTATCTTAATTCTAGAAAAAAATATAGTCAATTATCTAAAGAATTAATTGATGTATTAGTTGTTACTTATGCAGATGCTATAGTTTCATTAAAAAGAGATTATAATTCTAGTTTAGCACTTGAAGAAAGAAGATTTTTAAATAAAAATAACATTGATGAATATAATGATAGTTTAACTAAATTAAAAGACTTATTTTCAAAAAGCGTTGCTGATTTTGTATTAATAGATACATCATCAATGGATATGTCTTTAGTATCTGTTGAAGTTGCTGAACGATTAATGAATGATATGAGAAAAAAATATATTAAGAGTTTTAAAAATGGATTATAAGAAAGAATACAAATCACCTTTAGGACGTATTTGTTTAACTAGTAATGGTGATTATTTAACTGGTTTATGGTTTGAAAATTCAAAAGATAATTTAAAACATAATAAAGAATATCAAAAAAAAGATTTAAAAATATTTGATGAAACTATTAAATGGTTAGATATCTATTTTAGTGGAAAAGATCCAGATTTTACTCCTAAATATAAAATAGATAATACTCAACCATTTTCTTTATTAGTATTAGATATAGTTAGTAAAATTCCTTATGGAAAAACAATAAGTTATAATGATATTGCTTTAGAAATAGCTAAAATAAAAAATATAAAAAAAATGTCTGCTCAAGCTGTTGGTAATGCTGTTGGAAGAAATCCTATCTGTTTAATTGTTCCATGTCATAGAGTTATCGGATCTAAAGGAAACTTAACTGGATATGGTGGAGGAATTAAAAATAAATTAAAATTATTAGAACTAGAAAAAAATGATATAAGTAAATTTAAGTATCCTAAAAAACTAAAAAGGTGTAAATGGTGTAATTTAAATAATCCTAAATATATAAAATATCATGATAGTGAATGGGGTAAACTTAATTTAGATGATAACTATTTACTTGAAATGTTAATATTGGAATCTTTTCAAGCTGGACTTTCTTTTGAATGTATATTAAATAAAAGAGAATACTTTAGAAAATGTTATGATAATTTTAATATAGATAAAATAATAAATTATGATGATAAAAAAATAACTGAATTAATGAATAATAAAAATATTATTAGAAATAAATTAAAAATAACGGCAAGTATTAATAATGCTAAAATATTTAAAAATATAGTTAATGAGTATGGTTCATTTTATAATTATTTAAAACAATTTACTAATGATTTAATTATTTATGAAAATCATTTAACAACATCTACTTTATCAGATACAATTTCTCATGATTTACAAAAAAGAGGAATGAAATTTGTTGGTTCAATTATTATATATTCATATTTACAAGCAATAGGAATTATAAACTCTCATGATTTAGAATGTTTTATGCATGAAAAAAGAATAAGTTAATTTATTCTTTTATAGCTGATTTAAAATTTTCAATTGCATGTCTTAATTTAGGATGTTTAATAACAAAATGAATGGTAGGATTTAAATTTTTAGAAATAGTAACATAATTATCTTTTAAAATTGTAATGGTAATATTTTTAAATGTTCTGTTTTCATTAATAGTAACTTTATAGTTGCTATTTTTTTTAGCATATTCTTTTGTTAAATTAAAATGTTTTTTATAATCTTTGTAATTATAATAGATTTTTTTATTATAAAACATATTATCAATAGATAAACAAATCTCTTCATCAAAATTCTTATTTAAATAGATATTATCATTTATACTATTTTCTTTTAAAATATCTTTAGTATGTTTAACTTCTTCATTTTTAAAACTTATTATTTTATCAATATCTTGTTGATTTATATTATTTCTTTTTAAAATATTTAAAAGTGTAGCATCATCAATTGTAAATAAAGGTAGAGATGCTAAAAACCTTATTCTATCTTTTTTAATAGTTTTATCTTTAATTAAAAAGTTTTTAAATTCTAAATTGTTTTCTTTATAAATATTCATTAATGAATTAGAACTTTTTAATAATAAATCAGATTTTTTCTTATAATAATCTACTTCAGTTTTATTATTAGTTAAATAATACATTCCATCAGAATGATGTCCTTTTAAACATTCACCAGTTAAAGCAACAGAATTAGATACGTAATTTAAATGATGATAAACACTATTTTTAACCTCTTTTAAATAGAAAGGGGATATTTGTCCAGTCATATATATAGGTATCCAACTTTCTAATCCTAACATCATTTCTTTAAAAGGTCTATCAATATTATGAATGATATTTAAATGCATACCTTTTTTTAAACTCATTGCAATTGCAAACATCCATTTTTTTGAAAACTCTAAATCTTTAGCCATATCTTCCATTGGCATATCACTGCACATAAAAATCTCATCACTAGATTTTTTTAAAATAGAACCTTTAAAAAAGTCTAGTTCTCCTTGTTTCATTTCTTCAATACCATAATAATGTTTGTTTTTAACTTTATAAAAAGGAATATTAGGAATTTTTAATTTATCAAAATTGATAGAAGCTATAAAATCTCCTAAATTAAAATCATCTAATTTTTGTAAGAAACTATCAATTTCATTTGAATTACTATTATCTTTTATAAGCCAATCTTTAAATTTACTTAAACTTAATTCATTAATATTACAATTAATTAGGGAACATAAATCAGTATTATTATATTTTTTTAAAATATATTTTGATAAAGAATTAACAAATTCTTGTTTATTGTGAGGAATTCTATTCCCACTTCTTATTCTAGAAAGATAAGAGGCATCAAAATTTAAAAATTTAGCCAATTCACTAACATTTATATTAAAGTAATTAATTAATGTATTTAAATTATTTCTAATTATTTTAAAGTCAAAACAATAAGCATCAATTGATTTATAAAAATCATTTAAAATATCATTATAACTATATTTATTATTTGATAAAGTTTCAAGTGCTTTACTTATTACTTTTAAATTATCATTGTTAGGTATTCTACCACCAGATTTATATCTACTTATTATTGATGACGATAATTTTGAAACGGTTGCTAAATCTTTAGAACTACAGTTTATAAGGTTAATATATTTATTTAAAATTTCATTGAACTTCATAAAATACCTCCATTTCATTAGTATACCAAAATAAAATAAAATTTTCAATTGCCAAAAAGTCATTGACTATTTAGTAAAATTACTTTAATTTAAGTGCTGATTATATTATACTTTATATTGTAAGGTAAATAAAATGACAAAAATTTACCATAATATAATAGGAAGGTGATGTTATGGCATTAATAAAATGTCCAGAGTGTAATAATAAGGTAAGTGATCAAGCTGATAGTTGTCCTAAATGTGGTTATGAACTTAAAAAAACTAATACTGAAAAAGTAAAAAAAGTATCTAAAGGAAACTTAAAATATTTAATAATAGGTTTAGTTATAATTGTAGGAGGTTATTTAATTTTTGGAAAACCAACTGATAATAATGAACAAAAGACAACACCATCATCAAATAGTGGATATTCAGTTTATAGTGATTCTAATTTAGGTATATCTTTTGAAATACCTAGTAGTTATAAGGTAATAACTGATAAGGATGGATTTATTTATGTTGGTCAAAATGTAGATAACGAGGGAGTATTAATTCCTTATTTAATTGTTGGTAGATATGATCAATTTAATAATGAGGTACAATTTTTAAATAGTTTTACAGATTATATGAGAGAACAATATAATGACCTTAAAATTATAATTGATTTAGTTTCAGGAACAATTGGAAATAAAACTGTTTATGGAGTTGCCTATAGTTATAATTCAGATAATCATGTGGTAATTGATAATAGATATGCAACTGTTATAAATAATAAAGTATATATGGTTGCAACTAAAGAAGAAAATACTAATACAGATGAAATAAATAGTGTAGCTGAACATATTTTATCAAGTTTAACAGAAGGAGGTAAATAAGATGGCACTTATTAAATGTGATGAATGTGGTAAGGAAATATCATCAAGTGCGAAAGTATGTCCTCATTGTGGAATTAAAATAAAGTTACAAACTTGTCCAGAATGTGGAAAAAAATTGAAAGGTGATGAAACTAATTGTCTAGATTGTGGTTATCCAATTAATAAAAAAAACGCATCTAATATAATAACTGAAAATTTAGATAAAATAACTGGAGCAGAGTATAAAAGTTATGTTACTTTTAAAGACTTATTTAAAAATACTTTTAAAAAACATACTGATGAAGAATTAGATGAAGTATTTGTTTGTGGTACTAAAAATACTACTCCTAAAATTAGTGATATTAATCCTAAAGATGCCAGTGCTTGGGTATATTTTAAAATTTTAATATTTTTCGTAATAGCGTATATTCCAACTAGGATAGGCTTTATAGATTATGGAAATGAAAACTTTTTACCTATTATGATTATGTTAGCAGCATTTGCTGTACCAGTAACAGTTTTGATATTTTTCTTTGAGATTAATTTGTTTAGAAATATACCATTCTATAAGGTAATAAAATACTTTATTTTAGGTGGAGCCCTATCGTTAATTTTAGCTATCTTATATTTCTCACTACCATATTTTCAAGCTAGCGCCACAGTTCAAACTTATGAAGGAGCTTTACTGATTGGTTTAATTGAAGAAGTTGCTAAAGCTGTTGTAGTTGCACTTTTCTTATTCAAAAGTAAAAGAAGTAATTATATTTTAGATGGATTGTTAATAGGCGCAGCTGTAGGAGCAGGTTTTGCAGCTTTTGAAACAGCAGGATATATTTTAAGATTTGGCCTTGGTAATGGATTACAAGCTATGTTAGATATTATTAAATTGCGTGGTTTTCTTGCACCTGGAGGACATGTTGCTTGGGCAGCTATAGAAGGAGCAGCATTAATGTATGTTAAAGGTTTTGATAAGTTAGAAAAAAAACATTTAAATGATAAAAGATTTTTATTAATTTGTTTAATTCCAGTTGTACTACATGGTATTTGGGATATGCCTATTCAAGCACCATATTATTTAGTTCAAATTACAATGACAGTACTTGCTTGGATTGTAATTGTATATTTTATAAATTTAGGTTTAAAACAAATTGATGAAGCTAAAGCATTAGAAAATAAAAAAGGTAGATAAATTAGTTTGAAATATAACTAATTTTTATTTTGAAAAAAATTTATCTTAACTAGTTGATAGTTTTTAAGTTTATACATATTATTTATTAAGGAGAATTTATGAAGGTTATTAATAATCATACAGTGGTAGTTTTTTCCAGTAGTGAACTTAAAAATGTTTTAGAAGGTGTAAATGAATATTCTTATATTTATTTTGGTGATAATATCACTTTAGAAAGTGGTATTAAAATAGCTAATAGTAAAGAAGTTGTTACTATAGATGGTACTTATGAAGGAGTTAGATATACTTTTACTGATAAAAAAAGTCTTGCTAGTTCTGATACAATTTCAATAAGTTATCCAACAATTTTAAATGTTAAAGTTTGTAATTTAGATGTTGTTGGATATAATTACTATGGAGTTATAAGTGTTTCTGAAAACAATAATTATAAAAACGTTTTAGTTGAATATAATAATATTATTTATAATGGACCGCAATTATCTTTTAATCCATCTGGATTAACTAGAATTATTGATTCAGATATTACTATTTCTGATGGTGATTTAACTGTTGGAAATGAGGTGGCTGAATGTAATAGAATTGAAATAGGGGGAATAACTAATATAGTTCATAATTCTAAAAGTAATTCAGCTTTTTGGTTTAGGAATAGTAATCCATCTTTTAAAATTTTAAGTAATGCAGTTGTTAATTTTACTTCTGAATATCGAGAATTATTTTATGGAGTTAGTAATTTAGAGTTTTCAATTCTAAGTAATAGTTATTTTTCAGTTACTTCTCATAGTGGAATGGCTTATGCAAATTATGGAACTGGAGTTAGTAATATTTTCCAAAATAGCGAATTTGTTTTAAAACAAACAGCTTCAAATGGTAATTATCCTACATGGTATAGTTATGGTACTATTACTTTAAATGATAATAGCTCCCTAACAATCATTAATGATTATGAAAAAATATCTTCAACAAATTATAATATTACTTTTTCTAATAATGGTGGTTTTATTTTAAATAATCCTAAAATGGTAGTTTTATATAATACTTCAGCAAATGTTATAAGTGCTGAAAGTAGTATTCCATTTGATTTTAAATTTTCTAGAATTAATTTATTTTTACAAGCTATTAAAATGGATGATGAGATTTCTCTTTCAACATTGCCTGATTATTCATGGTATAAAAATGATTCTAGTGCTGTTATAAAAGGAAAATTTAATTCCAATAGTGTTGATATTGAAAGTCATAATTTTACTGAACAAGAATTAGCAAATTTACCTTCACTTGATAGTTTCATTTTTGCTAATAAAAAAATATTTTCCGTTGGAGATTTTTCGTTTTTAGTTAATTCAGTTACTGATAGTGATACAGTCATCAGTGGAATAACAGAAAAATTAAGTAGTATTTTAATTTCAATAAATGATGTTAATGTAGTTGTACTTGCTGATTCTTCAGGTAATTTTAGTTATAATTATGATACACCACTAGATATAGGAACCATTATAACTTTTAATGTTAAGTTAAGCGATAATGTCCTTTATCATACTAAAGTTATTCAAATTATCTATAGTGGAGAAATTGTTTTAGCAAGTGCTTCTAAAGTAATTAATTTTAAGTTAGAACCTATAAGTAATAATCCTATACTTTGTCCTCGTAATGGTGAAATGATAGTTAATGTAGTAGATTCTAGAGTTAACTATACTAATTGGAAATTATATGCTTGTGTTAATCATGAACTTATATCTAATTCAGAGGAAGTTTTTGATGGGAATTTAATATATAAAAATGCTAATGGAGATATTTTTCCATTATCAGATAAGCCAACTCTTGTTTATACGGATACTGAAAATAAGTTAAATACAGTTGTTGATTGGAATGATGATGAAGGTATATTACTTATGGTTAATGAAAAAATTATAAGTGGTAAAGAGTATAGTGCGAATATAATATGGAGTATAGAAGAATAAAAGCTACCTTTTAGGCAACTTTTATTTTTTGCTTACTTCAAAGGTAACTACTTTTTTTCCTTTTGATTCAATATCGGGTAGAGTAATAGTTAGTTTTCCTGTATCTTCTTCATAGGTATAAAGCGACGATGAAATAATATTATCATCTATTTTTATGGTGTTATTTACTAATGCAATTAAGGTTGGATTTAAAATATCAGTTATAACTGGTGAGGTATAAGGTAAATCAGTTTGATTAATTACTTCTATTTTATATGTTAAATTTCCTTCACTCCAGATTACTTTATCAGCTGTTTTGGTTACAGTTAATCCTGATATTAAGGTAACTACAAATGTTTGAGTTGAGATTTCAGTCGGAATGTTATTATAGTTTCCTAATACACTAGCGCTGTTACTTAATTCTGTTTCCATATGGGCCTCCTATTTTATTTTATGTTTACTTTAAAATAAAATGAATAGGATGATTTAATTATTTTTTATGGAAAAACTACTAGTAAAATTAAATAGAATGTTGTATAATAGGTAACTACTTAATTGGAGGTGTAATAGTGATTGAAATAGAAGAAAAAATAATGTCAAAAAATCATAAGAATGAAGAGAGATGGTTAGAAAATTATGAATTAGCTAAAATATATTATGAATGCTATGGTGATTTATTAATACATCAAGATTTTAGAACTAGTGATGGCTATACATACGATGAAGCAGGTGTTAGATTAGGAATTTGGATTACTACTCAAAAGCAGAATTATGAAATGTTATCAGAAGAAAGAAAACAAAAATTAGGTGAAATAGGTTTTGTTTTAAATTATAATGCTGAAAAATGGATAAAAAATTATGAATTAGCTAGGAAATATTACGAACATCATGGTGATTTATTAATACCAAGTAAATTTAAAACAAGTGACGGTTATACCTATGATGAACAAGGAGTTAAATTAGGAAGTTGGCTTGAAAGTCAAAAGAAGCATTATGAAAAATTATCAGAAGAAAGAAAACAAAAATTAGGTGAAATAGGTTTTGTTTTAAGTCCTAATGGAGAAAGATGGTTAAAGAATTATGAATTAGCTAGGAAATATTATGAACATCATGGTGATTTATTAATATCTGTTAAATTTAAAACAAATGATGGCTATACATATGATGAACAAGGAATTAAATTAGGAAGTTGGCTTGTAAGTCAAAAGACTTATTATGAAAAATTATCAGAAGAAAGAAAACAAAAATTAAATGAAATAGGTTTTGTTTTGAATGCATTTGATGAAAGCTGGTTAAAGAATTATGGATTAGCTAAAAAATATTATGAACATCATTGCGATTTATTAATACCTGTTAAATTTAAAACTAATGATGGATGTACATATGATGAATCAGGAGTTAAATTAGGAAATTGGATTATGAATCAAAGACATGGGCATAAAAAATTATCAGAAGAAAGAAAAACTTTACTTTCAAGTATAGGAATGATATGGAATATTAAAAAAAATAAGGAAAAAATAAATGATATATGTTTACAAAATGATATAGATGAGCCTAAAAATAAATCTATTCTTAAACATATTTCATTTCAAGAATTAAGTTCTAAAATTGAATTTGTTAAATCATATAATATTTTACCAGTTGATAAGAATGGTTTATTAATTGATATTTTCTCTATGAATAATATTGATATGCAAGAAAAGTATGGTATTTCACTTGAAGATTTAATAAGTGAATATTATGTAAGTAAGGATAAAATTAAAAAATTATAAACAGAATTAAATAAAAATGGTATAATAGGTAATTACTTGATTAGGGGTGTAATAATGACTAAAATAGAGGGAAAAATAATGTCACGAAAACAAAAAGATGAAGAAAGATGGTTAAAAAATTATGAACTAGCTAAAAAATATTATAATTATTATGGTAATTTAAATGTATATCAGAAATTTAAAACAAGTGATGGATATACAGAAGATAAAAATGGTGCTAATTTAGGCGGATGGATTTTAAGGCAAAGACAAAATTATGAAATGTTATCAGATGAAAGAAAACAAAAATTAAATGAGATAGGTTTTGTTTTAAATGTTTATGATGAAAATTGGTCAAAGAACTATGAACTAGCCAAAAAATATTATGAACATCATTGCGATTTATTGATACCAAATAAGTTTAAAACAAGTGATGGTTATACATATGATGAAAATGGGGTTAGATTAGGAGAATGGATTAATTCTCAAAGAAATACGTATAAAACATTATCAAGAAAAAGAAAACAAAAATTAGGTGAAATAGGTTTTGTTTTAAGTGCATTTGATGAAAGCTGGTTAAAGAATTATGAATTAGCTAAAAAATATTATGAACATCATGGCGATTTATTAATACCTGTTAAATTTAAAACTAATGATGGATGTACATATGATGAATCAGGAGTTAAATTAGGAAATTGGATTATGAATCAAAGACATGGGCATAAAAAATTATCAGAAGAAAGAAAAACTTTACTTTCAAGTATAGGAATGATATGGAATATTAAAAAAAATAAGGAAAAAATAAATGATATATGTTTACAAAATGATATAGATGAGCCTAAAAATAAATCTATTCTTAAACATATTTCATTTCAAGAATTAAGTTCTAAAATTGAATTTGTTAAATCATATAATATTTTACCAGTTGATAAGAATGGTTTATTAATTGATATTTTCTCTATGAATAATATTGATATGCAAGAAAAGTATGGTATTTCACTTGAAGATTTAATAAGTGAATATTATGTAAGTAAGGATAAAATTAAAAAATTATAATATTTCTTAAATATTTATAATAAAAAGATGATAGAATATTAAATTTATCATCTTTTAAAATTATTCTTCTATAGTAAAATAAATAGTTGCAAAATATTCTTCATTTATTTCTAAAGCATTATTAGTAAGATCTAATAATGGTCCTTTTTCAGTTGACCAATTAAGTTCTTTATAACTTACAATTCCTTGATTGTTATTTCCTATAAAAACAATTATAGGATTATCAGTTAAAGTTATAATTTCATCATCAAATTTTTTAAATACTAATGCATTATCTAATATAAAACCATTTGTCGAAGTTAAATCGTTATCTATATAAGCATATAATTTCCAATCTGAACTATTTAATCTACTATCTACTATTTTTGTTTTTAATTCATTTGTTTTTGGGAATATATAAGTATTACTTATAGGAATTGTTGAGAAATCAATTGTTGAATTTATATCTAAAAGTGTTAATTCACCTGTAAATGGAGTAGTTACAGTTCTTGTTTTATAAATGAAACTTCCTGAAACATTGGCAGTTAATTCTACTTGAGTATTATCAGCTATAGTGGATGGTAAATTATATTCAAATAATCCATTATCATCCGCATTTACTATTTCAGTGGTATTATTATATTTGATTAAAACACCAGCAAAACTATTTGTATGACCACTTATAGTATTTTTAGTTCCATTAATTGGATGAATATTAATAGGAATGGTACCAATAGAAAGTTGTTTTCGATTTTGAAATTTAAAATTACCAATATCAGGTAATTTTTGTAACTCACTAGGGGTTATATTATAACTTGTAATAGCTGTCATAGATGATGTTATTGTTCCTTCTATTTTAAGTATACCATCTTCTTTATACCATGAATAATCAGGAATATTATTTATATCTCCAGCAGCTGATAGTTCAGTAGAGTCTTGCCACATATTAATTCTAGAACAACTTATATCAAATGTTAAGGGATTATTTGTGTATATTGCATTCGCGTTTTTAGTATATATTGTTAAATTTTTAGGGTTATCTAAAATCATTTTACAGTTTTCACCTTTAAAATGAATATTATAATTATCACTAGGGGTGTTTACATATGAATTTATTATTTGTAATTCAGAATCTTTTTTCATTGTAAGGGTTCCAAAAATAGACCACATTGGGATTCTTTGATGACTTTTTTCAATAAATATAAATGATGCTCTTTCATCAATTAAAACATTATTTACTCCGTGAATTGTCATAGGAGTAAATCCATTTCCTGTAGTTAGATGTACTTTTGTATCATGAAGAATGGTAAAATTTAATTTATTAGTACCAGTCATGAATTCTCTTGAATCAGTTGATAAAATTATATCACTTTTACATAAAAATATAACATAAGGGCTGATGGCATCATTTTTAAATGTAAATAATGGATAACTAGTAGAATTACTTAAGATATTGGTTTTTCCACCGATTATAACGTATGATGCTTCACATACTTCTTGACAGTTAATTCCATCAGTGTCTTCAATGGTAATAGTGGAATTACTAATTTTAACAACTCCATATGGATTAAATGATAATTGGGTTCCATTAAAGATAATATTATCATATGTAGTTATGGTTTCTCTATGACTGTATTCTGTTGGTACACATACAATACCATATATATTAGAATTTTTTATTTTCATATTTTTAATTTTAACTTCTTTTGTAAATGTCCCAGAACAAATAGTATTATCAATTTCTGAACTATTCATTCCTGTTAAAGTATATGTGTTATTTAAGTATGTTCCATCAATTGTTACATTGCTTTTATTTGTATTTATTTTAATACCACTTTCTAAAATAATATCGTTTTCTAAATAAATATATTCATAACCATTATTGCTTTCTAAAGCATCTTTTAATTCAACGCTGGTGGAAACAGAAACAGTTTTATTATTTATTTTATTCATAAAATCACTTATCCTTTAACATAATATATGTATAATTAGTTATCACTGTAATGATGTTTAAATGATATATGAAATTATTTTAAATTATGGTTACTAAATATTTTTAATTTTTTTATTAAAATCATTGACACGGTGGTAACACACGGTTGTATCATAAATATGAGAGGGATGATAAAATGTCAAAAATTTTATTTATGAATGCAGGTCCTAATAAGGATGGAGCAACAAATAATTGTCAGAAAAATTATTAAAAAATGATGCTAAAAGTGGTAATTGGTTAGATGGTTATAGATTTTCATCAAATCCATTAGATAAGGATATTAAATCTTTTATAGATAATATAAATATAAATTGAGGTTTCAATGAGTTCATTGAAACTTTTAATTATTTATAGTATAATTTATTTATACTTATGAATTATAATGTATTGATAAAAATAATTAAATTATAGAAATGTTTAAGACAAAAAGAAAAGTAATTGAAGTTTTTATTAGCAAAAGGAAAAGAGGGTTAGTATGTTTTTAGATAAATATTTAAATGATACATATTTAGAATTAGTATATGATAATTATAACGAAGATTATATAAAGTTATTAGATGAAAATAATTTTAATGAAGTTTATAGATTATTAAAGAATTATGACTTTTATTTTATTAATGATGTTATTTTAAATTATTTAGAATTATTTGAAATTGAAGAAAAATATGTAAAATTAGCTATTATGGATTTTAAAGAAATATTAGGAAATGATTTTGTTAAAAAGATAGGGAAAAATATGATGCTTATTGATAAAATTATAGAATTAGCAATTAGTTATAGTGAGAAAGATGATTTTTAATTTTGTATTTATAAGAAATGTGTATTCATTAAAGAATGATACTTCTTCATATAAAAATGTTATAAATATAAATGAATGGAGCTGGATATTATGATACCTAAAATTAAATTTAGAGAAATGACTTTACAAGAAAATATAGATATAATTAAATGGGCTTATTATGAAGAAAATGGAACATTAAATGTTCATGATTATACTATTCAATATTTTTCTGAATTAACTGATTTGGATAATAATCCTTCAAAAGAAGAAGTTTATAAAAAAATAGAAGAAATAGTTACAAAGAAATATAAACAACATAGTGAGGAAATTAAAAGTGAAGTAGAAAGATATAATAATATTTGGAAAGAATATAACGATAAATATTTTTCTATGTTATCAACTTATTTTGATATTGATTGGCCTGATGTTAATGTTATTGAAGGTACTGTGGGATTAATACCAGTTTTTCCTAGATATTTAGATGGGTTTGCATTTTCAATCGGTATAGGTGTCCAAGATTGGAAATTAATTGAAACATCTGCACATGAAACATTACATTTTATGTGGTTTGAAAAATGGAAACAAATTCATCCAGAAATTCCAAGGATAGAATATGATTCTCCATATATAACATGGCAATATAGTGAAATGGTAACAGATCCAATTTTAAATAATAAACCTTTTTCAGATATTTTTGGTGATGTATTTGTTGAACGAGGTTATGAATATTTTTATGAATTGTATGATAAAAGTAATTTGGTAATGGATAATTTAAGAAATATTTATAGTGAAAATATTTCTGTTGAAGAAAAAATAAATAAAGGATTTGAGTATATAAAAAATATACTGAATGAAAGGAATGTTAAAAATGAATGTGATTAAGGATATTACTGATTTTATATTTGTTGGTAAAAATATTAATGAGCTATCTTATTATGATTTATTAATAATAAATGCAGATTGGGCTGAAGAACAATTGGCAAAAGTATTAAATAATTTCTTTTTTGCTACACTAGTGATTTTTCGTTAGAAATTTGGTATAATATTTTTAGGAGTTGGTTTAATGGATATAAATAATATAAAAGAAAATTTAATTTCTGAAATAGAAAAATTAGTTGAAATTATAAAAAAAGAATATCCTAATCTTGTTGATATACCAACTAATTATGATTTAGAAAAAATGGTTCATATTGAAGAAACAGGTACTATATCTCTATTTGTAGTAAATAAAAATTTCTACTTTCCTTTAGATGCTTTTAAAGTATTAGAGGCTCTAAAAAAAATCCCAGGATTTGGAACAGTTAAAAATCATAAAACATACAATCAAGATAATATGATAATAAATAACAATACATATATGACTTATATAAAATATGCTTTTCTAAAAGGGTTAACCCCTGAAGAATACTTTAAAGAGAGCCTTCTTCATGAAACATTACATTTTTGTGGTAGTGGTGGTGGAATAGCCATTAGAGAAGGAATAAATGAATTAAAAACAAGACAATTAGCTAAAAAATACAACTTGCTAACATCTTCTTGTGGATATCCAAAAGAAACAAAAATAGCCTATGAAATAGAGCAAATATTTGGGGAAGATATTGTAAATAAAATTTCTTTTTCAAAAAACAGACAAGAAATAAAGGAAATATTATCTTCTATATCACCTGAAGCAATATCATTTTACTTTAATTTAGAAGCAACAATGGAAAAAGAGTTTTATGATAAGTATTATAAATATGATTTTCCTGGGTTAACTGGTTCTTTGAAAAAAACACAAAAATATAATTCTATAGATTACACCCAAGCATATGAATTACTTGATGAATATAAAAGACTACAAATGCCAGGAAAAACCAAATAATTAATTCTACATAAAAACTACTTTCAAGTTTGAGAGTAGTTTTATTTTACTATCTCCTAAAAAAGAAACATAATTCCTTGTTGCATAGTAGCTGATTCATCAATTAATTCGACCACTTTTTGGCCATCCCAGTTTTATGTATTAAAAAATCAAAAAGTTATATATTTCTAACATTTTTTTCTATCTATGTTAGACCATATTGATTAATTACACAAAAAATTTTATAATGATATGCAAAGATATAGATGTAATGAATGTGGGACATCATTTACTAGTAAATCAAAATCAATATTTGCAACAACAAAATTAGAAAAAGAAAAATGGTTAAAATATATAGAATGTTTTGTGGATTGTTTATCATTAAGAAGATGCGCTGAAAAGGTAGAAGTATGTTTAAAAACATCCTATTTTATGAGACATAGAATAATAGAATGTTTAAAACAAAATCAAAATCAATTTATAGTAAACAAAAACAACAAAGGTCAATTAGACGAAACATTTTTACGAGAAAATTTTAAAGGAAATCATACCAAAAGCACCAATTTTACAATGCCTCGAAAAGCAAGAAAAAAATGAGCAAATATGTATTGCATCAGGTATCAACGATACAAATAATGTATTCTTTGAAATAGCAGGTAGAGGCCAATTAACTAATGATGCATTAAAGGAAATATTACAAAATAAAATAGAAAATGGTTCGAATATTTCGATAGATAAAAGATCCAACTATAAAACAGTGTTAAAATTATTTAATGTGGCAGAACACAATGTATATAGTGCAAACACAGTTGAAGCATACAAAAATCTAGGAAACATAAACTCGTTACATAGTAGATTTAAAAATTTTATTAGACAATTACATGGGGTATCTACAAGAAGATTAGAAAATTATTTAGTATGGTTTTCTTGGTTAGAAAATTTTAAAAGAAACGAAGATAAAAATAAATTAATTGTTGATAGTATAACCAATAATCGATATGAAACATCTATCAGAGATTATCCAAATACTCCCTATTTATTTATGGAGTATTGGAACAATAATCAATATGGTCTAACATAGATATTTTGAAATGACAGGAGATGGGACAGTTAATAATCCTTATCAGTATAAATAAAAAGTTTATAGATATATTTACTTTCTATAAACTTTTTTATTTCAAATTTTGATTTATATATTTCATAAGAACTTCTGTTATCTCTTCTGCCGACTCTTTGCAATTATTATTTAACCATTCTAATATAACATGGTATCCCCCCTCAAGAATATAAGTTTTCTTATATTTAGTTTCAGTTTTACTAGACATTTTACTGTTTAATATTTCAGTAATAATAGGCAAATTTAATAATTTTTTTGGAAATGTTGGAT
>JAHZGA010000019.1 GCA_019421005.1 bacterium | reverse complement strand
AAATGCTGATAGATACTGTGTTTTAGCGGATAATCAGATTTTTATTGTGTTTTTGTATAAGAAAAAGTAAATACTTTTTATTTTAATCTATAGGTTTTAGAATTATCTAAAATTAATTCATTATAGGTTCTATCACCAAATAAAAGTTCTTCATATACTTTATATAAACATGAATTAACAACACTTTCTAGTCCACGTGCTCCCATATTTAATCCATGAGCAGCTTTAGCAATTTCTTCTATAAAGATATCTTCATATTTTAAATTTATATTGTAAGTTTCTTTTAATAATTTTTTATGAGCTTCTAAAACACTTTTATCAGATCTTATTAAAATGTTAGCTAAATCATTAACAGATAATTCATTTAAAATAATTAAATGATTAATTCTTCCCATAAATTCTTCTGTAAAACCATAATTAACAAAATCTTTATTCTCTATTTCAGAAAAATTTGAATCATTACTTAATTCTTTATTAAAACCAACTTCCTTATCTTTAAAAGTTATACCTGAAAATGCTCCAGATGCTATAAAAACTAGTTTAGATGTATCAAAACTTCCTATATTACGAACATTAATAATTCCTTTTTCCATAAATTTTAAAAGACTATCTAAAACGGCTTTTGTTGCTACTACCTCATTACCTCTAATTGCTTTTTTATCAATTTCATCAAAAACTAATATACCTTGTGAAGCTTTTTTTACATCATTAGTTTTCTGACATAATTCTATTATAGCTTCATCAACACTTCTTCCAACGTATCCTTCTTGAGTAAATTTAGTCGAATCAACAATAACATAAGGAATATTTAAATTTTTAGATAAAGTTTTTACTAATTCAGTTTTACCTGTTCCTGTCATTCCTGCTAATAAGATATTAGCTTTAAATTTATCACTACTATAATGATTTTTAAGTGCGACTAAAATCTTTTTTATTTGTTCATCTTGAGCAATTACAGTACTTGTTATTTTAGAAAATAATTCTTTAAAGTTTATATCTTTAACTTTTTGTTCGAATATTTCTTCAGTTTCTTCTTCTATTTCTTCTTTAGTTTCTTCTTTAGTTTCTTCTTCCATTTCAAAACTAATATCATTATAACTTTTTCTAGGATCTATTTCATAAGTTGTTTGATTTTCTTGGGCATTCATATAACAAGTATAATTATGATATCCTACTTTATATTCCAAATAATAGTGGTTATTATCATTAACATCTGATAAATAAGTAATTAATCCGGTATTTAAATCAATATCACGAAATTCTTTTTCTTTGAATGTTAATAATTCTTCTACTTCAATTGGAAGCATATAAAATTCTTCATCATCGCAATCTAGACCATATTCATCAATACATTTAAAGGAAAAACCATCATCTGTTTTAAGAATTCCTTTTTCTATTGTACCTATTATAGGTTTTAGTATTTCTATTTGAATATTAGTATCCAAATATAACCCATTTATTCTTTTACATAATATTGCTGCATATTGTTTCATAGCTTATTCTCCTTATAATAATGGTTTTAAAAATCTACCTGTATGACTTTCTTTTATTTCAGCTATCTCTTCTGGAGTTCCACGAGCAACTATTTTACCACCTAAATCTCCACCTTCTGGACCAATATCTATAATATAATCTGCTTGTTTAATAACATCTAAATTATGTTCTATAACAATTACAGTATCATTGTTATCAACTATTCTTTGAAGGATAACTAACAATTTTTTTATGTCATAGGAATGCAAACCAGTTGTTGGTTCATCTAGAATAAATAAACTTTTTCCCGTTGGTTTTTTTTGTAATTCTTTTGCTAGTTTAATTCTTCCTGCTTCCCCACCTGATAAAGTAGGCGCGCTTTGACCTAATTTTATATAAGAAAGTCCTACATCACTTAACATTTGTAATTTATTTTTAATTTTAGGGAAGTTTTCAAAAAATTCTAAAGCTTCTTCTACTCTCATATCTAAAATTTGATAAATATTTTTACCTTTAAATTTTATTTCTAATGTTTCTTTATTATATCTAGTTCCCCCACATACTTCACAAGGAACATACACATCAGGTAAAAAGTGCATTTCAATTTTTTTAACACCATCTCCCCAACAAGCTTCACATCTTCCACCTTTAACATTAAATGAAAATCTACCTTTATCATATCCCCTTATTTTAGCTTCTTTTGTATTTGCAAATATTTCTCTTATATCATCAAAAACACCTGTATAAGTAGCTGGATTACTTCTTGGAGTTCTTCCTATTGGTGTTTGAGAAATATCTATTATTTTATCAATATTTTCTAAACCTTTTATTTCTTTAAATTTACCAGGTTTTTCTTTTGATTTATATAAATTACTGGCAATAGCTTTATATAATATTTCATTAACTAAACTACTTTTACCACTACCACTTACTCCAGTAACACAAGTAAATGTTCCTAATTTAAATGTTACATTGATATTTTTTAAGTTGTTTTCTTTTGCCCCTTTAACTATTAAAGTTTTTCCATTTCCTTTTCTTCTTGTTTTAGGAACTTCTATTTTTTCTTTACCACTTAAATATTTGCCAGTTAAACTATTTTCGTTTTTCATTACTTCTTCTGGTGTTCCAAAAGCCATGATGTTTCCACCATGTAGTCCAGCATATGGACCAATATCAACCAAGTAATCACTTGCTAACATGGTATCGGTATCATGCTCAACTACAATTAATGTATTTCCTAAATCACGCATTTCTAGTAATGAATTAATTAATCGATTATTATCTCTTTGATGTAGTCCAATACTAGGTTCATCTAAAACATATAAAACACCTGTTAATCTTGAACCAATTTGAGTTGCTAATCTAATTCTTGAAGATTCTCCACCTGATAAAGTAGATGCCATTCTATTTAAAGTTAGATATTCTAATCCAACATTAATTAAGAAAGTTAATCTTGAATTTATTTCTTTAATAATTAATTCAGCTATACTTTGTTCTGATTTAGTTAATTTTAAATTATTTATAAAATCTTTTAAATCTTTTATACTTAGTTTAGTAACTTCATAAATATTTTTTTTATTTATTAATACCGATAAAACACTTTTATCTAATCTAGAACATCCACAAGTATCACAAGGTAGTTCAGTCATAAATTTAGAAATCCATTCTCTAATCCAAGAACTTTTAGTTTCAATATAACGGCGTTCAAGATTATTAATAACTCCTTCAAAGAAATCTACTGATTTTCTTGTATTACCGTTATTAGCAGTATAATTAAATTCTAATAGTTCTTTAGAACCATATAAAATAATATCTAATTTATCTTTTGAAATATTTTTAATAGGTTCATTTAAATCAATATCATAATGTCTAGCAACTGTGTTTATCTGGGTATGATATGTATTAGCATCTAAATTTAAAGGTACTATACCACCTTCATTAATACTTAAGTCTTTATTAGGAATAATTAAATCAATATCAATTTTTTGTTTTACTCCTAATCCTTTACAATCAGGACACGCCCCATATGGAGCATTAAAAGAAAATATCCTAGGTTCTAATTCTGGTAGAGAAAAATCACAATGTGGACAAGCATATGCTTCACTCATAATAATAGGTTTAGAACCAATTACATCAATAACAACTTTTCCTTTAGCTAATTTAGTAGCAATTTCAATTGATTCATAAAGTCTACTTCTAATATCATCTTTAATTATTAAACGGTCTATTATAACCTCTATATTATGTTTTTTAGTTTTAGTAATTTCAATATTTTCATTTAAGTCATATTCATTTCCATCAACTAAAACTCTTACGTAACCATCCTTTCTTAAGTTTTCAAATAAATCTTTAAAAGTTCCTTTTTCACCATGAACAATAGGACTTAATATTCTTATTTTAGTTCTAGGTTCTAGTTCCAAAACTTTATTAGTCATTTCTTCAATACTTTGAGAGGTAATAGGAATTTTATGTTGTGGGCAATATGGTACTCCTATTCTAGCATATAATAATCTTAAGTAATCATATATTTCAGTTACTGTTCCAACAGTACTTCTAGGATTTTTATTAGTAGTTTTTTGTTCAATACTAATAGCTGGACTTAAGCCTTCAATACTATCAACTTTAGGTTTTTCTGTACCTCCTAAAAATTGTCTTGCATAAGCACTTAAGCTTTCAACATATCTTCTTTGACCCTCTTTATAAATTGTATCAAACGCGAGTGAAGATTTACCACTACCGCTTACTCCTGTCATTACTATTAATTTATTTTTAGGTAAAACTAAATCAATATTTTTTAAATTATTTTCTCTGGCTCCTTTAATAATTATTTCATCCATCATAACACCTCATTTAACACATATTATATCATTTTATTTATAAAATTAATATTTATTTTAAAAAAAAATTACCTTTTTAAGTAATTTTATTTTATATTTCTTATTAATAATTCAATTTTTCTTTTAGGATCACTACAAATAATATTATATATTCTTTCATTCTTTTTTAGTTCATTCAATATAATTATATCTTCTTTAGATAAACTTATTTGATATGGGGTATCTTCTTCACTTACAATTAGGGTATCATAACCTAATAAATAATTAGGAGAAACTTCTAAATATTTAACTAATTTTTGGAAATATTGAAGATTAGGTGTTCTTGTACCTTTTTCATAACCACATATAGTTACTTTGCTAACTCCTATTAATTTTCCTAATTCTTCTTGAGAATATCCTTTTCTTAATCTTTCTTCTTTAATTCTATAACCATTTAACATTTTTATTCCTCCGTAACCTATAAGTTAACTTTATTATATCATCATTTTCTATTTGCTAAACAAAATTAACTTATTAGTAACTTTTTTATTGAAATTAACCAGAAGTTAATATATAATTAGTATATAGGGTGGTGATATTATGGATATATTAAAAAACAAAAGGATGGAAACTGGATATAGTTGTCGAAAGATGGCTATGAAGTTAGGAATTAGTAAAACATTTTATTGGCAACTTGAGAACAATAAAAGAAGGATGTCTTATGAAATGGCTTTTAAAATAGCTAGTATATTTAATCTTAAACCTGATGAATTATTTTATAATTATTTTAGAAAAAAACAGATTGAAAATTAATCTGCTTTTTTAGTAGATAAAAAAGTTAGTTTATCAACTGCTAGTTCAACAATGTAGTTTCTAGAACCATCTTCTTTATCATAGATTTTAGATCTTAAATTTCCTTTAACACCGACTAAATCGCCTTTAGAACAGTATTTGGAAATATTTTCAGCTATTCCTTTCCATAAAACGCATGGTATAAAATCGGTATCATATTCGCCATTGATATTTTTATACCCTCTAGAAACAGCTAAAATGACATTAACAACTTTACTTCCATTATCAATTTCTTTTAATTCTGGTTCAGTTGCTAATCTCCCTACTAAAACTGAATGATTCACGTTTTAACCTCCCTTCTTTATTAGAATAACGCATTATAAAAAGAAAAGCAAATGAACGATTTTGCTTTTCTGTAATTCTTTTTTTGCAAATTTCCTAAATCTGTTTAGCAGATTTTTTTAATCACACTTTAAATCATAATCAAATTTGGTAATTTTGTTATTTTTATCTAAAGTCATCTTAACTACTGTTTCATCTTTACAATTTTTTAATTTCTTTAAATCATAGTTTTCTAGTTTCTTTTCATTTAAATCACGCATCATACCTAAAGTAACTTCTGCTACATCAAGACCTTTAACATTTTTCATATAGGTATTGTAATAATCTGTTCCATATTTTTTCATCAATTCTTGATATTTTTCAGTTTTATTACATCCTGAAATCAAGAAAACACTTATAAGACATAAACTAACCACAAATATTTTTTTCATTTTATCCTCCTCATTATAAATTATAACATATTTTTTAAATATCAAAAATAGTTTTTTAATAAAGCATTTAATTCTACTGCATATTCCAATGGCAATTCTTCTTTAAATCGGTCTAAAAATCCCATAATTATTAATTCTTTAGCCTTTTCTTCATTTAGCCCTCTACTCATTAAATAAAATAGTTGGTCTTGACTAATTTTAGAAACTGTTGCTTCATGATTTA
This sequence comes from bacterium, assembly GCA_019421005.1. GTDB lineage: Bacteria > Bacillota_I > Bacilli_A > RF39 > UBA660 > CALVXC01. The sequence continues at coordinate 11,809 of JAHZGA010000019.1, read as the reverse complement.
TTGATGAAGTTTCATTGCTAACAATATTTTTAGGGATAGTATCACTTTTAGATTTTTCATCAATGATAATTGTATCACATTTAACTATACTTTTAGATTTCAAAGCAGATTTAGCTATTTTTACTGTTCCTCTATAAGTTGCATTCCCACCTTTAGCAGCAATTGATTTACTAATGATATTACTTTTAGTATTTTTACCTATATGAATCATTTTAGCTCCTGCATCTTGAATTTGATTAGTTGATGCAACTGCTATTGAAATACAGTTTCCTAAAGCATTATCTCCTTTTAAAATACAACTAGGGTATTTCATATTTACTTTTGATCCAATATTACCATCAATCCATTCCATTGTTCCATTTTCTAAAACAATTGCTCTTTTAGTAACTAAATTATAAACATTATTTGACCAATTTTGAATTGTCGTATATCGACATTTTGAATTTTTTTTAACATATATTTCTACTACAGCAGCATGAAGTGAATCCGTCGTATAGGTTGGAGCTGTACATCCTTCCATATAATGAATATCACTATTTTCATCAACAATTATAATAGTTCTTTCAAATTGACCCATGTTTTGACTATTAATTCTAAAATAACTTTGTAATGGTCTATCTATTTTAGTATTAGGTGGAATATATATAAATGTACCACCACTCCAAACAGCCCCATTTAAAGCTGTATATTTATTTTCATCATATTTAACTAAATTATTAAAGTATTCTTTAAATAAATCAGGGTATTTTTTTAAAGCTGTATCAGTATCACAAAAGATAACGTTTTTTTCATTTAATTCATCTATCATATTATGATAAATAACTTCACTTTCATACTGTGCCCCTACTCCTGCTAAATATTTTTGTTCAGCTTCTGGTAAACCTATTTTATCAAATGTTTCTTTTATTTCTTTAGGAACATCATTCCAATCATTTTTAACTTCATCTATTTTTTTATAATAAGTTATTTCATCAAAATCAATATCAAGTTGTGGTCCAAAATCAGGATTATTTAATGAAATAAATTTTTCATATGATTTTATTCTAAAGTCTCTCATCCATTTTGGTTCACCTTTTATTTTTGAAATTTCTAAAACTCTTTTTTTATTTATTCCCTTTTTCATTTAATCACCTTCAATCATCTTTTTTACTCCCCACCAAGGTAATAAGGCACATTTTTTACGATTAGGTTGTTTTGATATATCTTCATAAACATTAGCTTGTTCTAAAACATTTTCATCATACTCTTGTTCATCAATCATTTTAGCAAAGTTTTCATAAATTACTTTAGCTTCATCAATTGTTTTTCCAATTAAGGTATCAATCATAATTGAAGTTGAACTAGTACATATTGCACATGCTTCGCCATCAAATTTTATATCTTTAATAACATTGTTTTCAACTTTAAACATTAAGTCTACCTCATCAATACAACTTTGATTATTCATATTTATTTTTTTATAGTTATCATCATCTATCAATCCTTTATTAACAGGATTTTGATAGTGTTCTAAAATAATACTTCTTTTTATATTTGCATCCATTAATATCACTCTTTCATAAGTTATTATAATACGTAATTAAAAAAATGGCAAGTTACTTTTAATGATTTTATCCATAAAAAAAGAGACTATCTAGCCTCAACAATTAATTTTATAGCTGTTCTTTCCTCACCTTCAATTGTGATATCAGCAAATGCTGGAATACAAACTAAATTTTTACCACTTGGGGCGACAAAACCACGAGCAATTGCGATAGCTTTTATAGCTTGATTTAGTGCTCCTGCTCCAATGGCTTGAATTTCAACCATACCTTTTTCCCTAAATACATTAGCAAGCGCGCCTGCAACTGAATTAGGATTTGATTTAGATCCGACTTTAAGTGTTTCCATAATTATTCCTCGCTTTCAATATAATATATGATGTTTATTTTTTTTTTAGAATATTTTTATATTATTTTTTTAAAATTTTATAGTATAATATAAATATGAAAAGATTATTATTTATTTTATGTCTATTTTTAGTCGGATGTACAAAAGAAGAGGTAATTATCGAAGAAGAATCACAATTAGATAAAATGACTTTAGATGAAAAAATAGCCCAGATGATGATTATTACTTATCCAGGTGATGTTTATGATGAAAAGTTAGAAAGTTTAATTAAAGATTTTAAACCTGGTGGTTTTATTTTAATGAGTGATAATATTACAAGTTATGATAATACTTTATCTTTAGTTAAAAAGATGAACAATGATAGTTCAATTCCTCTATTTATCTCTATTGATGAAGAAGGTGGCAGTGTTTCTAGAACTGCTAATTTAACTGATATTAATGTTACAAGTATTCCTGATATGTATAGTGTTGGTAGTCTTAATGATTTAGAAATATCTTATGAAATAGGAGAAATAACAGCTAAAAAGGTTAGAACATTAGGGGTTAATGTTGATTTCGCGCCTGTTTTAGATATTTATAGCAATCCTAATAACAGCGTCATTGGGTTAAGATCTTTTGGAAGTGATAAAGTTCAGGTTACTAAAATGGCTTTAAGTTTTAAAGATGGTCTTGAAGATAATTTAGTTATGGGTTGTGTTAAACATTTTCCAGGACATGGTTCTACTGATGTTGATTCTCATTTTGATATTCCAATGATTGATAAGTCTTATAATGAGTTATTAAATAATGAATTTTATCCTTTTAAAAAAGCTATTAAAGATGATATTAAAATGATTATGATTGGTCATATTGCTTTACCTAAAATTACTAATGATTTAACTCCTGCTACTTTATCTAAAGAAATTATAACTGATATATTAATTAATAAATTAAATTATCACGGTTTAATTATTACTGATGGTTTAAATATGGGTGCCTTAGTTAATAATTATAGTCCTAAAGAAATTTATGTTAATGCTGTTAAAGCTGGAAATGATATTTTACTAATGCCTTTAGATCCAATAGAGGCTTTAAATGATATTAAAAGTGCGATTGAAAATGAAGAAATATCAATTGACCAAATTAATAATTCAGTAGGAAAAATCCTTGATTTTAAGAGTAAATATATTAAAGAAAACTATTTAGATAAAAGTTTCTTAAGTAAAGATTATGAAGTATTAAATAATTTTAAATAAGGTTTATTTAATAATAATTTCTACTAAAGTATTATCTATAACTTTTTTATTATAAGAACTTTTTAATAGAAATTCATTTAATAATTCAGTTTCTTTTAAATTATTTTTTAATACTATTAGTTCTATTAATGTTAATGTTTTAAATAGTTTAAATAGTTCTTCTTTATTAAAAACGTTTTGATCAATTAAGTCAATTAAATCTAGTATTGAATTTACTTTATTAAAATCTTTATTTTTTAACATATCTATAAATTCTTCATTAGTCATTTTTTTATTAGAATAATATTTTATTATATTATTCTTTTTAAATAGATTATTATTATTTATATCATTTACTATTCTAGTTATTATAGGGTTAATTACTTCATCTAAATAGTTTTTAGTTTTATCATTTAGATTTAATTTTTTTAATAAAGAATAATATGCTTCTTTTAATTCATTTGAATTTATTTTTTTATTTATTTTTATTTTATTAATATCTAAATTATATATATCTTCTTTTTGAAGTTCTAATAAGAGTGAAACTGTTAATACTTGTTCAAAAATATTAATTGGTAATTCTTCATAATTGTAATAAATATTATGTAATAGTCTTTCTATATTTTTAAATTTATTACAAAAGATATTTTCATAGTTAAGATATTCTAAATATTTATTAATAAATAATATTCCTTTTAAATCAGGTCTTATAATAGTATTATAGTCAACTGTTATTTTTATTTCATGGGCAGTATAACTTTTATTATAGATATTAAAAAATGTTTTTATTCCTTCTTTTATAGTTGAATTATAATAATAATTATTATTTGAAACTAAATTATTTAAGATAACAACATTATAAAATAGTTTAGTTTTATTAATGATATTATCTAATACTTCTTCACCTTTTGAATAAATATAGTCAAAATCATTTTTTAGCATTAGTTCAAGTATTTCATCTTTTGAAAATTTTTCTAAATAAAGTTTTAGAACAAAATTATTATGTTCGTTTAAGTTTTTAACTAATTGAATTGGAATAGCGCTGTTGAACTGTCCTGTATAAAGGTTTAGTCTTTTTATTAGAAGTTTTGATAAATTAGAAGTTATTTTTTCATAATCTTCTTTAGAAATATTTTTTAATAAGTTATTCACTCATATCACCTAATTTATCTTCTAATATTTCTTCACTACCACCATAGTAATCAAAAGTTCTTCTTAAGTATTTAATAATTTGTTCATCAGTAAATTTAAAACGATAAGTTGTTTGATATAGGTAAAAAATATCAACTAGTTTTAAAATGGTTTCATAATAATTTGATTGTTCAATAAATGGTGAATCACAAAATTCTAGTATAATTTCTTCTAAAATACCATTTATTTCAATACATCCGATATTTTTTAAAATATCATTTCTTTTTTCTTTTAATTGAGATATTTCTTTAGTTGTTAAGTATAAATTTTCTTTAGCTGTAAATCGGTTAATATCTTGTAGTTCATTTTCATTTATTTTTTCTAACATAAAATCCTCCTAATATTTAAATACACTATTTTCATTAATAATTCAAGACTTGAATTTTGTTTTATTTTGTGTTAATGATTTTAATTAAAAAAAAAATAAAAACCGCTGAATTTCAACGGTTAATATCAATCTGGCGTCCCAGGAGGGATTCGAACCCCCGACTCTCGCCTTAGAAGGGCGATGCTCTATCCAGCTGAGCTACTGAGACAGTCATAAAATTTATAACATATAAATTATATAACATTTTTAAACATTATTCAATAGTTTTTAGGACACTTTTGTAAATTTCTCTATCTTCGACGTTAAAAATAACTTCTTTTACATCATAATTATCATATATTGATAAACATATAGTATAAACAACTTCTTCTAAAATTTTTTGTTCATCTACATCATCAAATATATAATCATTAAATTTTAAAGACATTATTTCATTTTCAGTACTTACATCTAATAGTTTAGTGTTGTTATTTAAAAAACTCATTAAGTTAGTATTATATAAAGAACTACTAGCAAGTTCATCTACTATAATTTCTATTTTTTCTCTATCATCATTTAAATATTTTGTTACTGGTACATAATATATTTCATCGTTGTATTTATCTAAATAATATATTGTTACTTGATTAATTTTATTTAAATTATTGATATTGTATTCTTTATTTATTCCAAATTTTCTAGTTAAAGTACTTGGTAAATTTATTTTAGTTTGTGGTAGTTTAGTTAAAATATCGCCTTCAACATAAATAATAACTCCTTTAACTTCTTCAATTGATGTTAAAGTATATACTAAAGCTTCAATGACTTTTTCTTCATTAGATATACTTACATCTAATAATTCTTTAGAAAAATCAACTTTTAAAATAGAATTATCATATTTAACACTTATGATTTTGGTATTATTAGGTATAATACCTTTAAAACCATTAGGTATTTTATTTTCTTTTTTACCTTCAATAATTAAAGTTTCTAATAATTCTTTAGCTTTTAATTCAATGTTTTTTTCAGTAACTACTACATTAGTTCTTGCAAGTAAGTCATGGTTATTTAATAAATAAATTGGACTTGTTACTACATTTTCATCAACGTATTTTAAATTTTCTTTAAATTCATATTTATTATTGGGAACTAAATAAATTAAAAAAACTGCTAATAACGCTGAAGTGGTTACAAGTATTTTATTAATTGAGATTTTTTTTATCATGATAACACCTCTAATTAACCATATGAAAAAAAAGCTGATATTAATACTTTTTTCAGCTTTTTTCTAACGAAAGTTCCCCCAATTTTAATAATTCAACAACAGCACATGCCCTACCGCTGACACCTAGTTTTTGCATAGCATTAGAAATATGATTGCGAATTGTTTTTTCACTTATACCAAGTTCATTGGCTATTTCAACTGTCGATTTATTTAAAATAAGTAACTCAAAAACTTCTCGTTCACGTTTAGTTAAAATACTTTTAACCATTTTTCCTCACTTCCTAAAATTTATGGTTTATATTTACTCATATTATTTTATGTTGTGGTTAATTTTTAGTGAAATAAAACGCCTAAAAAGAAACGTTTAGTTTTAATTTTATAAAAAAAAGAAACTAAATGTTTCCTATTTTGTATTAAATTTTACAGTAACATACATTCTAGTATCATAGTTTTTTTGAACAGTCCGCATAATATTGTTTGCTAAAGCAACATCATGTTTATCACTGGCAATTACAACTGTTATTTGATCACCATCAATTTTAACAAAACTTTTAAATTTATAAGTATCTAAAATTTCTTTTTCTAATGCTTCCTCTTCGGATTTTTTTGAGTTCAATACTTTTAGTTTTTCAAAAGCATTATTTTTTTCATCAGCTGTTGATTTTTCATTTGTTAATGTTTCTTTTAAAGTATCCATTTCTTTTTGAGTTTCTTCATCTGCCTCAACCCGAAGTGCGACTACTAAATTAGATTCTTCAGTTTTAGTTTTCTTTTCTTTTGTTTCAGTTTTCTTTTCTTCCTTTTTTTCTTTAGTATAATCAGCATTAGCAGTTAAAAGCATTTCTGATGGCATAGTTATATAATACACACTAAGTACTAAAATGAGGCTAAACAACGTTAAAAACCACAAATTTTTCTTATTAATCATAATCTCTCCTCCTGGTATATCTAATTAAGTATATTATGATTAATTTATTTTATTACTCAATTGTTCCAATTTTATTTAATGGCCAAATACGATAGCTAGTTTTACCGATTAAATTTTCTTTACTTATTGTTCCTATAATTCTACTGTCTTTGGAGTTATATCTATTATCTCCTAAAACAAAATAGTGTCCTTTAGGAATTTTAGTATAACCTAATTCATTAAGAGTAAAGTCTTCAGTATCAAAATTATATTTTTTTAAATCTATTTTTTTACCGTTAACAAATAAGTGGTTATTTCGATAAAATATTGTTTCCCCTGGTAAGCCAATAATTCTTTTTACCAATCGGTCTTTTTCATAGTCTACGACTACTACATCAAATCTTTTATAATCTTGGTCGTATTTTTTTAATATTAAGATTTCTCCATCATGTAGAGTTGGTACCATTGATGTTCCATCAACTCTAACTGGAGTTATTATGAATGTTCTAATTAAAACAACAACTATCAAGATTATAATATAAGGTAGTATTTCTTTTAATATTTTCATAAATAATTACCAAAAAATTAAGACAATAGTCTTAATCTCTTCTTTCTTTTATTCTTGGTTGACCAACTAATTTTCTAATATAACCTAATTTAGCTTGTCTTACTTTACCTTTTCTTACTACAGTAATAGTAGCAATTTTAGGTGAGTTAAAAGGTATAATTCTTTCTACACCGATACCATAAGAGTTTTTTCTAACAGTAAAAGTTTTACTAATTCCGCTACCTTTTATAGACATTACTAAACCTTCAAAAGATTGGATTCTTTCACGGTCACCTTCGATAATTCTAAGATCTACTTTAATAGTATCTCCAACTTGAAAAACTGGTAAATCAGTTCTTATTTGATTTTGAGTAATTTTATCTACTTTGTTCACGAATTTCACACTCCTTTTCTTATTCTATGATCATATATATTAACAGCGGATCACGACTTAATAATTTTATCATATTTCTTTTTATAATGCAACTTACTTTCTATTTTTAGCTAAAATTTTTTTATATAGTTAATATTGCTATTTTAAAATAGTTTTTAATTACCTTCTTCTTGATTTTTCTTCATAGTCATATGTTTCTTCTTTATCATATGCTTTTTCTTCTAGACTAATTATTTTTAATTTTAGTTCGCGTTCTAGAAGTTCTATTTTTTTCATTAAAAGCGATATATATAATTCATCTAAATATTTGCGGTAGCGGTAGTCAATAATTCCTTTGTATCGTTCTAAATCATCAAGCGCTAAACGGACATCATCAGGATCAGTGTCATCATCATCTATAATTGAAATAACATATTGTAAATATAGTTCTAGTTTCTTTTTGTTTTTCTTTTTTAGAACTTTATCAATGAAGTCATGATTAGTTACCATTAAACTATCTACTCTAATACCTTCGTGTTTAACTTTATTTCGAGGTTTAACTTTAAGTCCATCAAATTTATCATAATTGATTTTGAATTTTCCTTTAAATTTATTCTTTACGATGCTATATTTTTCCATTTAATCTTTCCTCTCTAATAAATCAGGACGTCTAGCTTTTGTTCTTTTTATTTGTTCTTCATATCTCCATTTAGCTATATTTTCATGATGTCCCGAAAGTAAAACTTCTGGTACTTTCATTCCTCTATATTCTTGAGGTTTAGTATAAACTGGATAGTCTAACAAATTATTATTAAATGAATCCAATTGATGTGATGTTTCATTAATAACGCCATCAAGTAATCTAGTAATACTATCAATTAAAACCATACTTGCTATTTCACCACCAGTTAAAACAAAATCTCCTATACTTATTTCTAAATCAACTGCTGATCTTATTCTTTCATCAAATCCCTCATAATGTCCACAGACAATAATTAAGTGTTTATATTTTGATAGTTCATAGGCTTTTTTTTGATTATAAACTTGCCCTTGAGGAGTTAATAAGATAATAAGACTATCTTTTGTTTTTAAGTCATCTATTGCATCCATAATTGGTTCAGGTTTTAAAACCATTCCTATTCCACCACCATATGGATAATCATCTACTTTATGATGAATATCTTTTGAGTATTTTCTAAAGTTGCATAGATTAATAGTTACTTTTTTTTCTTCAATAGCTCTTTTTAATATTGAGCTATTTAATATTCCTTCAAACATTTCAGGAAACAAGGTTAAAACATCAATTTTCATTAATCATTCCTCCTATTGTTTCTACTGTTATTTGTTTATTTTCTAAATCTATTTTTTTTACAAATTCATCAATATAAGGAATTAATGTTTTATTAATTACTAATATGTCATTTTTAGGCATTTTTTTTATTTTGTCTAGTTTACCAATTATTTTGTTAGTTGTTTTATCAAATACTTCGAAACCAATTAGTTCATTTGATAAATAAGGTATATCAATATCTGTTCTTTTAATATAGGCTTTTTTTCCTTTAAATGGTAGTACTTGATTAATATTATTATATTCTTTTAAAGTAACCATATCATAAATTTTATGAATTCTATAATTATTTATAGTTACTTCTGTTTTTTCTTTACCAATATATAGTTTAAAGTCTTTTTTAAATATTAGATTTTTATATTCAAATTCTGATATAATTCTTATTTCACCTTTAATTCCATGGGTATTAACAATTGTTCCAATAAAAACGTATTCCATTTTATTACCTCAATTCATATAAAATAATGCTTGTTGCAATAGCGACGTTTAAGCTTTCACATTCTAAAGACATATCTATGTATATAAATTCATCACATAATTTTTTAGTATCTTCAGTTAATCCTTTTCCTTCGTTTCCCATTATTATAGCAAAATTATCAATACTTTTAAAGTGTTTTATTTCTTTTCCTTTTTTTACATCTGTACCAATTATTAAATAGTTGTTGTTTTTTAATTTTTTTATCATTTCTTTTAAATCAGTTTTTATGATATTTAGTTTAAAAAGCATTCCTTCACTTGCTCTTATAACTTTATCATTATAAATATCAACCGTATCATTACTTATAATAAGTGTATCAACATTAAATGCGACTGAAGTCCTGATGATTGTTCCTAAATTACCTGGGTCTTGTATATTTTCTAACATTAAAACTTTTTTACCAATTGGTTTTTCATCTTTATAATGACATACACCCATTACTTTGTTTTTTGTTTTTAATTGTGATAAATATTCCATTACTTTAGAAGTTACAGTTATAGTTTCAACATCTAAAGTAAAATCTTCATTTTCTAAAACTATTAATAAATCTAGATAACCAGCTTTAAAAGCTTCAATAATTAAATGAGGAGTTTCAATTAAAAATTGTTTAGATTGATCTCGATATTTTTTTATTTGAAGTTTTTTTAGTTTTTTTATTTTTTCATTTTCAGTTGAGGAATATAACATAAAATCACCTATATATATTTTAGCAAATATTAATTATTTAGTCCATTATTTTGATAATAAAAAATATGGTTATTTGATACCATATTTTATTTAGTTAGGGTTATAACTGGACGGACGCCGAGGTTCGGGTCCGAAACAGAGTCCCGATACAAGTCACCAAAACAGTACACAAGCCAAGCGTAGTTAGAATTACCGGCATAAGGCGAAGATGTCCAATATCCCCAAGTTCCACTATCTGATTTGTTACATCCATAACTTGTACAATCCTTTGTATAATCAAATAACCATGCATATTTACTTGTCCCAGTTCCTGATTGACTTCCTGTCCCTGTCCCAGTTCCTGATTGACTTCCTTCAAAATAGAAATATATAGTTGAAGTTGATGAACTCCAATTTGATTCACCATTTGTTGATGATGTTATACTCCACACTTCATCTGCTGTTATTAATCTTGCTGTACTTTTGGCTTGACTACTCCATCCTGATACATCGTTAGCTAATTTTGCATTTGCTGTTTCTGGTCCTCCACTATTACTTCCACTTGAGTTCCATGCAACTCTATATGTTGTATTATGGTCTAATAATACATCCATTGTTGAACCTTTATCATTTATTACATACCATTTCATACATCCCGTTTTATTTTCACTTTGGCTATTACTTTCAATATAACTAGAACAGTCCATCTCATCACTTACCGGGTTATAATATACTGTATCTCCTACATTGTAAGATTTAGTTTCTTCTGTTTTATCATCAAAATCTAATACATAATCAGTTACTTCACCATTTTTAATAGTTACATTCCCTCCAGTTGGTAAACTACCTTTTACATAGTCCTTACATGATGAATTTAAATAAGTAACTTTTTTATTTCCATCTTCAATATTTTTACTCATAATACAATTTTCAATTCCTCTAATATAATTTCTTTCACTTATTTCTATTGCTTTTGTTTTAGATTTATTTATTATATCTAAAATAGTTGGAACTGATATTAAAGCTATTATAGCTAAAATAATAATTACAGCTAATAGTTCAATTAATGTAAATCCTTTTTTCATATATAATCAACCCTCTATCTAACTTCTATAGTTTATCTACTATATCAATAGTATCACAACCTTATCTTTTTGACAAGGTATTTAATTAAATAATTATACTTAAATTTTAATATTACATTAATAAATGTAAATATAAAATAAAAGTCATAAATATTTTAAATTATGACTTTTTATATTGAATTTTACAGTCTTTACTGCTTGCTCTTTATCTTTATTATTTTATCTTTGACACATTCTTTATTTTTTGTATTTATGATGTTAAAACATCAGATTTTGAGATTGTTATAACTGGGCGGACGCCAGAGCGTGTGCTAGAAGCATCATTGCTATCCAAACTACCATAATTGTCCACGTACCAAGCGTAGAAAGAATTACCGGCAAAAGGCGAAGATGTCCAATATCCATAAGTTCCACTATCTGCTTTATTACATCCATAACTTGTACAAGTATTCGTATAATCAAATAACCATGCATATTTACTTGTCCCAGTTCCTGATAATTGACTTCCTTCAAAATAGAAAGTATTAGTTGAAGTTGATGAACTCCAATTTGATTCACCATTTGTTGATGATGTTATA
>JAHZGA010000018.1 GCA_019421005.1 bacterium | reverse complement strand
GATTATTAAATCCTATAATTTCATGAAAAAAAAGGGTCAATTTTTGACCCTCAAATACAATTCATTTATCATTACCAACACTACTTGACAAAGAACCATTTTAAATTATTTTTAAAACATATAAAGTGATATTTACTATCTTGGTTCAGGTGCGTCATAAATGAATTTTGTTTCACCTGAAACTGGAAATTGAATAAAATCTCCTACTACTGGAAAATCAAAATAAATATATGCAATTACCTTATAATACTTTCCTTGAGAATATCCAGAAGAGTTTTTTCTATCCATCTCATATAAGCAATAATAATAATTGGAAGTATTAGATATTCTAGTAATATTTAAATTTTCATCATCTTCTGAATTAATATCTTTTACATCAGGACAAGGAGGGTTACCAACTTTATAACCTACTTGACTTAATGAATTTGATATTTCATCTGGGACATTATCATTCCATCCTCCATTATTTTCAATAGAATCAATAATTAAATTTTTAACTCTAAAAGCTTTAGAGTAACTAATTGATCCAACAGAAAATACTACAAAAATAGAAGTAAATATAATTATAAAATAGAATATAAATGTGTTACCGACAGCTTCACGCACAAGCAATCACCCTTTCAGATAAACAATCCAATTAGTTTTATTATCCAGTCTAAACTTAAATTCATCAACTAATGGAAAATCATAATATATATAAGTTCTTACTATATACCTATAATGTTTTTGACCATTATATTGTTTTGTTTCACCATCTTCATATATACAATAGTCAAAATTACTATCGGCATGTTGAATAAGAGTTGCACCTGAAATATTAGAGCAATTCCTAATACCTGTTCTATATCCATAACCACCTAAAATTCGATTTATTTCTGGAATTGAACAACTATTATATCCCTCACATTTTTCAATTTCGTTTACAATTTTGCTACTTAATCTAAAAGCCTTGGAATAACCCATGACACCAAGTAAAAATGCAAAAGCTATTAAAATAAATATAACAACTATATTTAATGTAAATGTCATTCCTACACTTTGTTTCATAGGTTATTCCTCCTTTTAAATTATTATGGTGTTTTTTTTCTATGAACATCCTCCAGTAGTATAATATCCTTTTATGGCATTACTAGTATCACCAATAACACATTGATTTCCTTTAACTTCTCCACCATTTTGAGTACAGCAACTTCTATCTTTCATATTATTGATAAGTTGTGGAATAAAAAGTGCACCAGCTGCTGCTAAAACACCTATTAAGACAATTACAATTACAGTCATATTTGCTTCTCCTGCTGCTTCTTTCACTATATCACCACCTTACTATTATAAAATTACATATATAGTATACCATATTTTTGTAATAAAATCTATATATTTCCCATCATTGATACCATTGCAGCTACTAATAATATTAATAGTCCGCCTCCAGTACCACCTAACATTATCATTGTTCTTTTTTCCATACTATCTAATCTGTTTTCATATTTTTGTTCACGTGCTTTATTTTGAAGACTTGAAACATTTTTAGAAAACAAAATTAATTGTTGTTGTTTACTTTCTTGTGATCCTAAACTTAAACGATAAAGTAATCTCATCATTCTCATTGAATCTCTTACTGGATATTCTCTAGCAAAATCCATATATGGTTCAATCGAAGAATCTCCAGCTTCAATTTTAGCAACTAATTTTCTTAAACCATCTTTGAATATATCAGGAGCACTTTCTATTGATTTATTTAATGCAACTGGGACAGTATAATGCTGAATTAAAATCTCTAAACTTTTCAAAAAATAAGGTAACATTAAATTAATTTGATATAAATTTCTATTATAATATGATTTTAATTTAAAGTAATCTACCTTATAAATCAAAAATCCAACTATTACACCTAACAGAGCACTTATAAAAAGAGAACTATAACTAATTGAAATAACAAAATAAACTATTACTAATGCGATTAAACCTGATGATACTCTCCTTTTAAATAAGTTATTTATATCTTCTTCTGTTCCTTCGCCATAACGTGCTTTTAATAAAAATATATAATCTTCTTCCATTAAAAATTTAAAATATGGTTCTATTTCATTAATTAATTGTTTAGAATCAATTTTCTTATTAACAATTAATATAATAACTATTATGGCTATTATTATTATTAACGAATAATTAACTAAAAATCCCATTATTGTATCCATTATTCAGCCCCCACATCTTCATTATAATATTTAGCACCTCTCAACAAGAAAAATGAATTTATTGCTACAATTCCATGTAATAAAATATGTATCCAATACTTATCAAGTAATACTATATAACTATCTCTTCCTAGTAGGAACTGAACAAGCATAACAAGTAAATATAAAATTATACCAAATTTAACAAATTTTTTATAGAAGTTAGCGCGGTCTAGTCGATCACGATAAACAGCTTCTACTAGGTGGTCAATATCAACTGACATATTTTCTAAAGAAGCTCCTGCATCTTTAGAACCTTCAACAGTTATTTGTAAGAATAATTGATGCATATTCTTTACAATAAAATAATCATATTTATTATTCATATAGGCAATTGAGTCGTTTATTGAACCTTTTTCATAAGCCATATCAATCATCATTTTAACATCAGATTTAACTGGATCTTCTAAAACTCCTGACTCATATACACCTTCTAATGATTTAACAAAAGATTGAGTAGTCGCGAATTCCATAATTGTATTAGTTGTATAAGTTTGTATTTGTTCAAAAATGAACTCACTATAAACTCTTTTACATCTTAAATATGTCAAATAAGGAATTACTGATATTGCAATGGCAGCATACAAAATTGATACAAATAAACTAAAAAAGTATAAATATCCTATAACGGCAGCTCCTAAACCGAAGGCAACTATTTGTATAGTATACTGTCTAGTTGTATATTCCTGTCCCAATTCTTTAACTTTTTCTCTTACCTTTTTAAATGAATATGGAGAAACTTTGTTATATGCGTCTGATATTTTACCAGCTGCATTCCTAGCAAAATGTTCTCCAGCATTTTGTCTATACAATACTATAAACAAAAGTATAAAGATACATATCGAAAAAATAATTAAAATCATTGTCCAACACCTCCAGCATTTGGTATATTATTATAATTATTACTATATCTGTTATAAGCAGGTTGATTGTTATTTCTATATAGAATATTTTGATTAGTGGAATTGATTATATTTTGTCTGTTCGCCATTTGTACATTTGCATTATTAGAAGTATATATATTATTAGGAATATTTTGATTATTATTAGTTTGACTAGTTCCCATGTCAATTCCTTGTCCTTCTAAATAGTCAATTAAATATTTAGTTGGAGGATTTTTAATTTGCTTACCTTCTATATTTTTTTTATAAATTATATTAGATTTGGCAACATTGTTTTGGTCAACATAAAATTCTGTTACTTCAGCTATTTCACGAACAAATCTTTTTGTTACTTTATTTTGATATCCCCTTATCATTACACCTATTTGAACATATCTATGAATAGATGATAAAAATTGTCCAATATCTTGGTTAGTTTCTAGTAAACTATACATACGACTAGGAATTGATGCTGCTTTATCAGCATGAATTGTTGATAGAATATAGTGTCCTGATGAAATAGAGTTACGAACTGCTAATACAGCTTCAGCGCTACGAACTTCGGAAAGTAAAATCCATTTAGGGTTTTGACGCATACAAGTAACTAGAATATCAGAATAACTAGCTATATTATTAGTTTTCATTGATACTATATCACGATGAGGAAATATTCTATCTAAATGTAATTCTAGTGTATCTTCAATTGTTATTATTTTTTCATCTTCTTTTATTTTAGAAGCTAAATATTTAACAAATTCAGTTTTTCCTGAACCTGTTTCTCCACAGACAATAATATTACAATGTCCCCAAACACATTTTACTAAAAAGTCATGGACATCTTCAGTAATATATTTATCTGCTATTATTTTTTCTTTTTCTAATCGCACCTTAGCAGGTGTTTTTCTTATAACAACAGCAATTCCATTTCTAGCTATTGATTCATGAGCAAAGTTAAGACGTATTTCAGCTCCTTCAGCATCTAGAGATGGGTGAGCCATATTAAAGCTTTTTCCCATTGCATTAGCACATTGAAAGGCTATTTTTTCCATAAATGCATCATTTACTCCAGGTATTTCGACACGAATAATTCCCCTAGATAATGTTTTAATATGTATTTGTCCATTATTACTATAAGATATATCTGTTACATCATCATTAAGCAAATACTGTTTTAACGGTCCAAAGTCAATTTGGTCGAACACATTATCAAACATTTTTATTCTCCGTCATCAGCAACATCTTGATCAGGAATATTAACAGTATTTGCATTTATAAAGTTTTTCAAATACTCTGTACTTACTTGAGTAGCGCCTTCTTGTTTAATTGTACCACCATGTGGAACTGGATATAATTCAACGCCACTACTCATATAACTTGCTTTTTTCAATAAGAAATATAAATCGCTTTTTAGACCGAAAATCATCATTGATGGAGTTCTACCTTCTGTGGTTGACTCAAAAACATGTTGTCCTGAACTGTCTTTCATTGCTAGAACCTCTATATTTTCAATCAATTTTCCAACCATTATTTTGCCATTTTCTTCGGCTTTCATATAAATATCAATATAATTTCCTGGCAAAATTGAATTTCCAAATGTACTATTCATATCAACAGGAAAATTATAAACAATTTCGCCTTTTTTTACTTTTACAAAAGCAATATCAGGTAATTCCTTTTCTTCTATTAAGACATCTTTATAAAACATACTTCCTTGAGGAATTACTGAATTTATATTAGTGTATTTTCCTAC
Source organism: bacterium (assembly GCA_019421005.1). GTDB lineage: Bacteria > Bacillota_I > Bacilli_A > RF39 > UBA660 > CALVXC01. Next base: position 14,670 of record JAHZGA010000018.1, on the reverse strand, counting down.
TATTAATTCTTTATTTTGAATAACATTTTCGCCCACTACTGTTCTAGGTATATCTTTATACTCAATCATATCTTCAGTGATTTTAGTTCGCGGCTGAATATTTTCAACTGCAACTGGAACTCTGACTGGTTCAACTGCGCTATTTAGTGTCCATTGATATCCACCAAACAGCAATGCAACAATTATTATAATTCCTAATAATGTAACTACATTTTTATTCTTAAAAAACTTTTTTATTCCATTCATTTATTTTAATCTCCTTTTCTTTCTTTTATTATTCCAACTAATATGGTGTTTCCAAAATAGCATCTAGCTTGTTTGAAATATCAAATTCAACTATCTGTCCACTACTTCCCTCTCTTACGCTATCACCAGTTCTAGATAAACGGCTAGATACTTTTAAACTAACTTTAGGAGGCTCTTCATTTACATCGTATATATCAATTTGATAATCTCGTGCTAAATTGGCATTATCTGCAAATCTTCTAATAAAGTTTTCAACAAATTTTTCTCGATCTATTCTTATTGTCCCGTCTTTACGATAGGCTGCTAAATCTAAAGCATCAAACATAGCAGACTCTGTTGTTTCTTTAAGTAAGTTATAATTATGCTCATCTGTATTGGTTAACGAATGAAACAAATATATAACAGACAATAGGACAACACCTGTTCCTAAAATAAAGACACCCCAAAACGATTCTCTCACTTTTTCACCTCACTAAAACTATTTTTATTCAGTATCACGACATTTTTCAAAATTAGCTTTTGAAACTCCAGCACACTTTCCACCATAATTATTGCTATTAAATATTTCTTCATTAGTCAAGAATTTATTGTTTATACAATTTTTCCCATCTTCATCACATTTCATACTAAAATCATTATAGGCATTATCTTTATTATAATCTCTAATAGCTTTAATGGTGCTACTACTTAAATTGATTGTGTAAATTGGTTCTTTAGAATATATATCTTGTTTACTTGTAATGTAATTTTCAATTAGATTATCGCTATTTTTTTCTGGACTACCTCGCCAATTTTCACCAGCTGTTCTTGTCTTTCCATCTTTCCCCGGAAATGGTTGAGCAAGTGATATTGGTCTAAATAGTAAATCAATTCCTTCTTCCTTGCTACGACTACCACAATATTTGTCAATACATTCAAATCCAAAAAGTTCGTTTTTAATTTTAATACTACATGTATGGCTAGCAGTAGTTTTGCCTATTTTTAATACAGTTTCTATATCTCTGGTACTTCCATTAGTTTCTGTATAATGTATAGGATAAGGGTTAGTTGTTAGGATACCTTGACATTTACCTTTCGCACTGACAGCAATTCCACTACCTTTTTGTATACATTTAAATTTTTCAGTACTATATTCATAATTTCCATTTCTTGTAAAGTTTATTTCCTTAATAATTCCGCCACTTATTTTATTAGGGTTTTTAACTGCTATTTCATTTCCATCTTTATCATAATAAGTTACTTTGATTTCACTAGTACCTGGACTGTCTAAATAAACTGTATTATATGTAGTGGCGCCATATTTGTAATTCTTAATATAAACAGTAGCTTTACTATTGTATTCATCAAAATTTTTTAGATCCATACATTCTGTCATTTGTTTCTTTGCTCTTGAATTTAAGTCTCCACCATCTGCATTATATTTATCAACATCAATCATAACACTACAATCTATATCGTATATTACGCTTATTGGCCAATCAAAATTTCTTCCGGCAAGTTTTTCAGCATAATTTGTAGTAGGTCCAACTAATTTAAAAGTGTTTTTTTTGCATGTTTTATAGCAATAATTGTTTTCCTTACTTGTAGTATATTTAGATGTTATCGGAGTATAATGAAATTTTTCTACATTTTTACCTCCTTCTTTACAAACACACGATTTACTATCACTTTTTTCAATTGATGCTGGGCTACAAGTTCCATTTTTTGGCTTTGATGTTTTATCTTCTGACCAACATTGTTTCACCTCTTCACTTTTTTCTCCTACATAATGATATGTTATTTTTACAGGAGTTGAAACTGTTGAAGAAACGTGTCCTTCACTCATCGCGCCAACCACATCAGATTGTTGCATAGTAATTTGACCATTATTTTTAGTCACAGTAAACAATTCAATATTATGTAGTGAGCCCGTAATGCCATAGGTTCCAGATACAAAAGTATAAGGAACAGTATAATCTTTATTTGGAGCAGGACCTGTTATAGTAATGTTAATTTTATCACTTAAATTATCATCGTCATCAACAAGGTTAACAACTGTTGATTGGGCCTTTACAGTAGCGGTAAAAAGTGAATACGCCCTTGCTTGTATAGAAGTTCTAGCTTGATTTTCATCATTCGCAATTGTGTAATCTGCATCTTTACCAGTTAATATTTTATATACTTTACAATCATCTGTATCTACAACTGTTGCTTTCCCAGCGTCACAGTCATTCCACTTTGCATTGTATCTATAAAACACTGTATCACCTTGATTTTCAACGGACGCCAATTTCATATCAGGATCATCTGACATTTTTTTGCAAAAATAATTGCACCAATCATTGCCTTTACACTTTTCAAATGGTTTTCCGACTTCATTAACACCACAAGTAATAATACCATTTTTTTCAACATCCAAGGAAGCAAATGCTTTTTTATAATCTATTGCACTATTTTGTGGAGACATAGAGAATTCTTCTACTTTATCAATTACTACTGCTGTTATTTTTGATAAACCAACCTTACTTGGATCGGGCCTTTTTATCTTAATTTCATATCCATTATTTGAGGACAAACCACTATCACTATTGAATATTTTCCCATTATCAAGTTTTTGATAAGAAACTGACCAAAAAGTATACTCTTCAGATTTTGCCTCACTAGAAACAACTGTCGTTTGATCACAAACTCCAGCCTTAACATCACTTATATATAATAAAGATACTAATATACCTCCTATTATAAATAATTTTTTTTTCACTCCATCACCTCATCTCAAATCAAATCTACCTTTTTTAGATAAAATCACAATTCCTACTCCACAGATTATTATTATTGATATTAATATTATAACATAATTATCTAAAAAACCAACAATTATTTTATTTAAAACATCATTTGTATAATCAATGTCATCTTCTTTGACATTTGGTTTACTAGATTTTTTTTTATATTCATTTACTTTATTAACAAAGTCATCATAACTTAAATCCATTTTTATCCATTTACTACACAGTTTATAGTTTTCATATCCATTACATACTTGGTCATTATAATAGGGATTATAATAAGGAATATTAACATATTTAGTTAACATTATTTCTTCATAACAGGCTTCATCATAAGGAATTATGTCAAATCCATAATCATTTCCAGGATTATATCCATAAAGTATTGTTTCACTAGAGCCAACTGTTCTAGATGAAAATGTATTACCAGTAGTTCTATCATAAATATATAAATCATCTGATAAATTGGTAACAATTATATTAAAGGTAATATTATCTCCTTCAACATAATCATAATTAAAATTAATATTAGACGCTAGGGCCTGATACCTAGCAATATCACTATAATCACAATTAACAGCTTTAATGTTAAATGGAATTAATAGTAATAACCATAAAAACTTTTTCATGTTTCACCTCAATTTATATTTATAAATAACATTCCTTATTTTAAATACTAAATTAACTTGACTAGAATTTAAAATATCCCTATTTATTTCAAAATAATATTCATTTACTTTAACATTATTAGGTTTAACTAAAGTTAAATTATTTTGACGTTTAAATTCTTGATTTTTTTCATATTCAATATAACCAAAATAATTAATCATTCCATATAAACTACTAATTTTTTCAATAGAATTATCAAATTCTAATGAGCCTGATATTTTTAATAATGCTTTATCATAATGTCCTTTTAAAGTAGGATATAAATATTCTGTTGAATTATAACATTCTTCATTAGAAACACAATAGTTATAATTAAATTTAAAGTTATTAGCCATTTCAAATTGATCTATAATTATTTTAGCTTTAAAAATATTATCTATTTCTAAAGGTTGTCCTAAAGATGCTTCTACTAAAGATGTTTTTTCTTCTAAATCATTAATATTTAATTTAACATTAAAACTTCTTTTTTCATTAAAATCTTTATAAGTAAAATAACAATTTTTAAGTTCTAGTGATAGTGGTACTTCATAAACTAATATATAATTTTTACTTTCATTACTAAATTCTTGATTATTATAAACTTCACCAAGATCTTTAAAGGCTTCTAAATATTTTGTTTGATGATAATAAGTATTATCATTAATTACTAAACCAGAAGATGCACTGTTGAATGTTGTATCAAAATTATATCTATTTTTAACACTTAATTTTAAAATAATAAATTTAGAAGTATCATTTATTTTGTTATCTTTATAATCTTTAGTAACAACATAACTATTATTAATTCCCATTATATAATTATTAGTAGTAAATAATATTTTTTCTTCATATTCTTTATCAAATAGTCCTAATAAAAAAGAAATAAAAAATGATAAAAATAAAATAAATAATAATATACCCATATTAATTAAAAATTTATGTTCTTTATAAGCATATTTAAAATGTCTTTTCCAACGATACCAATTTCTTTTAAATTTAGAGGTATCAACATTAAATTCTAATTCAAATTCTTCACTATCTTTAGTCTCAATATTTAATTCACGATATTCATCTTCAAAATTAAATTTTTTAATATTAAATCCTATACCTCTAATAAAATTAATAAGGAAACTTGAAGTTTCAAATAAAACTGCTATTGTTAATAAATCTCTTATTAACCTAATCATTTGTAAGGAAACTACTTCTTTTTCCATTATACCTATAACATTTTGAACAAATATATATATTGCTATTAACCCTAAACAAGTAATTATATTTAAAAAATAAAATGTAATTGGTTTTTTCTTAACTGTTAATAATATAAATATAAAAACTGACATTAGGATAATAATACCTAATGAAATATATATATATACACTAAAAAGAGGGTCAACTAAACTACGACCAGTTACTAACTCTTTTGTACTCATATATTGATTTAAAAAATTTAAGATTAAATTTGTTTTATATATTAAATAACCTAATAATATAACCATTATTATATGAATAAGTTTAAAGTGTCTAATTAAAAAAGCATATGGTTTTTTTAATATCATAGCTACACCCCTCTATTCTATTAATAGTATACATCAAAATAAAAAAAAAAAAAAGTCATTTTATATTTATTAAAGCAAATAATATTACATTTTATATAATTAATTTTTATTTTTTTACGATTTTGGTGTTTACACCAAAATGGGAAATGTCATTTGTTTTCAATACTTTTTTATATTACTAATTATATTTTCAATTTTTTTGTAATTCATCTTTCTCTAGTTCTTTAATTGATTTTTCTGGTGTTGGCAAATTTTCTAGCATTATTCTACTTAACTCTTCTATTGTTTTTCTTACTGTTCTTCCAACTTTATAATGTGTATCAGTTGCTATTTTTTCATTAGGTGCTTCTTGTTTTTCAAGTAAAGCTTCAGTCTGTGTTATTCTGAATATATTAGCTCCTAATTCAGTAATTTCTTGTTTTCTAGTTTGTATTACAAAATAAACTTGAACTAATGCTACTGATTTTTTTCTAGGATTTGCATTTTGTACTATTTAAATAACAATTATATCTAGACAGATGATAATCAACTACGTTTTGAATATTATCTTTACCACCAACTATCAGTTTCCTGAATTCAGGAAACTGATATAAAACATTATTATTACTAGTTTCACATGAAATTATTGCATGGTTTATAACTTTATGGAAATTTTATAATTTACTATATTCTAGTAAAAACATTAATTATCTTTTCTCTAACAATATATGTACCATTTTAAGTTATTAACCAATCAAAAAAAGAATTTCGTATTAAGCTAAAATTCTTTTTTTGTGGTTCTAGTACATTTACCTACACTCTTATCATTAACACCTAGTATGTAACTAATTTTTACGATTTTGGTGTTTACACCAAAATGGGAAATGTCATTTGTTTTCAATACTTTTTTATATTACTAATTATATTTTCAATTTTTTTGTAATTCATCTTTCTCTAGTTCTTTAATTGATTTTTCTGGTGTTGGCAAATTTTCTAGCATTATTCTACTTAACTCTTCTATTGTTTTTCTTACTGTTCTTCCAACTTTATAATGTGTATCAGCTTTTTTACAATATATGCAATATTTTAAGTTATTAACTCATAAAAAAAGAATTTCGTATTAAGCCAAAATTTTTCTTGGGGTTCTAGTACATTTACTCACATTCTTACCATTAACACCTAGTATATAACTAATTTTTACGATTTTGGTGTTTACACCAAAATGGGAAATATCGTTTATTTTCAATACTTTTTTATATTACTAATTATATTTTGCAATTTTTTGTAATTCAACTTTCTCTAGTTCTTTAATTGATTTTTCTGGTGTTGGCAAATTTTCCGGCATTATTCCACCTAACTCTTCTATTGCTTTTCTTACTGTTCTTCCAACTTTATAATGTGTATCATTAGCTATTTTTTCATTAGGTATTTCTTGTTTTTCGAGTAAAGCTTCAGTCTGTGTTATTCTAAATATATTAGCTCCTAATTCAGCACTTCCCATATTATCTAAAATATCTTCACGGTATCTTAATTTCTTTCTTTTAGCAATATCATTAGCTGTTTCTCCATTATATAGACCTTTATAACCTGCATTTGTAAATCTATCAAAGTTTTTTACACCTTTTTCTTTAGCAATTCTATATAAGATTTTATTACCATCTTTTGTTTGCTTTCTACGATACAATCTTTTTTCATCTTCGCTTAATTTATTATATTCCTCTTCAGTTAATTCCATTTTTCTCGTTTGTGTTGCAAAATATGTTTGCCCAAGAGCCACTGCTTCGTATTTCGGATTTGCATTTTGAACTATTAAATAACAAGCATATCTACTTAATTTATAATCAATAATAGGCTTTGTTGTTTTACCTGCTGGTACGATTTTGGTGTAAACACCAAAATGGGAACTAATATTATTTTTACTTTGAGAACAAGCAACTTGAGCCTTTTCAATAACCGCTGAAAAATATCTCCATTCTTTATAACCAAGTATTTGTTGTAATTCTCTTGCCTCCCAAAATTCATTTTCATATTCATCAATATGTTTTATACTTTCAAAATTTTTTTCAGTATATTCTTCTATATTACTCATTTTAACTAACCTCCCTTGTTATATATTATACCAAACGTTTGTTCTTATGGCAACTATTTTTTTCATTTTTATAAATAATTTATCAATTTTTTTATGTATAACTTTTTGGAAGTTATGACAAAGTTATAAACACTTAACAAATAACTTTTATAATCAACTTAAAATTTATTCAAATAGTAATTTCAAACTACATTTCAGAATAAATTAAACGTAAATTATATTGAGGTGGAGTTTATGAATGATAGTTGTAAGATTAAAAAAATAAAACAAAACTTAAAAATAAAAAATAAATTAAATGAACTAGGAATATATGGATTTGCTGGTCCAACAGGTCCAAGAGGGGATATTGGACCACAAGGTCCTATAGGGGTAAAAGGTGATCCAGGAGGAATAGCTGCTTTTGCTGAAAGGTATGCACATACCAAAAAAACTCAATCTATTCAAGCTAACACTGAAACAATAATTGAATTAGATAACAATGGTCCTTTATTTAATGCTTTATATAATCAAGATAACGCTATTATGATAACTGAAATAGGAACATATAAGATTGAATATTTTTTAACTTTAGAACCATTAGTAGATACAATCTTAACTATAGGCGTTTATAAAAATAATACCCTTATACCTGGAAGTGATATAAGCGGTGATGGCACATCTGCTTATTTTACCCAATTAAGTGGTCATATTATAGTAGAATTACAACCAGATGATGTCTTAACACTTGTTTTAAAAACTGATAAAACTACCGATATATCATTTAATGGAAGTACAAATGCTAAATTGAGTATTATAAAATTAGGTTAAAGACTGATAATCAGTCTTTTAATTAAAATATATTGACACATTATTAAATTTTTTTATTTTAGTTCTTTTTTAAACTTGAAAGAAATATAAATAAATGATAAAATTTAATTGGAGGTGCATTATGGCCAAATTTTGTAGTAATTGTGGTAAAGAAGTAGATGACAACGCTGATGTATGCTTAAGCTGTGGAAAAAAAATTAAAACTAATAATAATGGCAAATCAAAAATAGGCGCTGGACTATTAGGAATATTTTTAGGTGGACTAGGTGTTCATAATTTCTATTTAGGATATACTGGTAAAGCAGTAGCGCAATTATTAATAACTGTATTAAGTTGTTTTACACTTAGCTTTGTATCAGCAATTTGGGGTTTAATCGAAGGAATATTAATTTTATCAGGTAACATCAATGTTGATGCAGATGGTAATGAATTAGTTGAATGAAACGATTAAAAAACATTTTTATTATAGGTGGGATTTCTATACTTCCCACCTTAATTATTTTTTTTAATGTTCATTTTAATTGCATAATAAAAAAAATAACTGGTTTTAATTGTCCATCATGTGGAATTTCTAGATCACTTAAATATTTATTACAATTAGATTTAAAAAAATCAATATATTATAATATTCTAACAATTCCTCTTATTTTTTTATCACTTTATATTATTATCAATTTAATTTATGATACTATTAATAATAGTAATAACTTTATTAAAAAAATGGATAAATTTTTTAGTAAACACTATATTATAATAATTATTATTTTAATTATAACTACTATTATTAATAATATTCATCACATATAAAAACACCTATTATTTCATAAGTGTTTTTATTTTACAATCTTCTTCTTCAAAATTATTACATCCCCAAATTATAAAATGTTTTAATTTTCCACAATCATCATATATTTGAAAACCTTTTTTAATAAAAGTATATCTATCAATCATTCTTTTAGGATGATCAAAAATTTTTACACATTTATTAGGATATCCATTAGAACAGGTAAAACATAATTGCTCATTAGAATTTCTATATAAACTTTCAATATTTTTAACTAAAGTTTTCTTTAAATATAAATTTAATCTCTCATTTTCATAAAATTGTTCATCAATATTATCAAGAATTTTTTTATAATTTTCATTCATTAATAATTTCATAAGTTTTTCAAAATTAGCTTTTCTTAATTTTTTTCGATAATAATTATCCATTAGTTTTTCTAAAAGAATATCAGTTAAAACACTTTGCTCTGAAGAATTACTATCTAACAGTTCTAATAATTCATCAACTTTTTCTTTAGTAGTTACTTTTCTAGCAGAAACTAAAAACCTTCTTAAAACTTCATTAATAGTTTTATTTGATTTTAAATTTTCAATAGCTTCATTAATTATTTTTCCCTTATTATAATTATTAACAAATCTAATAATTAATTTAACTTTGGAATCTAATTTATTATAATTATCAACACTAATACTCTTATTTTCAAAACTAATTCGTTCACTAGTTGGAATATTTTTTTCAAGTTTTTTTTCATTGTTTATAACAATTATTTTATCCATATTATCTTATTTTAATGTGTACCTCTCTTAATTGTTGTTCAGTTATCTCACTAGGTGAACCCATCATATTATCTATTCCACTTACATTAGGTGGAAATGCAATTACTTCTCTTAAATTAGCTTCATCTCTTAAAAGCATAATAATTCTATCTATTCCAGGTGCCATTCCTGCATGAGGTGGTACTCCATATTCAAATGCTGTATATAAAGCTTTAAATTTTTCTTTAACAGTTTCTATATCATAACCAACTAATTCAAAACCTTTCATTAAACATTCTAAATCATGGTTTCTAACTGCTCCACTTGACATTTCAAAGCCATTACATACAAAGTCAAATTGATAACCTAAAATATCTTCTATGTCTTTTTCATAAGCTTTAATTCCACCTTTAGGCATACTAAAAGGATTATGTTCAAAATCATATTTTTTTTCTTCCTCATTGTATTCAAATAAAGGCATATCATTTATAATACAAAATTCAAATTTATTTTGATCTATTAAATTTAATTTCTTTCCTAATTCTGTTCTTATTAATCCAGCAAAATTATTAACTTGTTTTTCTTTTTTATTAGCAATGAAAAATAGAACACTATTTACTTTTAAATCAGCTTTTTTTATTAAGTTTTCTCTTTCTTCATCAGTTAAAAATTTATCTATTGGTCCTTTAAAAGTATTATCTTCTAAAACACTTATATATCCAATACCTGGCATACCAATTGAAGAAGCATATAATACAAGTTCATTAAACCATGAATTAGGTCTATCTGCTATATTATCTACTTTAATTCCTCTAATAATTGATTTTTGAAATGGTTTAAAAGTAGTATTTTGAAATTCATCAGTTAAATCAATTATTTCTAAAGGATTTCTTAAATCTGGTTTATCAGTTCCATATTTTAACATTGCTTCTTTATAAGGTATTCTTCTAAATGGTTTAGGAGAAACTTCTTTATCAGAAAAATGTTTAAAAGTATCATAAAATATTTCTTCACCAATTTTATAAACATCCTCTTCAGTTGCAAAAGACATTTCAAAATCTAATTGATAAAATTCTAAAACTCGATCAGAACGACAATCTTCATCTCTAAAACATGGGGCAATTTGATAGTATTTATCAAATCCACCAACCATTAATAATTCTTTAAAAATTTGTGGTGCTTGTGGTAGAGCATAGAATTTACCATGGAATTTTCTAGATGGTACAAGAAAATCGCGTGCACCTTCTGGACTTGATACAGTTAAAATTGGAGTTTGAACTTCTGTAAAATTTAAACTATCCATTTTATTTCTTAAGAATTTTAATACTTCACTTCTAAATTTTATATTATCATGAACTTTTTTATTTCTCATATCTAAATATCTATATTTTAATCTTAATTCCTCATTAACATGAGTTGAACTTATTATTTCAAATGGTAATTCATTTTTAGCTTTTCCAAGTAAATTAAATTCTTCTATTAATATTTCAATTGTTCCAGTTGCTATTTTATCATTAAAATTTTCTTCATCTCTTTTTCTAACAATTCCTTCTAATGAAATAGTAGATTCTTTAGTTAATTTATTAAAAATGCTATCATCATTACTAACTATTTGGACAACTCCTGTTTCATCTCTTAAATCAACAAAGATAACTCCTCCATGGTCTCTTATATTTTCAACCCAACCAGCAACTTTTACTTTTTTATCTATATCATTTTCACTTATTTTTCCACAATAATTATTTCTATATATATTTTCCATTAATTCACCTCTTTTCAATTTCCGTTAACATCGTTTCTCTAGCCATAGTTGGATTAGCTTTTCCACGGGTTTTTTTCATTATTTGTCCTACTAAAAAGTCAACAACATTAGTTCTACCACTTTTGTATTTTTCAATTATTTCAGGATTTTCATCTAATACTTCATTAGCAGTTTTTACAATTTCATTTTGATCAGTAATTTGACTCATTCCTTTTTCTTCAACTATTTCTTTAGGTTTTTTACCTGTTTCAATCATAATACTAAAAACTTCTTTAGCTTGTTTTGAAGAAATAGTTTTATTATCTACTAGTTTTATTAATTCAACTAACATTTCAGGAGTAGCTTTTATATCATTTATAGTTAATTCATTTTTATTTAAATATCCTAATAAATTAGTTGTAATCCAGTTTGAAGAACTTTTAGGTTCACATTTAAGTTCAATAGTTTTTTCAAAATAATCGGCAACATCTTTTTCTTTAACAATGATAGTTGCATCATAATTAGTAAGTCCATATTCATTAATATATTTTTCTTTTCTCTCATGAGCAAGTGAAGGAATTTGCTTTTTAATTTCTTCTACCCATTCTTTAGTTATTTTTATTTTTGGTAAGTTTGGTTCAATAAAGTATTTATAATCGATTGCATCTACTTTACTTCTCATGAATATAGTAGTACCTCTTTCTTCATCAAATCTTCTTGTTTGTTGTTCCATCTCATCATATTTGCCATCTTCTTTTAATTCTATTTGTCTTTTAATTTCATAGTTAATAGCATCCCTGACGCCACCAAAGGAATTAACGTTTTTAATTTCTATTTTTGTTCCCCAGTTTTTAGGGTCATTTTCATCTAAATTTTTATCCATTATTGAAACATTAACATCACATCTAATTTGACCTTTTTTACTATCAGCTTCACTGATATCCGTATATTGGTAAATTGATCTCATTGTTTCTAAAAAAGCAACTGCTTCATTAGCAGAATGAATATCTGGTTCGGTTACTAGTTCTAGTAAAGGTACTCCAGCACGATTATAGTTTATTTTAGAATAACCGTTTTCATGAACAAGGGAAGCAGCATCTTCTTCTAAATGAAGATTATTTATTCTTACTTTTTTAATTTCATTGTCTACTTCATATTCTAAATATCCATAGATACCAACTGGAATTGGTTTAGTTTCTTGGGTAATTTGAAATCCTTTAGGTAAGTCAGGATAATAGTAATTTTTTCTTTCAAAGTACATATATTCAGGTTGTTTACAGTGTAAAATTAAACTAGCCATTAAAGCTTTTTTTACAGCTTCTTTATTTACAACTGGTAAAGTTCCAGGAAAAGCCATATCAACAGGTCTTATATTTGTATTAGGGTTTTCACTGTAGTTATTAGCCGCACTTGAAAAAACTTTAGTTTTAGTTTTACTTATTTCACAATGCATTTCTAATCCGATTAAAACTTTATATTTATCCATTATTTACCTCCTTTGCAATTTGATTTTTATAGTTCATGCTTCCTTCTAAAGTATATGCCATGTTTAAAACATTTAAATCATCATAGCAATTACCAGTTATGTTAATTCCAACTGGTAAGTTAGAAATAAATCCATTCGGTATAGTAATTGATGGGAAACCTCCAAAGTTACCTATTTGTAGATGTTCTTCTAATATTTGTGTATCTTTATCAAGCATATTTTTAGAATTTTCTAAATATTTAGCTGGACCACTTCCAACTGGTAGAATTACAGCATCATATGTTTTAAATAGTTTTTTCCATTCGTCAACAATTAATCTTCTTACCCTTTGAGCATTATAGAAATATCTATCTTTATTTTGAGCTTGGAGAACATATGAACCAATTACAAATCTTCTTTTAATTAGTGGTGAAAAACCTTTAGTACGATAATCTTTCATCATTTCAATATAGTTTTTACCTTCTCCTCTAGGTCCAAAAATAATTCCGGTTAAATTTGACATGTTTGAAGTAGCTTCAGCACATGAAATTACTACATATACAGAAGGTACGGCTTGTAATAATTTTTTATCAATTGATACTTCTTCTACAGTCCAACCAAGTTCTTCACATTTTTTTAAAGTTGCTTTAAAATTTTCTAAATGTTGTTTTAGTTCTGAAGAAGCATTAGGATAATTATCAATGTCACAAATTTCTTTAACATAACATAATTTTTTATTTTTAACAGTTTCTAATTTTTTTAAGTCAATGTTACTGGAATCCCAACTAGTCATATCATTAGGATCAATTCCTTTCATAGCGTCAACCACTATTGCGGCATCTTTAACATTTCTTGATAAAGCACCACAATGATCTAAACTACTTGCAAAAGGGAAAAGTCCATATCTTGAAATTAGTCCATAAGTTGGTTTATATCCTACTATTCCACAGTATGCGGCTGGTTTTCTAATAGAATCTCCTGTATCACTTCCAGTAGCATATGGATATACTCCTTTTGCTACTGCACATGCACTTCCAGCAGATGATCCTGCGCACATACGAGTTTTATCCCAAGGGTTTAAAACAGCACCAGTATGACATGTTGTACCTGTTCCTCCCATTCCAAATTCATCCATAGCTGTTTTATTTACCATAACAGCACCTTTTTTAGTTAAGTTTTCAATGGCAGTTGCGGTAAAAAATGGGATATAGTCTTTTAAGGTATTAGATGAACCAGTACTTAATACTGATTTAGTGCTATAATTATCTTTTACACCATATGGAATCCCTGATAATATATCATCAGTTACTTCTTGAGGTTCAGGATTTTCTAGAATAGTTACAAAAGCATTATAGTCTTTTTGAACTTCTTTAGATTTTTTTAAAGATTCTTGAATTAATTGTTCACTTGTTACTTCTTTGTTTTTTAAGGCCTCATGTATTTCTTCAAGGCTTTTTTCCATATATTTCATAGTTCCTCCTAACCCACTACCTGTGGTACTTCAATTTCTTGACCATTAATTTCGTCACAATTTTGTAATAGTTCATCTATTGGAATTGATGGTTCTACTACATCTTCTCTAAATTCACATACAAAGTCATCTAAACAATGACTCATTGGTTCAACATCTTTTATGTTTTCAATTTCATTAATTAAGTCAATATTTTGATCAATTATTTCAAATTCGTCTAAAACCATTTGATTTTCTTCTTCGGTTAATCCAATTAATAATTTATCAGCATAATCATCAACCATTTCTTTAGTAAATTTTTTCATAATTTCCTCCCATAATAAAGTCAAGTATTTTAATACAAAACTTTATAAAATTTTCT
>JAHZGA010000017.1 GCA_019421005.1 bacterium | reverse complement strand
CTATCAAAAGAGATAGATATGACTCTGGAGTTGAAGATGGAATGCAACGTGGTATACAACAAGGGATGCAAGAGGGAATACAACAAGGTATGCAACAAAAGGAAAATCAAGTAGTCAAAAACATGTTTAATAATGGATTTGATATTGATATGATTTCCAGAATAACTAATTTAGATAGACAATATATCATGTCATTTCAGTAAATAATAAAAAAAGCCATATATTGATATGGTTTTTTTAAATTCATCAATTATTAGGAACAAATTGTTGACTATAGTTTATTGGTTCATCAAAAGTAATAAAATCAACATATATCATTAATAATAAATACCACTTTCCAGTCCCTGGCTCGCTTATAATAATATGATCTCTACCTGATTGTTCTATAATGCCTGAAAATTCACGATCTCTAAATTCATTAGAATCTGGGAATGTCATATGGATATGAACTTGTTTTCCTTTGTTTAATCTTAATATATTTTCAATATAAGATTGTTCAAGTGGCATTTCAGTGCTGTAATTAGCAGCAGTTGTTTGATTAGGAGTAGGTATTTGACCACTATAAATTGGATTTCCTGGAAAAGTAGGATAGTTATTGTTCATAAAATCACCCTCTCAATAAAGAATATTAAATTAAATTAAAATTATGATTGATTGAAATAAAAATATTTTAAATATTCAATTGCTTTTTAAATTTAATAATGATATCATTGATTTGTAAAAGGAGAATAAAATTATGAAAAAAATATTAATTGCGACTAGAAATAAAGATAAATTTAAGATAGTATCCAAACTATTAGGTACTAAAAACTTCTATGATTTTGAATTTTACTCACTAGATGATATAGAGGAAGTAATTGTAGATAAAAAAGAAGAATATGATATAACAAACAGATCTTTACAAAAAGCATTGAATGTTTATGACAATTTAAATAAAAATATTTATGATTATATTGTTGGAATTGATGATGGAATAATCTTAAAAGAAAAAATAATTGCTAATGTAAAAGATTATATTAAACCAATTATTGATAACAAATACTTATCAGAAAATGAAATAGTATATATTATAAGGTCATATACATTTATTAATAAAGATGGAAAACAAAAATCTATTATTACCAAAATCCCTTTTAAATATAAAAAGCTAGAAAAAAATTTTAAAATAGAAGCTAATTCTTATCCATTAAGCTATGTTTTAACACCAATTAACTCTTCAAAAGTTGTTGCCGAACAAAGTGATGAAGAAGCTAATGATTATTACTTAAAATACTCTAAAAATAAACTTGATGAAGTAGAGAAATTTTTTTACAAATGATTTACTTATGATGAATAAAAATTTATGCATTTATTATTATTTGTGTTATAATTATTATATAATAGATGTTTTTTTATATGGTGATTAACTATGAAATGTTTAAATCAAAATTGTGATGCTTTAGAAATTGAAAAAGATGATAACTTTTGTTATAAATGTGGGCATTGGACTGCTCAAGGTTATACATTTATAAAAAATAAAGAAAACATAAATAATATTATGAATGGAGATGCTGTAAAAAAAGATGATAACTTTTCGGTAATGTTTGGTATAACAGCAATTACATTTATTGTGTTTTTTCTAATGTGTATTTTTAGAGGAAATGATTTATTTAAACCATTATTCTATTTAAAAAGGCAAGTAGATAGTTATCTTTATGGTTATAGTACTTCAATTATTAAAACAGAAAACATCTATAATAAAATAAATATAACTGAAATTGATGAAGCAAAAGAATTTATAAGGAAAGATTTAAATACTCAAAGATGGAAATGTGGCTATGAAGTAGAAACATTTAAATATCAAAATGATGTTGAAATTAATAATTCTATTCCAGTTGTAAGTTTTTGTGATATTTCATCTAAAGAAGCTCAAAAAATAACTAATGTAGTTGATAGAATGTATTTTTTATTTCCTAAAATGAAAGGAGCTTTAACAGATATATCAATTACTAATGCTAAAACGAAACAGGAATATATTGCACGTTTTCAACCAATGTTTCAATTTGTAAATCCTAATGAAGATATAAAAAATTATAATAAAGTTAATAAAACTCAAATTCTATTAAATATCTATTATTTTTTAAATGACAAAACAATAAATACTCCTATAGATTCTGTTATAGAAGAAGGATGGTATGTTAAAGATGCTAGCTGGGAAAGTGTAGTTGCTCATGAACTAGGACATTATATTTCCTTTGTAATTTTATTAAGAGAAAATGGCCTAGAAGATATAATATTGGTAACAAATGAAAATGAAGGTAAAATTAATGATGTTTTAAATAAA
This sequence comes from bacterium, assembly GCA_019421005.1. Classification (GTDB taxonomy): domain Bacteria; phylum Bacillota_I; class Bacilli_A; order RF39; family UBA660; genus CALVXC01. Next base: position 19,335 of record JAHZGA010000017.1, on the reverse strand, counting down.
TTTGAAAGTGGAGAACTTTCTATGACAATTATTAATCAAGCATTAGAAAATTTTAATAATAAATATAATATGAATTTAGATATAGATTCATTTGCCCAAACAATCTCAAAATATGCCAGTGTTAAGAAAAATGGTAAATTAATTGCTGATGAAACAATTGCTGAAGCAATACATGATTATTATCTACATGGGGATAATTGCTCTAGAAGTAGTTATGAAATAGTAAATATTATTAAATTAAGATTGGATGGAGCTATATGAAAAGATGTTATAATTGCAAAGGAATTAATAGAGATAAAGATAAATATTGTAGAAATTGTGGTTATGCAATGAAGAAAAATATTTACTATATTATTATAAATATTGGAACTGTACTTGCATTTTTAGGACTTATATTTGTTATTATTTTATTTATAACATCCTACTATGTTTAAGAATGGAAGAGGTTATTATGAGAGAAAAATTAAATGTATATAATGAAACAGTAGAAGAATTATATGAAAGATTAAAAACTAGTGAAATAGGTTTAACAGAAGAAGAAGCAAAAGAAAGATTATTACAAAATGGCGAAAATAAATTAACTGAAAAAAAGAAGAAATCAAACCTTGTATTATTTTTTGAACAGTTTAATGATTTCATGGTTATTTTATTGATATTTGCATCAATGTTTTCAGCAATTATATCTTATATTCGTAATGAATCTTATGTTGATTCAATAGTTATAATTATAATTGTAATTATTAATGCAGTATTAAGTTTTATTCAAGAAAAAAAAGCCGATGTAGCAATTCAAGAACTGAATAAAATGTTTGTAACTAATAGTTATGTTATTAGAAATGGTATAAAAAGATCTATTGATGTTAAAGAATTGGTCGTTGGAGATGTACTAGAACTAGTTGCTGGTGATTATATATCAGCAGATGGAAGAATAATAAAATCTGAAGGATTGGAAGTTAATGAAGCAACTTTAACAGGAGAATCTAAATCAATTAAAAAAGATAGTGAAAATATAATTGATGAAAAAGAATTGTATGAGCGCAAAAATATGGTATTTGCCGGTTGTACAGTTACTAATGGACATGCTTTCGCTTTAATATCCTCTACCGGAATGAAAACCGAACTTGGTAAAATTGCCACAAGTTTAATTGATAAAAAAAGTGATATTACTCCTCTTCAAAAGAAAGTTAATCAAATTAGTAAAGTATTAACTTATGTAGTACTTGCAATTATTGTTGTAATGATGGGTATAGGTCTACTTATGAAAAATGATTTTTTTGATATTCTTATGTTATCAATATCATTAGCAGTTGCAGCTATTCCTGAAGGAATGTCATCAATAATAACAATTATTTTATCTTTAGGAATGACCGCAATGGCTAAAAAGAATGTAATTATTAGGAAGATGGCTTCGGTTGAAACTCTTGGTTCTACAGATGTTATTTGCTCTGATAAAACTGGTACAATAACTCAAAATAAAATGTTAGTAAAATCCATATTTGTAAATGATAAATTATATAATGATGAAGATGATATAAAAAATGCTGAAATGTTATTAAGATGTGCAGGGAATTGTCAAAATGTAGATAAAAATGAAAATGGTTATATGGGTGATGAAACAGAGGTATCTATTTATAAATATTTAGAAAAAATAAATAAGCTTGCCAATGATGAAAGAGTTAAAGAATATCCTTTTGATTCAGATAGAAAAATGATGAGTACTATAAATAAAATTGATGATAAATTATATTCATTTACTAAAGGAAGTTTAGATTCAGTGATAAATAATTGTACCCATTATTTACAAGATGGAGAAATATATATAATAAGTCCTGAATATAGAAAAAAGATATTTGAAATTGAAAAAGAACAATCAGCTAAATCTCTTAGGTTACTTGCGTTTTCATATAAATATCAAGATATAGATAATCCAGAAAAATATATGATTTTTTTAGGATTAATTGGAATGATGGATCCACCTAGAGAGAGTGTTCAAAATGCAATTGCAGTTTGTCATAAAGCGGGATTGAAACCTATTATGATAACTGGAGATAGTATTAATACTGCTAAAGCTATTGCAGCATCAGTAAATATTATTGATGTAGAAGATAAAGCAATTGAAGGAAAAGATGTTGATAAAATGACTGATGATGAACTTGCAGAAGCAGTAAAATATTATCAAGTATATGCAAGAATTAGTCCTAATACAAAACTTCGGATTGTTGAAGCATTGCAAAGTCAAGGATATGTAGTTGCTATGACTGGTGATGGCGTAAATGATGCTCCAGCAATTCAAAAAGCTGATATTGGAATTGGTATGGGAATAACTGGAACAGAAGTTGTAAAAAAAGTTGCCGACTGTATATTAGTTGATGATAGTTTTTCAACTATTGTAAATGGAGTTGAAGAAGGTAGAAGGATAACCTCTAATATTAAAAAAGTTATTTTATATTTATTGGCTGGAAATATTGTTGAAGTTATATTGGTATTTGTTTCAATGTTATTAAATATGGAAATGTTTACTACTTTACAATTATTATGGATTAATTTAGTAACAGATTCTATACCAGCAATAATGCTGGCATTTGAAAAACCTGATGATGTGATGGATAATATTCCATCTAATAAATCAAGTAAAAGTTTTTTTACACCATTTTTAACTTCTAAAATAGTTGTAAGCGCTATTTTTAAATCAGTAGTTATGATTACATTATTCATATATTTTGCTAAAACTAAAGACGCTAATATAGCAGGTTCACTAATGTTTATTTACTTAATTGTAAATGAATTATTGTATTCATTTTCTTGTAGAAACTTAAAAAAATCAGTTTTAAACAAGAATATATTTAGTAATAGAAATTTATCAATAGGTATTTTAATTCTATTGTTAGTTCAAGTTATAATTTTAACTACAGGAATATCTAAATTCTTTATTGTAGATAATATAGGTATAAATAATGTTTTAATTGTTTTAGGTATATGTTTTGGTACTTTTATTTTAGGAGAAATAGTTAAACCGTTATATGTTAAATTATTTAAAGATTATGTGGAGGTGAAAGAATGAAAGATAATAATTCTGCATCATTTATTGTTTTATCAGGGTTAATAATTTTATGTGTATTTATTATGGTTGCGGTTATCAATTTGTTACCTAGAAATAATGAAAGTAATTCTTATTATGTTAAAGTTGAAGATGAGATGAGCGCTAAAGTAGAGGCATTAGATATTAAAAATAATAGATTAAATATAACAACTTCTGGTGATACGGTTGAATATTGTGTTAAATCAACTAGAAGTACTCCTGATAGCGCTAGTATTTGTTGGAAAAAAATTGAAAACAATACAGCTTCAATTTCAGTTTATCATAATAAAAAGTATTATGTACGGATTAAAGATACTAGTGGTAATATAAGTAGTCCCATGAGTATAAATACTAAAGATTAATATTTAAATATATTTTTATAAAGTTGATTTTAACTAGTATAATTTCAGTATTTATATTGAAGAAAACTTACAAAGAAAAAATAGTTATAAGTAATAAAAAAATGACAAATATAACTTTTTATGATATAGCAAAGGAAAAGAAAAAAATAATGGAAAATTTGAATAAAGAAAACGAAGAATTAATAAAAAAATATGACACTAAAGAATTAACTACAAATAGATTGATAATAAAAAAAGGAACTTCTAAAGACTGCATTAAGATATATGAATATGACATGCTCAAATGTAGAGGCATAGGTGGAGAAGACGTTATAGAAAAAGTGAAAACTCCTATTGATTTTATTGGGGTTGATTATGATAAGTATTATGAGAAATGTATAAAAAATAAAATGTTTGATTGGTATGTATATTTAAAAGATGGAACTCCTATTGCAAATATAACAGCAGATCGGGAAATTGAAAATATTAACTCAATTGAGCTTTCGTTTAATATGCATCCTAATTATTGGCGTAAAGGATATATGAAAGAGGCAGTAAGCAGGGTTATCGATTATTTATTTGAAATAGGATATTCTAATATAATTATTGGTTATGACACTGGAAATAAGAAATCAGCATCATTTGCTAAATGCCTTGGATTCAAAGAATATAAAGAACTAAAAAACACACATCAAAAAAATGGAATAACCATTAATACTTATTTGATGATATTGCCGAAAAAAGATTGGACTTTTGATAATTAGTAGTAAAATTGTTAATAATAGGCGAAATAGGTTATCTTCCTGTAGATAAACAAGGAGCAAATTTACTATTTGAATTGATAGCAAAAAGATATGAGAAAAGATTTACAATAACATGACTTTTAGTAAATGGTAAGTAGTCCTATGAGTATAAATACTAAAGATTAATATTTAAATATATTTTTATAAAGTTGATTTTAACTAGTATAATTTCAGTATTTATATTGAAGAAAACTTACAAAGAAAAAATAGTTATAAGTAATAAAAAAATGACAAATATAACTTTTTATGATATAGCAAAGGAAAAAAAAAAATAATGGAAAATTTGAATAAAGAAAACGATGAATTAATAATACAATATCCAGATTATGGTTTAACACCATCAGAGGTTATGTTATTAGAACAACATAGAAAAATGGTAGAAGAAAGTGATATGTATGCCACTGAAAAAATTAAGAGAAAAATATAAAAAGGTGTTGAATAAAATTGTTGATTATAATTCATTAATTTATTTTTAAAGAAACAAAAAATTAATAGATAATCAAACTCTAATTTATACTGAAATAAGTAATTTAAAAGATAAAATTATTGAACAGATAAAAAATTAATAATTTTATTTTTTTTCTAATTAATTAATTTTAATTTATATATTTATAGAAAATTTTATCATTTTATAGTATACTATTTATAGTTTAAATATCTAGAAGAATAGTTATATCATAATAATCTTGTATTTCCAAATGTAGAATTATTGATGGATATATTTAAAAGAAATTAACATTCTAAAAATCAAACTGATTATAAAATCTAAAGAAAAGGAGAATAAAAAAATGAAATTAATTTTAGCAAGTACATCAACTTTTAAAAATGAAATATTAGACAAGGTAGGAATAAATCATTTAAAAATTGATAGTGATTTTGAAGAAAAATCATTAAATAAAAAGGATGTTTATCAATATGTGAAAGATTTATCACTAGGAAAGGCAAAAAGCGTTGAAAACAAAGTAGAACAATCAATTATATTAGGAATTGATACAGTTGTCTATGCAAATGGGAAAATATTAGAAAAACCAAAAAATTTAAAAGAAGCGAGAGATAATTTAAAAAACTCTGCAGGTAAAACAACGTCTGTAATAACAGGTATTGCTTTAATTAATAAATACACAAATGAAATAATCCAAGATTTTCAGGAAACTAAAATTACTTTAAATGAAATTAGTGAGGATGATATAGATTATTATATGGAAAATGAACCAGGAGTTTTATATGCTTCAGGTTTTATCGTTGAAACTATAGTTTCTAATTTCATAAAAACAATAGATGGTAGTTTTTATAATATTTTAGGTGTACCAGTAGAAAAAATATATGAACACCTTGTAAGTTGGAATATTCATCTTAAAGATTTAGAAAAATAGTAGTTAAAATAGACTTATCAATGAAACATTTAATAGGAAAGTTTTAAATTTTATGATATTTTTATATAAAGGTAGTGATAAATATGAAAATCAAATTATGAAAAAAATGTAGAGTTTGTTAAGCGATTAATTTCTTCATTTCCCGATGATTTAAATCAAAGTCAAATTGATAGAATTATATTTACGTATAATCAAGATGAATTATTAAATATAGCTAAAAATGGAAATTTGATGTATGAAGAATATGTTGCAGATGTTCAATTTAAAGAGGGAATTTCCTCTCTTATTACAAATATGTTTATAGATATGGGAATAGATAAAGATGAGAAGAATTTAAAAGATACTATAAAACATTACAAAAAAGTTGATGCTGTTAATATTATTTTCAATGAATTAAGTAAGAATATTGAATTGGCATTTAAAGACAATGTAGAAATGAGAGATGGTTATATGTTGAAATTAATAAATCTTTTTTCTGATGAAAAATTAAAAGGAATAGGTAAAGGTGTTGATGTAAATATTGATATGAAAAAAATAAATACATTTATGAATCCAACTGATACGATGCAGGGGAAAAAATTATAATAGAATTATAAAATACATAGTGAAATAACATAAGAAGATATTTTTTAAACAATTGGAAAAATTTATATAGATATTGGACTTAAATAATATTTGATTTATCATTAACTAAAAATTAAAAATAAAAAACTCTATTCTTTCTATATAAACATTCATGTACTAAACGTGAATATTCAAATTGAATAGAGTTCATATATGTGGTACTATTTTATGATAATTGTCAATGCTAGTATTATGTACTAGTTTTTTTATGCAAAACTATTTATCAATTGAAGTTAAAGTTATAAAAAATAACTCTTTTTTATCTATCAATAATTTTAAACCAATTTTATACTTTCTATTTAAATGTTCTATATATATATTAAATTTAAAGGTATCATATTCATCCATAAAATCTAAATCAAATATTTCACCAAGTGCTAAAGCTTCTTTAATTTTTATAATTAAGAAATCTCTAATTTCATTTATATCTTTTATATTCCATTTGTTAAAAATATATTCTTTTTGTTTTAATAAATATGATATTTTTTCTTTAGTAATTATTATATTTAAATCTTTTACTATTTTATCGTTAATATCGTTATTTAAATACTTTAAAGAATAATATAAATCTTTATCATTATGTTTTATTGTCGAAGGTATTTTATATTCTAGGAAAATATTATAGTAGTCTGAATTTATGTTAAAAAATTTATAATCATAATTCTTTAATATAAGAAAATTTGGACAATCATTCTTTTCTATATATTTAGTATTTGGACTAGGTTCTATAATGTTTTTGTTATGTTTTATAAAGGACTGGCTTAAGATTGTAGATAAAATAGTTTTAAAATTTCCATTAAGATTTAATTCTGAAAATCCTATGTATGATTTTTCTATTTCTTTTAAATAATTATTAATATCTTTTGCTTTGGTGATTCCAATATTTGTAAAATACATTATATAAAGAGATGAAGGATCTGAAATTGTATTATATTCTTCATATAGAGATTTTTTAAGTTCTTTAATTTTAATATTCTTTTCTTGTGAATTTGCTGAATAAATACAATAATCACCATGTAAAAAACAAAAGTTATCATTATATAATTTTTTCATTATTAACTTTAATAGATATTCTCCATATAAACAGTTATCAATCTTTGTATAGTCAAAAATGAAAGCAATATCACCTTTATTTCCAGGAGATAAAATAGTCTTTAAATCGTTATAATTAATATGTTCTAACATTAATTTTTTCTTCATTGTTTTATCAAAATCACGCAGATTGTTAATAAAGCTTTCTTCATAATTTTTTAAAATATCAAAGATAACTGTATCACGTGAATTTATTAAATGATTATTCATATATCTTCACCACAATATTATTATACACTAAAATTTATTTATAAAAAATATTATATATGAATTTATATTAAATTTCAATGATAGTATGGAAATATTCTTATATTTATTGTATAATTTATGCATATGAAGTCTTTAATATATAAATGATTGGAGGAAACTAATGAGTAATAAATTAATAGATAATGATAATGAAATAAATAATATTTTTGATAACATCAAAGATTTAGTTATAAGTAGTAGAAATAAAGTTTATCAAACTGTAAATACAGAAATGCTTAATTTATATTGGAATATAGGAAAAGCAATTATGGAAATACAGCAAGGTGATGAAAGAGCAAGTTATGGTGATGCTGTACTAGATAAATTATCTCAAAAACTAACTAATGAATTTGGTAAAGGATTTTCTAAAAGAAATCTAGAAAGGATGAGAAAATTTTATATTTGTTTTCCAATTGCGACAACAGTGTCGTCGCAATTAAGTTGGTCCCACTATTTAGAACTTATAAAAATTGAAGAAGAGCCTAAAAGAAATTTTTATATAAATGAATGTATTAATTCTAAATGGAGTGTTAGAGAACTGCAAAGGCAAAGAGATTCATTATTATATGAAAGATTAACACTATCTGCTGATAAAGAAAAAATATTAGAACTATCTGTAAAAGGGCAAATATTAAAAACAGGCAAAGATTTGGTCAAAGACCCTTTTGTATTGGAATTTTTAGATATAAAAGAAAATACAGATTATTTAGAATCTGATTTAGAAAAGAATATTATAGAACATTTAAAGAAATTTTTATTAGAATTAGGTAAAGGATTTAGTTATGTTGGAAATCAAGTAAGATTAACACTAGAAGAAGACCATTTTTACCCAGATTTAGTCTTTTATAATAGGCTTTTAAGATGTTTTGTAATTATTGATTTAAAAATTGGAAAAGTATCACACCAAGATATAGGGCAAATGCAAATGTATGTTAATTATTACGATAGAGAAATTAAAGAAACTAATGAAAATCCAACAGTTGGAATATTGCTATCAACAAACAAAAATGAAACGGTTGTAAAATATACTCTTCCTGAAGATAATAAAACAATATTTTCTTCTGAATATAAATTACATATGCCAACAGAACAAGAATTAATTACTGCTATTGAGGAAGAAAAGAAATTTTTTGAATTAAAAGAAGAAAATTAGTTTTGGTAAATATGTCATAATTAAATTGTGAGAGATTTTATATTGTATAATTGTCAAACTTAAGATTATGTATAAAAATAAAAATGTTATCAATTAATTAGACTACTTTTCGACCATCACAATTTATGTATTAAAAAATCGAACTAAAAAGTTCGACTAAATACAATCTGGAGCAAGTGACCGGAATCGAACCGGCATCCTAGCCTTGGCAAGGCCATATACTAACCGTTGTACTACACCTGCAAATAAATGGAGGGGCCAGCCGGATTTGAACCGGCGCTCGGGGAGTTGCAGTCCCATGCCTTACCACTTGGCTATGGCCCCATACAAATAAATTATAACAAAAAAAGTATTATTTGTAAATGCTTTTTAGGTGCTTTTCTATATTATTATATACAAATATAAAATTATGTTGACAACATAGACACAAAAATTTTTCTAAAAATGTTGTCTATTTATTAAAATTAGGGTATAATAAATAAGTACAATAAGGAGGCTTAATAATGAAAAAAAGCAAAAAGAATAAAGGAAAAAGAATAATATCTTTTTTGACTTTACTACTTATTATTGTTTGTAGTGCTTATTTAATATATTTAATTTATTTATTAAAAGATATTGAAACTTTTTTTAGAATTTGTGGAATAGGAGCATTAATTTTTATAATTTTCATATTTTTTGTAATTAGAAAAAAAATATTAAAAAAAGGTAAAAATATTCCATTTATTATTTTGCTATTAATTATGATACTATATTTAGGAGCATTAAGTTTTATTACATATAACTTTAATAACGTTTATGGAAAAATAAGTAACGTAACTACAAGTGGATATACTACATATTCTTCTAGTATTGTTACATTAACTAGTAATAAAGCTGAATCAATAAACGACATTGGTTCTAAATCGATTGGTATGATTAAAGACAAAAACAACCTTGAAGGTAACACAATTCCAAAGGAAATAATAAAAAAGAACAAACTAAAAAATAAAATAATTGATTATGACAATTATATTGATATGATTAATGATTTACAAGATAACAAAATTGAATATATTTTCTTACCAACTAAATATCCAACTATGTTTAAAAATATGGAAGGTTATGAAGATATAGAAACAACTACTAAAATAATTTATACGCAAACTAAAAAAGTCAAAAAACAAACTAAAGTTAACCGCGGTGGTAAACTAACTGAACCATTTACAATTTTATTAATGGGTGTAGACTCTGAAGAAGAAAATATTGCTGATGCATCATTCAATGGCGATGCCTTAATGTTAATAACATTTAATCCTAAAACATTAAATACAACAATCTTAAGTATCCCTCGTGATACTTATGTTCCAATAGCTTGCTTCAATGGAAAAAGAAAAAATAAAATAACTCATGCCGCTTGGTATGGTGAAGAATGTATGATGAGTACTATTGAAAACTTTACAGGTATAGATATAGACTACTTTGTTAAAATAAACTTTAAAGGAGTAGTTAGTCTAGTAGATGCTTTAGGTGGCGTTGATGTAGATGTACCGATAGAATTTTGTGAACAAGATAGTAACCGTGATTTTTCAAATGAAATATGTTTGAATAAAGGTATGCAAACATTAAATGGGGAACAAGCTCTTGCTTTATCTAGACATAGAAAAACAATTAATGACTTTGTTAGAGGTCAAAATCAACAACTAGTTGTTCAAGGATTGCTTAATAAATTTAAAGATATAAAAGATTTAAAAACAATAAATGGAATTTTAGATACTATTAGTAATAATATGGAAACTAATATGAGTACTACTGAAATATTATCATTCTATAATATTGCTAAAGAATTAGCCGTTAATAACGAAGGCACAAGTATAACTGACTTAATAAGCTTCCAAAGACTATATTTAAGTGGCTATGATCAATATATTTATGACTATAGCAGTGCCAGTGGAGGTGGAACAGGATTAAGCTTATATAACTTTGTTCCATATAAAGGAAGTATTGAAGACGTTGTAAAAGCTATGAAAAACAATTTAAACTCTAAACGTGAAGTTAAAAAAACATTTAGCTTTTCGGTTGACCAACCTTATGAAGAAGTAATTATTGGTAAAGGCGAATATAATGAAAGTGGAATTGCTTTATTACCAAGCTTCATTGGAGATGATAGCTCTGTTGCTGCTAGCTTCTGTAGTAGATATGGAATACCATTAAAAATTCAATATGTAAGCGCTTCTTATCCATCACAACGAATTGGTCAAATAATAGATCAAAGTTTACCAGCTGATATGGATGTTGATGAAATAAGTAAATCTAGTGGTTTAACTATTACCGTTGTTGAAAGTGAATACGTTGGTAATGATACAAAAGTTGAAGAAAAAACAGATAAAAAAGATACCGTTAAAGATGATGAAGAAAAAGAAAAAGATACTGAAGATAATGATAATTCTGATGGTGATAATCCTAGTCAAGATCCAAGTGAAGGTGGAGGCGGAACTAATACCGGAGATAATAAAGACCCAATAGAAGATATAGTTAATCCACAAAATTCATCAAGTTAAAAACAATAAAAACCATTTTTAAAATATAGAAATGGTTTTTTGTATATCTAAACTTAAAAAGTTTTATAACTAAAATGAATGGAAGATAAAATAGTTATTATACTTATTAAAAAAATGAAAGGAGAATATGAAATTGGAATATTTAGACTTATATGATGAAAATAAAAACTTAACAGGAGAAAAAATTATTAGACCTAAAGGTAAACCTCAAGTTCCAAAAAATAGATATATAAATTTAGTTATTATATTTATTAGAAATTCAAAAGGCGAATTTTTATTTCAAAAAACTTCTAAAGAAAAAGGAAGCGTCTGGGCTACTACAGGTGGGCATGTACAATCTGGATAAACAAGTGAAAATGCAATTATAAATGAATTATCTGAAGAATTAGGTATTGACATCAGAGCTGATAACTTTAAACTAATTGATACATCAAAATTTGGTATTGTATTTATAGATACCTATTACTTAAAAAAAGATATTGATATAAATAACCTTAAACTACAAGTTGAGAAAGTTGAGTTAGTAGAGTGGTTATCTCTTCAAAAAATTAATAATTTAATAACACATAATAAATTAAGAAAAAGCAACATTAAGACTTTTGAAAAAATAGTTTCCTTAATAGAAAGTTCTCAAATTAGCTAAAAAATAGTGATTAAATTTTTCACTATTTTTTAATATAATTTAAATATTTATTGTATCAAAAAATATTAAAAACAAAAAAGGTTGAATAAAATTTTATTCAGCCTTTAAAACATCTTTCTAATTGCAACTAATATAAAACTTAAAATTATTAAATATAGTCCATTAGAATTATTATCTACTCCTGTATGAGGTGGCATAATTTCACTTTTAACTTCAGTTTTTCCTTCGGTTTTACCATGTGATTTATAATGATTAGTAATATCAAAACCATCATAACTAGCATAATAATTATCTACCTCTTCTTCTAAAACAGTGTAGATGATTTCTTCACCATTAGAATACTTATCTAAACTTATAGTATAAGTCCAGTTATTATCTTTACTTAAAGTTATTACCTCAATAACATTACCATTTGCTAAAATCTTAACAATAATACTATCAGGACGTGAATTATATTTATTATCATAATCATCCCATTTTTTATTAATTGTTATATTAACTTTTTCAGGAACATGAGTATTTTTAATAGTTGAAGTAGTAGTTTTATCAACGCTAATTGGATCTGTTATAGTAGGAACATATCCATCAACACTACTTTCTATAATTGAATATTTAATTTCTATACCATGATAATATTTATCTAAATTATCAAAAGTATAAGTCCAATTATCATTTACTGATACAACAGTTTCTTTAGAAACAATAACTTCACCATTAACTGTACCAATTAATTTAATATTAATTTCATCAGGTCTAATACCATCTTGATTATTATAATCATCCCATTCCTTAATAACTTTGAAAGAAATAGTTTCAGGAGTATGAGTATTAGTAATTGTAAAATCTTTTATTTCACTAGTATATCCATTAACATCTACTTCATTAATAGTATAATTGATTTCTTCACCATTGGCATATTTTACTTGATTTTCAAAACTAAATGTCCAATTGTTTTCAGCACTTGCAGTAGTTTGAGCTACCTTTTGACCATTTGCAAGTAATTCAACAGTGATTTCATTAGGTCTAATACCATCTTGATTATCATTATCATTCCATACCTTAACACCATTTAAATCAATAGTTTCAGGATTGTAAGTATTAATAATATCGTATCCATCAATTGTAGTATCATAATCTTTAACAGCTTTCTCATTAATTGTATAATTAATTAATTTTCCATTACTATATTCAGGTAAATTATCAAAACTGTATTCCCAATTATCACTAGAACCAATAGCTTGTTCTTTAGAAATGATAACTTCATCATCAACCATTCCAGTTAAAATAACTGTAATATTATCAGGATGACCATATAAATTATCATTATCAACCCAAGTTTTAGAACCACTTACTGTGATATTTTTAGGATTGTGAGTATTAATAATGATAAATGGATTTTCATCATCATAACTTGTTTCATAATAAGGAACTTCATCCTCAACAACTGAATAACTAATTTCTTTACCATTATAATACTTATCTAAATTACTAAATGAATAACTCCAGTTATCACTAGCAGTAACACTTAAACTTTTATTAACAACAGTTTCATTACCAACTTTACCAATTAAATTAATGTTGATTTCATCAGGTCTTAAACCATCAAAATTATTTGAATCAACCCATTTCTTTTCGCCATTAATTTTAATCTTAATAGGATCATGAGTATTAGTAATATTGTATCCATCATAAGAAGTAGAGTAATTATCAACTTCATCTTCAACAACTGAATAACTAATTTCTTTACCATTATAATATTTATCTAAATTACTAAATGAATAACTCCAGTTATCACTAGCAGTAATACTTAAACTTTTATTAACAACAGTTTCATTACCAACTTTACCAATTAAATTAATATTGATTTCATCAGGTCTTAAACCGTCTTGATTATCATTATCAACCCAAGTTTTAGAACCATTTATATTAATTTTAATAACTTCATGGGTATTAATAATATCATATCCATCATAAGAAGTGGTATAATTATCAACTTTTGATAACTCTTTAACAGTATAATTAAATTCATAATCAGCATCATTTTCATGACCTAATTCATAACGATATAAATTATTAAATGAATAAGACCAATCATCTTCTACAGTTATTTCTTTAATTAAATTACCATTTTGATATAAACCAACTTTAATTTTATCAGGTCTTAAACCATCTTGATTGTTATTATCATTCCAAATTTTAGAGCCACTTATATTTAAAGTTTTACGTTCATTAATCTTTAATGTAACTAAAGAACTATTACTATAAACATTTTCTGTTTCTAAAAATTCATTGATAGTTGTTTTTATATGATATGTAAATGTAACTTCACCAGTAACAAAAGGTGTAAATATGAATGTTCCATCTTCATTCATTTTTAATTTTCCTTGTAAAACTCCATCTTTATAAATGTTGTAAGTTCCATCTAAATTTTTAACTGTATTTTCATTTTCATCAACAACAATTTCATCATTAACTGTCATAGAATTAGATTTTTTATCAGTTAAAATATTTTTATTTAAATCATTATTTAAAATAGAACTACCATTAATAATTTCTTCACCATATCCAATATATGATGGATTATTACTGTAATGATCATCCTTTGTAATAGCAGGAATTTCAACAGTAGGTTTATCAAAATCTAATTTTAGATTAGTTTTATCATAATATGGATTACTTTCATCAACTGTTGTAGATAATGTAGCTTTAGTATTAGTAAACATACTACCATGATAATTATCATTTGCTACAACTTCATAAGTTAAACTTTTTTCTTTATTGGCTTCAATATTTCCAACATTCCATGTTAGAGTAGTTGAACCATCACCATTATTAGTGATAATAACACCTTTATTAGTTAAATCAGTAATTGATTCTGTTGTTAAAGTAAAAGTGTTAGGAATAGTATCAGTAACAACACTATTTTTACCAATAATATTTTTTGTTTGAGTAATAATTTTATCAAATTTTTCTTTTAATTGTTTTCCATCAATAGCAGTTAAATTTTCATAAATAGGGTTTTTATTTTCAGGATTAATATCCTTTAAAATACTAGCAGCTTCACTTTCATTACCGAATGTAATAGTATAAACATCGGCATCTTTATAATCAGATTTTAAGTTATCTAAAACTTCTTTAGCAGCTTCAGATGGACTTTTTCTAACGCAGTTATAACCAAAACCAGATACACAAACAGCATCATTGGTGTTACCTGTTCCTTTTAAAGATGTATTTCCATGTTTATCAGTATAATTGAAATATGTAGGAATACCATCTGTTAAAATGATAACAACCTTTTTAGCGTCTTTACGGCCATCCTTATCTAGTAAATCATTAGCAGCCTTAATACCTGCTTGTAAGTTAGTACCACCTTTAGCAGATAAATTGTTAGTATATGTTTTAGCTACAACTTTATTTGTAGTCATACCAAGAGATGCTTTAACATTAGTTCCATATTCAACTAAACCTAAATTAATATCATCATTATCTGTCATAATAGATTCGATGAAACTATTAGTTGTATCTTTTGCAGAAGATAATCTACTAGTTGAATTATCATTTTTACCATATGGACCATAACTCATACTGTTTGATCCATCTAATACTAAAACAATATCTAATTTTCCAGTAGTACTAGCAGTTTCAGTATATGGATTAGCATCGATACTTAAATTTACTTTAGCTTTTCTTCCATACTCTAAGTTGTCATTTGTAACTTCATCATAAACTTTGGTACTTGTTTTTGATAAATTGATTTTTCCATTTTCACTAATTGCTGAAGCTAGACATCCAACGAAAATGAAAACTATCATTGCAATAGATGTAAAAATAAATTTCTTCGCTTGTTTTTTCATACAAACCTCCTTTAAAATTAATCTAGGAAACACTCCTAAATTTAGAAATATATTCTAGCATCTTTTTTTTAAAAGTCAATCTTTTTTCATAAAAATTTTTAATAACTTGTTAAAATTAATTTAAACTGTTATAATTTTATTGAAGAGGTGGTTAGATTGATAGTTATAATCGGTGGTGGAGCATCTGGACTAGTAAGCGCGATTTCTTTAGCGCGTAATAATCATAAAGTTACTATTTTTGAAAGAAACAGTGAAGTAGGTAAGAAATTATTATTAACTGGAAATTCAAAATGTAATTACTTTAATGAATCAATTAAAATAGATGATTATTACTCAAATGACTATGATGTTTTAAAGGAAATAATAACTAAAGAAAATCAAAAAGAAGCATTAAAATTCTTTGATTCAATTGGAATTATTCCAAGAATTAAAAATGGTTGTTATTACCCTTATTCTAATATGGCTTCAAGTATCCAATATGCTCTTTTAAAAGAAGCAAAAAATTTAGGGGTCAATATTATTAAGAACACATTAATAGAAAATATAACAATAAAAAATCGACATTTTATTGTAAATGGAATAGAAGCATCAAAACTTATTCTTGCAACTGGATCTAAAGCTATGCCTAAAACTGGTTCGGATGGAATTGGATATCAAATAGCTAAACAATTTAATCATAAAATAATTAAACCCTTACCAGCATTAGTTGGACTAAAAGCATCAGGTAAATTTAATGAATGGGCTAGAATAAGAACAGATGCCCAAATTAGTTTATATATAGATTCTAAAAAAGTTAAAGAAAGTAGTGGAGAAGCCCAATTAACTGATTATGGTATAAGTGGTATTTGTATTTTTAACTTAAGTAGTTTGGTATCAAGAAGTTTAGAAAACTCTAAAAAAGTAGAATTAAAAATTGATTTTTTACCTAATATAGATAATTTATTATGTTTTTTAAATGAAAGAAATAAACTATTACTTAATAGAAATATAAGTGAATTATTTGATAGTTTGTTAAACTATAAATTAGTTAATTTCTTACTAAAGAAAAGTAATATAAATCCTAAAAAAAATTATGATGAATTAACTAAAAAAGAAAAAAATAATTTAACTACTAATTTTAAAAGTTTTAATTTAGAAATAATAGGCTATAATGACTTTTCTCAAGCTCAAGTATGTACAGGAGGTATTCCTTTAAATGAAATTAATCCTTATACAATGGAATCTTTAAAAACTAAAAATTTATATTTAATTGGAGAACTTTTAGATGTTGATGGTATTTGTGGAGGATATAATTTAGCTTTTGCCTGGATAAGTGCTTTAATTGTAGGGAGAATGAAATGATAAGAGTAAGACAAGTTAAAGTTTCAGTTAATCATAATCTAGATGATTTAAAAAAGAAAGTAATTGAAAAACTAAAAATTAAAAATAATGAATTATTAGAATTAAAGATTATTAAAAAATCAATTGATGCAAGAGAAAAAGTAAGATATATTTATGAAGTTGATGTTTTATTAAAAAATGAACAATTAATTTTAAATAAAAAACTACCTGATGTTTTATTAAGTCCTAATGAATTATATGAATATAAAATAACTGGTAGTCAAAAATTAAACAATAATATCATAATTATAGGAAGTGGACCAGCTGGACTTTTCAGTGCATATCTTTTAAGTTTAAATGGATATAATCCTATAATTATTGAACGAGGCGAAAAGATAGAACAAAGAGTTAAAACGGTTCAAGAATTTTGGTCAAAAAATAATTTAAATGAAAACTCTAATGTTCAATTTGGTGAAGGTGGTGCAGGGACATTTTCAGATGGAAAATTAAATACTCAAATAAAAGATAAAAATAATAGAATAAAAGAAGTATTAAATATTTTTGTTGCCAATGGTGCAGATGAAGAAATAAAATATTTAAATAAACCTCATATTGGTACTGATAAATTAAGAAATGTTATTATTAATATGAGGGAAAAGATAATAGAAAATGGTGGAAAATTTTATTATAATACTTGTTTAACTGATTTAGTTATAGAAGATAACAAAATTAAAAAGGTTGTTTTAAATAACTCTTTAGAACTTGATTGTGAAGTATTAATTTTAGCAATTGGTCATAGTTCATTTGATACAATTAAAATGTTGAGTAAATATTTAAAAATGGAAAATAAACCATTTGCAGTAGGAGTTAGAATTCAACATAAACAAGATTTAATTAATAAAAATCAATATGGAAGTTATTATAAAAATCTACCACCAGCTGATTATAAATTAACCTATAATTCTAATAAAAGAGGTATTTATTCATTTTGTATGTGTCCAGGAGGTTATGTTGTTAATGCATCTAGTATAAAAAATAGATTAGTTATTAATGGAATGAGTAATCATGCTAGAGATACATCTAACTCCAACAGTGCGATTGTAGTAACAGTTAATAAAAATGATTATGGAGAAAATCTATTTGCAGGAATTGAATATCAAAAAAAATTAGAAGAAAAAGCTTATAAAATTGGTCAAGGTAAAATACCAATTCAATTATTTAAAGATTTTGTTGATGATAAAAAAACAACTAAATTAGGAACAATAGAACCTATTTTAAAAGGTGATTATATTTTATCTAATTTAAATGAAATTTTACCCAAAGATATAGCTGATTCATTAAAAGAGGGAATATTATATTTTGATAAAAAAATAGCTGGTTTTGCCTCTTCAGATGCTATTTTAGCAGGAATAGAAACTAGAACATCATCACCAATTAGAATTATTAGAACTATTGATATGTGTTCAAATGTATTAGGAATTTATCCTATAGGAGAAGGATCAGGATACTCTGGAGGAATAACATCTTCAGCAGTAGATGGAATAAAGGTTTTTGAAAAAATTATAAGTATATATAGAAAAGAGTGAAAATTTGAAAAAGGGATTTACTTTAATAGAAACATTAGCAGTATTAATTATATTAGGCTTATTAATGTTATTTACTTATACAAAAGTAAGTAATTCAATTGATAAAAGTGAAGATACTTTAAAAGAAGCCCAAATATCTAATATAAAAGCTGCTAGTCAAAATTGGGTAACTGATAATATAGATTTATTACCTGAAGATGGAAAAAGTAAAAATATTGGTTTAAAAGATTTAGAAAAATATATTGATACTAGTGAAATTAAAAATAAGGATGTATGTGTAGTTATTACTAAAAAAGATGATAATTTTATTTATGATGTGAAAGAAAGTTGTTAAAAAGTATTTACATTTTTAATAAAAAAATATATAATTGAATTAAGATATGAGGAGGTAACTAATATGATTAAATTAAATAATAAAAATAATTATAAAACAAAGTTAACTAATAGTTACCTAGAGGGGGTAAAGTGTACTGCTAGTATACTTTATTCTGAAATAAAACTATCTAATATAAAATCTAATAAGGTCATGGTAGATTAATTTTTACTATGGCTTTTTAGTGGTTAAAAATATTATTATTGAGAATAATAAAAAAAGAGAGGATGATTATATATGAATAAGAAAGTAGTTATAATAATATTAAGTGTAATGATATTAGGGTTATCAATAGGATATGCAGCCTT